>DATJFH010000234.1:0-25889 GCA_035495815.1 Bryobacteraceae bacterium
GCAGCCGAAGCATTTCGCTGTATTATTCGTCTTGCGGATGCCAACCGACGGTGTTCGGTCGCCGTTCTGGTGAAGTTCATGGCGCCAGCAGCGAATGTTCCCGTTTTCGCCGATCCTTAGGTCAAGGGCTCGTGCGACCTCAGAAATGCCGTCGGCCGGTCACTTTCACGGGCGCCTTCCGAGCGTAGGTCGGCGCCAGCCTGTACGGATTCTGCCCCGCCTGGCTTAGCGACCTTTCTCTTAAAGGCCGCCGGCCCTAACGAACCGGGACAAATCCCCAACACGGCTGGTTTTCGGGTATTCCCTTCGGCAAGAGCGTCCTTCCGAACGCCGCCATCCCGCCGTGTCCCGTTGTGTGGCCCGCAGCCTCTTCGGCTACCGTCTTCTTTTCGGGTCAACCACGCTACGACGTACTGGATCTATAGATCCGCCTACCTTGCAGTAGACAAAGGACTTCTGAGCATCTATGCCGCCCTCTTCTGGGGCGGTCGATACACCCGCTCAAAAGTACAGTTGATAACTGCACGGGTGCCCGTGCGGTTTCTACGCCGATTCGACGCGTGAATGCCGCTGCACGCCGGGCATCATCCAGCGGTACCTCGGCAAGATCTCCGGACCGCTCCTCGACCGCATCGACATCCACATCGAGGTCCCGGCGGTGGCTTATAAGGAGCTGCGCGGCAAGGACGACGGCGTCGGCTCCGATCAGATCCGCGCGCGTGTGGTGACGGCGCGCGCCGTACAGCAGGCCCGTGGTTTTTACAATGCTCACATTCCGGCGCGAGTCCTGCGGAAGCATTGCGCGCTCGACGACGCGGGAGAGCGGACCCTGGAGATGGCCGTCCGCCGCATGGGGCTCTCGGCGCGGGCCCATGACAGGATTCTGAAGCTCGCCCGCACCATCGCCGACATGGATGGGGCCGGCAGTGTGTCGGCCAAGCACCTGGCCGAGGCCGTGCAGTACCGGAGCCTCGACCGGAATTACTGGAGTTGAGGCGCCTCGTCCGGCGGTGAGTTGCGAACTCGATTCCACTGGTTTCTGATAGTTACAGTTTTGCTCCTGCTTCCCCGCCCTGCCGTAGCCGCCGGGTTGTCGGCCCGGAACATTTCTTTGCGGAAAATCGTCTAATGCGAAATGAATCGCCGGACATTTCTGCTTTCGGCAGGAGTAGCCGTAGCGGCGAAAGCCGATGGCGCGGCCTGGACGCAGTGGGGTGGTCCGCGTCGAAACTTCACGGCGGAGGCCAAGGGGCTCAAAACAAACTGGCCGCCAGCGGGTCCGAAAGTGATATGGAAGCGGCCGCTTGGCGAGGGATATTCGTCACCATCGGTCGAAGCCGGTGTCTTGTTCACGATGTACGGGCGGCGGGGAGAGGAGATCGTAACGGCAATCGACGCCCGGACCGGGAAAACCCTCTGGGAGCAGGCGACGCCCACGGCTTTCCGAAGCGACGCTCGGGAGATGGGGAACGGTCCGTATTCGACGCCGCTGGTCGCCGGCGAATGCGTGTTCACCGCAGGCGTGAGCGGGCGGCTGCAAGGCCTGGACAAAAGGACGGGCAAGCTCGTATGGACACAGATGCTCTGGGAGAACCACGGCGGGACGCGCCTGATGTACGGATATGCGTCGAGTCCGATTGCGTTTCGCGATACGATTATCGTCCCGAGCGGGGGCAAAGGCAGGGCCACAATTGCCTTCCGGCAGGCTGACGGAAAAGTAGTCTGGGCAAAGGGCAGTATCCCGAACGCCTATTCGTCGCCGCTGCTGATCGATGTCGGTGGTCTCGAACAACTGGTCGAAGTCATGGACGGGATGGTGTTCGGATTGAATCCGCATAACGGGGATCTGCAATGGCAAATCCCGTTTAGAGCGGATTACGGGATCGCCGTTGCTACTCCCGTCTGGTGTCCGGGAAACCTGTTGTTCGTTTCCGCCGAGTACGGGGCGGGATCAAAGATGATTCATCTCGAGCGCAGCGGAACTCAGACCAGGGCCAAGGAGGCGTGGAGCTCAAATAGGTTGAGGCTGCACAATGGAAACGCGATGTGGATCAGCGGAACGCTTTACTTTACAAGCGGAGGAAAGGGCAGCCAGGCCATTCTCAGCGCGGTAGACGCGGCCAGCGGCAGGATTTACTGGCAGGAACGGAGCATTCAGAAGGCTACCTTCGTGTGGGCGGACGGGAAGCTCATCACTCTGGACCAGGACGGGTACCTGATGCTTGCGGTTCCCTCGCCAAAGGAGTTCAGAGTCGTTGCGAAATCGAAATTACTGTCGAATCTTTCGTGGACGCCACCCGTTCTCGTTGGAACCACGTTATACCTTCGGGACAGGAAGGACATCCTGGCGGTGGAACTGGGATGACCGGATAATCCGCCGGAACGGCGCGCAGAAGGTGCGCGCGATTTTGACGCGGGCGGCCTAGGGTAATCGTGCCGATGTGACGGCTTCCGCCCGCCGGACCGCGCCGGCGCCGACTACACTGGGAGGGTGCGCCCGCCTTACACCGTGCTGATCATGAGCCTGCTTGCCGGCGGCCTCGACGCGCGGACTTCCGTGATCGTCGATACCGACGCGGGCAACGACGATCTGCTGGCGATCGCATTTCTGCTGGCGCGCAAGGATGTGAAGGTGGAGGCGATCACGGTGGTGGATGGGCTGGCGCACGTGCCGTCCGGAGCCGCAAACGTGCTGCGTCTGCTCGAGGCCGCCGGAGCGCCGCCCACTCCCGTTTACCTCGGCCGAACCACGCCGCTCGAGCGCACGTCGCCCTTTCCGGACGATTGGCGCAAAACGGCCGACGCGATGCCCGGCGTCCCGTTCCCAAAAACGCGGCGCATGCCGGAGACCGTGCCGGCGCCGGATTTTCTAGCCGGAAGGCTGCACGAGACCGGCCGTCCAGTGACGGTCCTGGCTCTTGGCCCGTTGAGCAATCTGGCCGACGCGATGCAGCGGCGCGGAGGTGTTCCCGCGCTGCGCGAGATCGTGATCATGGGAGGCGCTCTTCACGCCCGCGGGAACCTCGACGACGGCGGCTTCTTCAAGACCGCGAACACGACCGCCGAGTGGAACCTGTTTCACGACCCGCTGGCGGCGGAGATCGTGTTCCGGTCAGGCGCCCCGATTCGGGTGATCCCCCTCGATGCGACGAACAAAGTTCCGATCGACACCGTATTTCTGAACGAGCTTGCCGCCCGCGTCCGAACACCGCTGGGCCGGCTGGCGGCGGCGATTCTGGAGACGGCGCGGCCGCATATCGAGAACCATTTCTACTTCGCCTGGGATCCGTTGGCGGCAGCGGCTCTGGTCGATCCGGCCGTGGTAACCGTGCGCCGTATGGCCTTGGAGGTGCGGCGGAAACCGCCGGAGCAGGGCCGGATGGTGGAAGCGCCGAAGCTCCGTCCGAATGCAACAGTAGCGCTGGACGCGGACGCGGCCCGCTTCCGGAAGATGTTTCTCGACGCGCTGCGGTAGCAGGCTTCCCGCCGGGCGTTGCCGCGGGCGCGCCGGCTAATTCTGTATGTTTATTACGGCGGTTTTTCATTTGATCCCGCTGGGACCTGCATTTTATGGTTGAACTTACCGTTTATTCGGCATAGAATTCATTAGTCAATTCCAGTATTTGAATATTCGAGGAGCGTTTCCATGGCTGACGACGTTCGCGACAAGGTCATTACTCTCAGGTCGATGATCGGCGCCGCGGCTACTCACGAGGCGGCCGTCGACAAGGCCGCGGCCGAGAGAGCCAAAGCGCTCGGCGGCCCGTGGCAGCAGGCAGCCATCATGGCCCGGGTGGGAAACGCTCTTCTGGCAATGGAGCACAGCGAAGAGCAGGACGGCGGCCCGAATGTTCTGACGTCGCCTCAGGACGAGCTGGCGTCACGCATGCAGGCCTCGCTGGCCGATTATGGCCGGGGTTTCACGCCCCTCGGACCGGGCGGCCAGGAGCTCAAGTTCGATACCATCACCGATCCCTTCGGCTGGGCCTGGTCATGGCTCTCCGAATGGGACGCCGACCACCATGCCATCGTCCGGCCCGCGTCGAACGATCCCGAGCCCATCGGCAACAATCTCCGCATCGGGCTGGTGAGCGACTGGGGCACGGGTCTTTACGGCGCCCCGGCCATCGCCTCCAATATTTTGTCGAAATGCGCCGATTTCGATATGCTCATGCACCTCGGCGACGTGTACTACGCGGGCTCGGCCAAAGAGATGCGCCAGCGTTTCCTCGACATCTGGCCGAGATGTCCCACGGTAATCAACCGCGCCCTGAACGGGAATCACGAGATGTATTCCGGCGGCCATGCCTATTTCGAAACCACGCTGCCGGCATTCCGCCAGCCGTCCTCGTACTTCGCCTATCAGAACGACCATTGGCTGCTGGCCGCCCTCGACACGGCCTGTGACGATTTCGATCTGGATCAGACCCAGGCCAACTGGCTGGACAGTCTGATCAACAGGGCGGGAAGCCGCCGCGTAGTCCTGTTCTCGCACCACCAGCTCTACTCCCAACTGGATTCGCAAGGACCGAAGCTGGCGCAAAAGCTCGGCTCGCTGCTGCGCGACAAGAAGATCCATTTCTGGTACTGGGGTCACGAGCACCGCTGCGTGCTTTATGACGTTCACGCCGGATTCAACCTATTGGCGCGCTGCGTGGGTAACGGCGGAATGCCTCAGCGGAGGGGCAAGGAGAAGGACGCGCCGATCGATTCGCAGAAGGGCGACGCCATCTGGCGCAAACTTCTCCCCAAGCCTAACGTGGCGCCCGCCGCCGTCATTCTCGACGGCCGGAATCCGTTCATCCGCGGCGAAGAGAATACCTACTCTCCCCACGGCTACGTCACTTTGCAGTTCAGCGGGAACAAACTCCATGAAAGCTACTTTCTGCCGGACGGCTCGCTGGCGAGAGAGGTTGACTTCTGATGGCGGACGATAACGGCTTCGATGACCTGTTCGATCGAGCCGAACGCGCGCTGGGACCCAACCAGCCCGTGAGCACAGCTTTCCAGCGGGTGCGCGCGATCATCGGCCCGGCGAGATTTCCGGAAGGGGAGGCGCTCGCGCAGGCGGGATTGGATGCGCTCCGGCAGGGCAAAGTACCCTCGCCGGCGGAGATCGCCGCGCTCGAAACCGTCGTCAAGGCCCTGCGGCCTTCGATCCTCTCCCGGAACGCGCTGCTCGACTCGCTTCCGGCCTACCGGAATTACCCGCAGGGCGCCGTGGACCAATGGAACGCCTTTCGCTCAACGGCCAAGCCTTTTCTGTACTCCGTCGGACGGATCGACAAAGTCGACGGGAAGGCTACCACTCCCCTCGCCACCGGATTCGTGGCGGCTCCGGGAGTCCTGGTCACTAATACCCATGTTCTCGACGCCCTCTCCGCTAATTCGCGGCGTTTGCAAAAGGGACAGGCGGTGGTCTACTTCGGCCAGGAATTCGGCGTCGTCCCGGACTCCCCGCCGGTCGCCATCACGGGAGTCGTCGCCGTGCACCCTCAGCTCGACATATCGCTGTTGAGTATCGAGAACCAGGCCGTTGTCCCGTGGAAAATCGACGAACAACCTTCGCGGAAGGCCAGGCCCGTGGTCGCCATCGGCTACCCGCAGGACGACCCGCGAAGTCCTGTTTTCCGCGATGTGATCTTCGGCGATCGATTCCTGGTCAAGCGGGGCGCTCCCGGCGAACTGCGGGGCGTGGCCGCCGATTCCGTCTATCACGACTGCTCCACCCTGGGCGGGAATTCGGGTTCGCCGCTGGTGGATCTGGACACCTGCAAGGTGGTCGGGCTGCACCGCGACGGCCCGCTTTTCCTGTTTCGGAATGAGGCCGTGGATGGCGGCTCTCTGGCGGCTTTTCTAAAGCAGATCATCTGACGGACGGCGCTATGGCTGTGCGAGCGATTATCGTGGCGGTCGAGAATTACGGATCGGTGGCCGGCGGCGGTCTTGTTTCGAAGCTCGAGGGCACCCTGGAAGACGCGGAAAAGTTCCGCGTCTGGCTTTTGCAAAAGAAGAGCGTCCAGCCCCGGAACATTACATTTCTCGCGGACCCCACCGCCGCCGCTATCGAGCTGGCCTTCCGGGATCTGGTCGACAACGGTCAAAACGACACCGAAGAGTTGTACGTTTTTTACTCCGGCCACGGCTTTTCCACCAATGACAATCCGCTGCGGCAAAAGCCGGCGGATATCCTGGTGGGCGCCGAATTCCAGAATCTGAACGACAGCGGAAAAGCCTGCCTGAAGCTGTCGGAGATTCAGTTCACGCTGTATCAATGCCTGGGACCGGGGACTCACTTTTATTTCATCGACGCCTGCCGCAATCCGGTCAGCGCCAAGGACGTCAGGCCGGGGGAGTTCGGCTGGACCCGTCCCTTCTCCCAGCTTGGCCAGCCGGCCGTATTCACCATGTTCTCGGCGGAGCGCGGTAATTTCGCGGCCGTGCGCAGCGGCTTCGCGCCGGCGGTGGTGGCGGGCCTCGGCGGTCGCGGACGGGCCAAGCGGCGCGACGGTCTACAGATGTGGGTCAGCTTCGATTCCCTGCGGACCTATCTCGAAATGAGCCTGGCTCAGAAGGTCGCGCCCGAACCCGGTCCCGGGGCCGGCCGGATTCTGCGCATAGACCCCATTCCGACGTATACCTGCACGGTGCAGGTGAAAAACGCCGGCGGCTCGGACCGGTTCACGGCCACGATGCTGAATGCATTCTCCGTGCAGGTGGGCCAGCCCGTCTCCTTCCAGGGCGGGGAGACCACGCTGCGGGCATTCCCCGACGACTACTTCGTCCAGGTGACCCACAGTCAATTCGCATTGTCGCCGCCCGATCCGGCCAAGGCGGAGCTGTATGACGACTGCACGGTGGAATTCGAGAAAACCACGCAGCTGCTGGGCGGACCCCCTCCCACGTTCGCCGCCCCGCCGCCGGTCCCGGTCTCGATCAACGGCCCGGCTGCGTCCGTGCTCGAGATTACGAATCTCCATACCGGAGAGGTGTCCCCGCTCGAATCCGACTTCACCGGAACGCTGCAGCCCGGGCCCTACCAGGTGCGCGTGTTGGAGAGTGGATGGTCATCGGTGCGCAGCTTCCGTTTTCTTGTCGACCAGAGCCTGACCGGCCCCGGCGGTCTGCACATCGACGCCGCCAGCCGCGACCCCAGCCGGATTCGAGACTCGCTGCTCGGCCTGGTTCCCGGGCAGCACGACACGGCGCGGGCGGACTTCTCGGAGTCCCTGGGACCCATGGCCGCACAGGATCTGGGCCTGTGGCTCTCGATTCTCGGAGCTTCCCGGATTCTGGAAAATCAGTTCCACAAACTCCAGAACCTGCCGCTGATGTCTTTCGACGACGTGCAGCCCGGCGGCTCGCCGATTTATGTCTTGTCGGGGGCCGAAGGACCGCGCGGCATTTCGCAGGCCGCCATCGGCGCGCCCGGGGCTCCTGCTCCGCAGGTGATGCCGATGCAGGGCGTCCAGGGCGTTCCCGGCCTGTACGAATTGCGTTCAGACACTCCGCCGGGCATGAACCTGGTTTATTTTCGAGCCGGCGACGCGGCCACCTGCGCCACCGTGGCCTACTGCCTCCCCAACCGCGCCACGCTCTTCGTTCTGGCCACCTCCGGCGCGGGAGAAACCAGAATCCAACAGTTCATCCTGCCGCTGGCGAAATTGAGGCAGTACCTGACACGCCAGGAGCAGGACCGCCAGCCTCCGAATCTGCTCGAGGCGGTACGGTTCGCGGTCCTGGCCCAGAGGGAACTGAGCCGGCTGCGGTCTCCGGGAGCGAATCTGAGCGGCCTCGACGGGGATCCCAGGCGGGTGCAGGAGTGGAACAATCTGCTCTACGGAAAATGGCTCGACCCCGCCATGGCAGTCATGGCGGCGTACGAACTGGCCCGTAACCGCGGGGCGGGCAGCCCCCCTGACTCGATTCTGGTAGCGATCGCCAACCTGCGCGCATTTTTCGCGGCCCTGCCGGACGCGGAACTCATCGCCAAAATCGCCGGCCTTCCCTACACCGAGCCTGTTTCCCTTCCGCTGTTCCTCACCGGGCTCCGGGCGATGGAACATCCGGAGCTCTTGATGCCGCTGCCTTTGGGCCAGGTCGATTACGTCGGCCCCTGGATTACCTGGATCGGAATTTAGCCATGCCTCTTCTCGATTTGCACACGCATTTCCCCATGCACACGCGCTTTCCCCCGCAAGTCTCTCAGGGACCGCCGCCGATCGGCAAGGAGCTGGAGTTCTGGGTTGCCAACCAGTTGCTCAATTACCAGGGCGGGAAACCGCGCGTATCGCTGGATGAGGTCATGGCCGGAGCCCCCGGCGGTATCGGGTCCGTGCTCTACGACCCCGACGACGAGTTTTTCCACGACGCTAAGCCCCGTCCCGAGGCGTTCCTGAATCTGCTCGCCCAAATGAAGAACGTGGAGGATGAGGTGGCCGGGAAAATCAAGGTGGCCACCAACCCGGCGCAGGTCCGGCAGTATCTGGCCGGCGGGCAGAAATTCCTGTTCCACTGCGTGGAAGGGGCCTTCGCCTTCGGCGGCGACCCGGGGAATGTCGACAAGCTGGCAGCCCGGGGAGTGGCGTACGTCATCGTCGCGCACCTGTTTTATCGCGGCGTCGCCTCCTGCCAGAACGCTCTTCCCTTCGTCCCCGACCCCGTCTTCGAGACCCTGCTCAATCCCGAGCAGGATTCGAAAGTCGGCCTCACGACGCT
This sequence comes from Bryobacteraceae bacterium, assembly GCA_035495815.1. Taxonomy (GTDB): domain Bacteria; phylum Acidobacteriota; class Terriglobia; order Bryobacterales; family Bryobacteraceae; genus DATJFH01. Next base: position 8,719 of record DATJFH010000234.1, read on the forward strand.
CGGCGCGCAGATCGTGGAGCGGCTGCTGGTCAAGCGCGTGCTCGTCGATATCACTCACGCCAACGAAATTGCCCAGAACCAGATTTTTCAAATGGCGCGGGACCACGGCAATGCGCCGGTCATTTCGTCCCACAGCGGCGTGCGCGGGACTTCCCGGTTTCCGTTGAACCTCAGCGCCGAAGCCGTCAGGCAGATCGCCCGGTCAGGCGGTGTCATCGGGATCATTCTCTCGCCTTACTGGCTGCGGCAGCCCGAGCAGCAGGTGTTCGGCGCGGACGGCTTCCAGCTGCTGTTCAAAGCCATCGACTGGATCCACTCGATCACCAACCGCTACGACCACATTGCCATCGGCTCCGATCTCGACGGCTTCATCCACCCGGTCAAGGGATGTGAGGACTACTCGAAGACACCGGCTCTGGTCGAGGCCATCCGCCACAAGTATCCACAGGACGCCGAGAGGATTCTCTGGGCCAATGCGCTCGATGTCCTGGAGCGCGGCTGGCAGGGAGTGTAGTCGCAAGCCTTGTCCCGATTCGAACCCGCACCGGCGCGAGGCGCGCTGTAAGCTGGAGGTATGCGCCTGATCGCCGCACTCGTTCTGCTCGTTTCTTCAATCCTTCACGCGCAGAAGCTTCCCTTCGACGCGGACGCATTGATGAAAGTGGCCCGAATCAGCGATCCGCAACTCTCGCCGGACGGGCGAACGGTGGTCTTCACCGTCCAGACGATCGACGTCGATGGCAACAGGAAGCCGAAACAGATCTATACCGCCTCGCTGAACGGCGGTCCGCCGCGCCAGATTGCGGCCCAGGGGAGCGTCAACGAGCGGGCGCGCTGGTCGCCGGATTCGAAGCGCATCGCCTTCATATCGGACCGCGGCGGATCCGCGCAGGTGTGGCTCATGAACGCCGACGGCGGCAACCCCACCCAGGTGACCCGGCTCTCGACCGAGGCCGGCGGCGTGCTGTTCTCGCCGGATGGCAAGAACCTGGTCTTCACCAGCGAGGTCTACCCGGATTGCCCCGACGACGCCTGCAATAAGGCCAAACTGGACGCCGAGGCCGCCTCCAAGGTGAAAGCCCGGATCTACACCTCGCTCCTTTACCGGCGCTGGAATCAGTGGCAGGGCAAGCGGCGCACCCACCTGATGGTGACCAGCATGGCCGGGTCCGTTCCGAGGGACCTCACGCCCGGCAACCGCGACGTCCCGCCCTTCTCGCTCGGCGGACCGGACGACTACGCCATCTCTCCGGACGGCAACGAAGTCTGCTACGTCTCGAATCCGGACGAGAACCCGGCCACCAGCACCAATACGGAGATGTTTGTCGTACCCATCGGGGGAGGTCCGGCCGTCAAGGTCACGATCAACCCGGGGGCCGACAATTCTCCCCAGTATTCGCCGGATGGGAAATACCTCGCCTATCGCGCGCAGTTCCGCCCCGGGTATGAAAGCGACCGCTGGCGGCTGCTTCTTTTGGAGCGCGCCTCCGGCCGCGTGATCAATCTTACGGAGAACATCGACCGGTGGGTGAACAGCTTCGCCTGGTCGCCCGATTCGCAGAAGCTTTTCTTCACCACCGAGGACCGCGGCCGGCAGTCCATCCAGTTCCTGCCGGTGACGGGAGGAGCGGCGCGCATCGCGGTCAGCGGCGACAGCCATCTCGACGACATGCAGCTCACGCCGGACGGCAAGACCATGATCTATACGGAGCAGAACGGGGCCCGCCCGGTGGAGATTTTCAAGGCCGGCTCGGGCGGCGGGTCGGCGGAAGCGCTCACCCGGCTGAACGACGCTCTGCTCGAACGCTACCAGCTGAGCGCCCTCGAGGAATTCTGGGTGGAAGGCGCGGAGAAGGCGCGCGTGCAGGGCTTCGTGGTCAAGCCGCCCGATTTCAACCCCAATCGGAAGTACCCGGCGCTGGTGCTCATCCACGGCGGTCCTCAGGGCTCCTGGGGCGAGAGCTGGAGCTACCGCTGGAACGCTCAGGTCTTCGCCGGGGCCGGCTACGTGGTGGTCATGCCGAACATTCGCGGGTCCGTCGGCTTCGGACAGAAGTTCACCGACGAGATCAACGGCGATTGGGGCGGACGCGCGTATGACGACCTGATGGCCGCCACCGACTACGCCGCCAGGCTCCCCTACGTGAATCCGGACCGGCTGGCGGCCGCGGGCGGCTCCTATGGCGGCTACATGGCGAACTGGGTCCTCGGGCATACTCAGCGATTCAAGGCGCTGGTCTCCCACGACGGCGTGTTCGATCTCCGCAGCCAGACTCTCGAGACCGAGGAACTGTGGTTCCCCATCTGGGAATTTTCCGGAATGCCCTGGAACAGCTTCGATCTGTATGCGCGCTGGTCTCCCAGCCTCTTCGTGAAGGAATTCCGCACGCCGACGCTGGTGATTCACGGAGAGCTCGATTACCGGGTGCCGGCCGGACAGGGGATTCAGTTGTTCACCGCGCTGCAGCTTCAGAAAATCCCGTCCAAGCTCCTGCTGTTCCCCGACGAAGGACATTGGGTTCTCAAGCCGCAAAACTCCCTGTTGTGGTACAAGACATTCATCGAGTGGATCGATTCCTGGGTTAAAAAGTGAGAATCATATTCGCCATATTGGTTGTCCTGCTGCTGCTGTTCCCGGCTTCGCTATTTTTTCTTTCTTCGAAACCGGCCGTCGAAATTGTGTCTCCGCCCAAGGTGATCGGGATGGAGACATCCCTCGAAGCGCGGGCACAGAGCCCGCACGGCCTGCGCCGGATCACAGGGGTCATCGAACAGAACGGCGTGCGCTATCCGGTGTTCGAGCGGACTCAACCGGCGTCCCGCGTTCTGTTCTGGCGCCATCGCCAGGGGCCGCAGCAGATCACCTTTCCGGTCGGGCGGAAGATTACGCCGGCGCTCAAGGACGGGAAGGCGAAGTTGATTCTGGAAGTGCAGGCGAACGATCTGCGCGCGCTGGCGGACTCCCGGCAGATCGAGTTCGAAATCATCTCCGCGCCGCCCAAGCTGGCGTCCGACGGATTCCAGCACTACATCAACCAGGGCGGATGCGAACTGGCCGTCGGAACCATTTCCGGCTATTGGACCGAGGCCGGAGTTCGCGCCGGCTCGTATTCTTTCCGGACCTTCCCGCTGCCGGGTTCGAAGGGGCAGGAACGTTTTTCGCTGTTCGCATTTCCGTGGGACCTGCCGGCCGGCACGGTTCCCTTCTTCTTCGCGAAGAATCCGGGCGCCGAGACGCAAGCCCGTTTCTGGTTCAAAGTGTTCCCGAAGAAATTCCGTACGCGGGATTTGAACATCGACGACGCGTTCCTCGAAAAGGTGGTCAATCAGATCGATCCCGGCAGCACGGGCGATCTGCTCTCCCGGTTCTTGAAGATCAACGGCGAGATGCGCCGCAAGAACAATCAGACGCTGGCGGACTTGCGGCTGAAAACAGCCGATCACTTCCTGTGGACGAAGCCGTTTCTCCAACTCGCCAATTCGAAGGTGGAATCGCAGTTTGCCGACAAGCGCAGCTACATCTACAAGGGCAAAAAAGTGGATGAGCAGGTGCACCTGGGCTTCGATCTCAGCGTGACGCAGCATGTGCCGGTTGAGGCGGCCAATGACGGACAGGTGGTTTACGCCTCGGACCTGGGGATTTACGGCAACTGCGTGGTGATCGACCACGGCTACGGCCTGCAATCGATCTATGGCCACTTGAGCTCGATCGACGTCAAGCCCGGCGACATGGTGAAGCAGAAGCAATCCCTGGGCCGCAGCGGATCGACCGGGCTGGCGGGTGGCGATCATCTGCACTTCAGCATGCAGGTGGACGGCGTGCAGGTGAATCCGGTCGAGTGGTGGGACGACCACTGGATCAAGGACCGCATTCGCAGCAAGCTGCAATAAGCGGCCGCGGCTAACTCTTGAGCTCCTGAACGATCTCGGCCGCCACTTTCCGGGCTTTGTCCAGTTCCCCCGGCTCGAAGCTGATCGCGCCCACGCGCGCGTGCCCGCCTCCGCCGTACCTCTCGCAGATGGTGGCCAGGTTGTGCTTCAGGTCTCCGTTCACCCAGGGATTGGAACCGACCGAGATCTTCGTCCGGAAACTGGAAGGACTTACAGAAACGGTATAAACCGACTCAGGGAAAAGATAGTAAGGAATGAACTTATTGTATCCCTCCATCTCGTATCCCGTCAGGTCGAAAAACAACACTCCATCCTCCTGGCGCGCTCTGCCGCGGATCAGCTCGATGGAATTCAGGTGACGCTCGTAGAGCGGTTGATAGAGCTCCTGTATCTCCGGCTGCTGCACGATCTCCTCGAGCGGGCAGTGGCGCATCCAGCGGATGATCTTCTGCACGACGTCGGAACCCTTGGCCCCTTCGATAACCAGCGTCAGCTTCATGGCCGGCGCGCCCAGCTCCACCGCCGACCGGGCGTCGGTATACTGCGCTCCGTCGATGATGTTCGCCCAGTGAACCAGTTGCGCCAGGTCCGGCGCTTCGTAGCCGAATTTTTCGCGTGCCACCACGGAGATAAATAAAGTGCAGGACTTAAAGGTGGGGTCGTACAGTTTTTTACCGCTCCGGTCCTGACGGAAGTGCTCGGCGTCCTGCGGCGTCAGGAAGGCGCTCTGATGGTGGTCGAACCACCAGGTCACCTTCGGGTTGGCGCAATACTTGAAATCGACGATGGCGTTCTCGTCGCTGTCGAACAGGCTTTCATCGAACAACTGCGACGCGCGATGGGCCAGACCCGTAAAGACGAATTCAGCATTTGGATAGTATGCTCCCTCCAGAAAACGGCTGAAATAAGCGGCCGACGCCGCCCCGTCGAAACAATGGTCGTGATAGAAGATTCTAGCCCGCATGCCGTAACTGAATCGGAAAACCTTACAGCTTGCCTGAAGACGAGGGAAAAAGCAATAGGTAAATGAACCTCTCAATGCAGTCCGGTTGGTGTATACTCCTATGCCAGCAGCGGGAAGGGACCCGGTTGCCGATTCCCGCGGTTGGAGGGATTCAAAGTATGGCAGTTCCCGATCTCTTCTGGAAGAACGGGCGCTTCGGTCAGACTTCCCGGCGCGATACCTGGTGGTTCTCACCGCTGCTCGTCTTTCTTGGGTTTGGCATATTCCTCGTATACGCCAATTGGGCCGCCTTCCAGAACAAATATTATACTTTCGGCCCGTACATCTCTCCGTTTTATTCACCCGAGATCTTCGGCGACTCGCCGCACGCCTGGTTCGGTCCGAAGCCCTCCTGGTATCCGGACTTCCTGCCGTTCTCTCCCGCGCTGCTCATCCTCTGGATACCGGGACTGTTCCGGTTGACTTGTTATTACTACCGCGGAGCTTATTACAAGTCCTTTTGGGCGGATCCGCCCGCGTGCTCGGTCGGGGAGCCTCGCAAATCCTATCTCGGCGAGCGAAGCTTTCCGTTGATCATGCAGAATTTCCATCGCTATTTTCTTCGGCTCTCCTACCTCGTATGGGGCGTTCTGGTCTACGACGCCGTGGAAGCCTTCCGGTTCCAGGACGGCTTCGGAATCGGTGTTGGATCCCTCGTCCTGCTCGTAAACGTCATTCTCATCGGCTGCTACGTGTTCGGCTGTCACGCCTTCCGTCACCTGATCGGCGGGACCTTCGACCGCATCTCAGAGCATCCGGTCCGCCACAAGCTCTACGATTGCGTGAGCTGCCTGAACGGAAGCCACAAGAAGTGGGCGTGGGCGAGTCTGTTCTCCGTGGGCTTTGCCGACATCTACGTGCGCCTCTGCTCGATGGGAATCTGGCATGACTGGAGAATTCTGTAAATGGCGGAATACCAGACTTATCCTTACGACGTGCTGGTCATCGGCGCCGGGGGCGCCGGCTTGCGCGCCGCCATCGAAGCCGCGGCGGCTCGCGTGAAAGTCGGAGTGGTTTGTAAATCCCTGCTGGGGAAAGCGCATACCGTGATGGCCGAAGGCGGAATTGCGGCCGCGCTGGCCAATGTCGACGACCGCGACAACTGGAGCGTTCATTTCGCCGACACGATGCGCGGCGGCCAGTACCTCAATAACTGGCGTATGGCCGAGCTGCATGCCAAGGAAGCGCCGGAGCGCGTGCGTGAGCTGGAAGCCTGGGGCGCGCTCTTCGACCGGACCAGGGACGGCCGGATTCTGCAGCGCAACTTCGGCGGGCACCGCTATCCGCGCCTGGCCCACGTCGGCGACCGCACCGGTCTCGAGATGATTCGCACTCTCCAGGACCACGGCATTCACGCCGGGATCGAGGTCCATATGGAGTGCACCGTGCTCAGCCTCCTGCTCGATTCGGGCCGTATTGCCGGCGCCTGCGGTTACGACCGCGAGAAGGGTCACTTCATGGTGTGGCCGGCGAAGGCGGTCGTGCTGGCCACCGGGGGAATCGGACGGGCGTTCAAGATCACCAGCAACAGTTGGGAATACACCGGCGACGGCGATGCCCTGGCGTACCGCGCCGGCGCCGAGCTGCTGGACATGGAGTTCGTGCAGTTTCATCCCACGGGCATGGTGTGGCCGATCAGCGTCCGCGGCATCCTGGTGACCGAGGGTGTCCGCGGCGAGGGCGGCGTCCTGCGCAACAGCGAGGGGCGGCGCTTCATGTTCGACGACATACCGGAACTCTACAAGGGCCAGACCGCCGACAACGAGGAGGAAGGCTGGCGCTACACGCAGGGCGACAAGAACGCCCGCCGGCCGCCGGAGCTGCTTACCCGCGACCACGTGGCCCGCTGCATCAACCGCGAGGTCAAAGCCGGCCGCGGAACCAAACATGGCGGCGTCTTCCTCGACATCGCCTGGATCAAGGAGCGCATTCCGGATGCCGCCGGGCATATCAAACGCAAGCTGCCCAGCATGTATCACCAGTTCAAACAGCTCGCCGAGATCGATATCACGAAAGAGCCCATGGAAGTCGGTCCGACCACTCATTACATGATGGGCGGAGTCAAAGTGGACGGCGATTCTCAAATGTCCAGCGTGCCCGGGCTGTTCGCCGCCGGAGAGGTTGCCGCCGGATTGCACGGCGCGAACCGGCTGGGCGGGAATTCGTTGTCCGATCTGCTGGTCTTCGGCAAACGCGCCGGCGAATTCGCGGCCGATTTCGCCCGGCATAACGGCGCCGCGTCCGTGGACCAGACCCAGATCGAAAGCGTGACCAGGGCGGCCCTGGGGCCCTTCGAACGCGGACCGGCGGGAGAAAATCCCTACCAGATCCAATATGAGCTGCAGCACTCCATGCAGGACCTGGTGGGCATCGTGCGCACGGAAAGCGAAATGACCCAGGCCCTGGAAGTGATCGCCCAATTGAGGGCGCGGGCAGCCCGGGCCGGAATCGCGGGCAACCGCCAGTACAACAACGGATGGCATACGGCCATGGACCTCGACAACATGCTGGAGGTCTCTGAAGCCGTCACCCGGGCGGCCCTGCTGCGAAAGGAGAGCCGGGGGGCGCAGTTCCGCGACGACTACCCCGAAAAGGATTCCGAGTGGGGCAAATACAACATCGTGGTCCACAAAGGAACCGACGGCGGAATGCGGGTCGAGAAATGTCCCGTTCACCCGATGCCGTCCGAATTGGCCAAGATTATCGAGGAGGCGAAATAGATGCCGAAAAAGGCCATGTTCCGCATCTGGCGGGGCGATTCGGGCGGTGGAAAATTTCAGGACTTCGTCACCGAAATCGACGAAGGGATGGTGGTCCTCGACGCCGTCCATCGGGCGCAGGCCCAACAGGCGCCCGACCTGGCGGTGCGCTGGAACTGTAAAGCCGGTAAGTGCGGCTCCTGCTCGGCGGAGATCAATGGCACGCCGAAACTGATGTGCATGACACGGCTCGGCGAACTGAACCTGGATATGCCGGTCATCATCGAGCCCATGCACGCCTTTCCGCTGATCCGCGATCTGGTTACCGACGTCTCCTGGAATTTCGCCGTCAAGAAGACCATCAAGAAGTTCCGGCCGCGCTCCCCCGACGCGCCCGACGGCTCGTGGCGAATGCAGCAGGTGGATGTCGAGAGGGTCCAGGAGTTCCGCAAGTGCATCGAATGCTTCCTGTGCCAGGATGTCTGCCACGTCTTGCGCGAGCACCGCAAGCACGAGGAGTTCATCGGCCCCCGCTACTTTGTCTATACCGCGGCGCTCGAAATGCACCCGCTCGATACCGAAGATCGCGTCGCCGACCTCAAGAAGAAACACAATATCGGGTACTGCAACATCACCACCTGTTGCCGCCAGGTCTGCCCCGAGTCGATTACCATCACCGAGAATGCGATCATCCCGCTCAAGGAGCGGGTCGTCGACCAGTTCTATGATCCTTTGAAACAGATATTCAACATCCTTTGAAAAAGAGGCCCAAATGCTCGCGATAAAACCGATTTCTTCCGAAAGCGTCCCCGGCGCATTGGCGAAGGCCGAGCGATACCGTTTGCTCAACGAGCCGAGCGAAGCGGAGAGCATCTGCCGCGACATCCTCGACGTCGAGCCCGGAAACCAGCAGGCGCTGATCAGCCTGGTCCTGGCGCTGACCGACCAGATTCCGCAGGATCCGCGCGCTTTTTCGAGCGCCGTCGGGGTCACTGCGCGCCTGGAGTCGGCTTACGATCGGGCTTATTATGCAGGCATCGCCTGGGAGCGCAGAGCCAAGGCTCAATATTACGGAAACGACAGGTTCTCCAACCACTCTGTTTACGAATGGATGATGGAGGCGCTCAGGCTGTTCGAGCAAGCCGAAGGACACCGCGTGCCCGGCAACGACGACGCGGTCCTGCGCTGGAATACCTGCGTCCGCTTTCTGACCCGCCATGAGGAGCTTGCTCCCCGGCCCGAAGAAATGCGGGAGGCGATCCTTTCCGAGTGAAGCGGCCCCGCGGACAGGCTGCAGCTACCGGCGCCACGCCGCCACTCGCAGACCGGCGGGCGGCTTCGCGTGGGCCACGTCCAGATCGTCGCCGGCGATCCCGGCCGTCAGTTCCACAACCACCGGCGGCTTGCCAGGATCGTTACTGCTGAAGGCCAGGTGGATCGCGGGCGGCCTGCCAGGTAGGAGAGAGAGCGTCCGGGTCTGGTCCCAATACGAGCGAAGTTCTCTGGCCCTCCGCGGATCGTCGCACGTGATCAGGGCCTCACGAATTACCCTGGTGGCCGAGGCATATGTCAGCACGCCCACCACCTGGGGCTCTCTCAGCCTGGCGTCCGCCGTATCATCGGGCGGCGCTTCGTATCCCACGTACCGGGGAGTCTGGACATCGTTGGTGATCGAGAACTCGAGCAGCGGAACGTACGTGTCGAACAGCTTCCTTCCATCCCCCAACCGGTAGACCGACCACCACATCACCTCTTCCACTCCCCGGTCGACAACCAGCACGGCATTACCCGCGGTCCGCGCGCCGACCCCCTCGATCGAGATCTTGTAAACCGGCTTCTGCCGTACGTCCGCGCCGAGCGGCCAGGCTTCGACCGTCACTTCCGCCTCGCTCCCTTTATCGCCCACGATCTGTTTCGAGCGCGCTGTTTTCCGCAGTACCAGACGCTCGCCGGCCGGTCTTCCGGGAACTGAATCTCCGGTCAGCTCGTAAGCGGCGTTCTGAATCTCGACCGTCTCCTCCGAGCCCTTCACGCCGAAGTCGATCGTAGAGGAAGATTGCGCGCGGAACGGCTTTCGCGAAACCTGTGCCGTCAGCAGAACGCAAACCACGCCGATACCCGAGGCGGCCGCGCAGGATGTCTTGGTCATGGCAAACTCCGAACTCGTATCGCCGATTATATGCCGCGGCGAGCTTCCACTCTTCGGTCCTTCCGGGTTCGGGCCGCGGGTTTTGAGATTTAATAGACGGGATGGCCGAACTCCTCCGCGTGGAGCAGGTGAACAAGCGCTACGACGGCGTCTACGCTCTGAAGAACGCCCACTTCAACGCCGTAGCCGGGGAAGTTCACGCGCTGATGGGCGAGAACGGAGCCGGCAAGAGTACTCTGGCCAAGATAATCGCCGGATCCGTAAGCCCCGACAGCGCGCGAATCTTCCTCGACGGCCGGCCCGTCTCCATCGCCGGACCGCTGGACGCGCAGCGCCTCGGCATCAGCATCATCTACCAGGAGTTGGATCTGTTTCCCCGCCTCACCGTGGCCGAGAACATCGTCATCGGAACCATCCGGTTCGAATCGCGCGCCTTCGTGGACTTCAAAGAGCTCGACCGGTTCTGCCGCCCGCTGCTGGCGGAAGTGGGGCTCGAATGCAGTCCGCGGGAGAGGGTTTCCGCGCTCAGCATCGGCCAGCAGCAACTGGTGGCCATCGCCCGGGCTCTGGGCATGCGGGCGCGAATCCTCCTGATGGACGAGCCCACCAGCTCGCTGTTCGGCGATTCGGTCGACACCCTTTTCCGGCTGATCGCCGGTCTGAAGCAGCGCGGAGTGGCCGTCATCTACGTCTCCCACAAGATGGACGAGATCTTTCGCATTTGCGACCGCCTCACGGTGCTGCGTGACGGAGAGACCATCGGCACGCGAAGAACCGCCGATTCCAGCGTCGGAGAAGTGATCCGGTTGATGGTGGGGCGGGAGATCGGGCAGCGCACGCCGCCGAAACCGCCGGCGTCGCCCGAAGTGGTTCTCGCCGTTGCGGGATTGACGGCGCGGAAGCTCCGCGGCGTCTCCTTCGAGCTGCGCCGGGGCGAGGTTCTGGGCATCGCCGGGCTGGTCGGCGCCGGCCGGAGCGAACTTGGGGCGGCGCTTTTCGGACTCGACCGCAGGATCGGCGGCGAGATACGGCTCTCCGGAAAACCGGTTGCGCCGGGCTCCGCGCGGGAAGCGATCGACCTCGGCATCGGGCTGCTGCCGGAAGACCGCAAGCTGCAGGGCCTGATGATGCAGATGAGTGTGACGGAGAACAGTACGCTGGCCGTGCTGGGCCGCCTGCAGCGCTTTGGGTTCGTTCGGGTCGATGCGGAGAGGAACGCGGTCGAGCCCCTGTTCCGCGAGCTGGCGTTGAAAGCCCCCTCGGGCCAGGCCGCTGTCAGCGCTTTGAGCGGCGGCAATCAGCAGAAGGTGCTGCTGGCCAAGTGTCTGCTCGCCCGGCCCGATGTGCTGTTCCTCGACGATCCCACGCGCGGGATCGACATCGCCGCCAAGGAGGACATCTACGCGCTCGTCGAAAAGCTGGCGGCGGATGGAAAGGGCGTCATCCTCGTCAGCTCCGAGTTGCCGGAACTGCTGCGCTGCTGCCACCGCATCCTGGTAATGCGGGAGGGGCGGATCGCGGCCGCCTTCGACGCCGCCGACGCTACGCAGGAGAAGATCATGTCCGCGGCCGCCCTCGCCGGAGCGGCCTTGTGAGCCGCCGCCGGAGATGGCGCGATCTGCAGAGCGTCGCCGGACTCGCCGGTATCGTGCTGCTTGCCGTTGCGCTGAGTCCCATGGCGGCGGACGGCTCGCGCATTTTCCTGCAAGCCGGCAACCTGACCGACATCCTGCGGCAGATTTCCGTAATCGGCATCATCGCGCTGGCTATGACGTTCGTGATTCTCACGGCCGGCATCGATCTCAGCGTGGGCAGCATCCTGGCGCTCTCGACGGCCGTCGTAGCCATGACGTTGACCCGTGCCGGCGCGCAAATGGGATACGGCGGGCACATCCTGATGGCCATCCTGGCCGCGCTGGGTGCCTGCGCGGCCGTGGGGGCGCTGAATGGAGCGGTGATCGCGTGGCTCGGGATACAGCCCTTCGTCGTCACATTGGCCAGTATGATCGGCATCCGCGGCCTGGCGAAGTGGATGACCGGCAATGCCAATATCGATATCGGCTTCGGGCAGGACGTGGCTGCGGCGTTCGCCGATCTGTTCCGGCGGAAGGCCGTGGTCATCGGATCATATCTGGTCCTTTCGGCGGCGTTCTGGCTGGTGTTGGCCAGAACCGTATTCGGCCGGCACGTGCGCGCCATCGGCGACAACGAGCTGGCGGGCCGCTACACCGGCCTGCCGATCCGGCGCGTCAAGGTATGGGTTTATTCCCTTTCCGGACTGCTCTCCGGCCTGGCCGGCGTGCTTTACGCCGCCGAAAATCACCAGGGCAATCCCAATGCCGGCGTGGCCTACGAATTGGACGCGATTGCGGCCGTGGTGATCGGCGGGACACGGCTCGCGGGCGGCGCCGGATCGATTACCGGAACCATCGTCGGCGCCCTTACAATCGGAGTTCTGACCAATATGCTGCGCTTGAACAATGTGGATAGCAACGTGGAAATGATGATCAAGGCGGTGATCATCGTGCTGGCCGTGGCGGTGCAGCGGCAGGGGGGCGAGAAGTGAGGAGCGCGGTATTATCGCTGCTGGTGGTGCTGGCCGGATGCTCGAGCGGTCCGCCGGCAAAGAAGCAGTTTTTCGTCGCCTTCAGCCAGTGCAACAATGCCGAGCCCTACCGCGCCGCCCAGAACGCGCTCATGACGCGGCTGTTCGCCGAAGCCGGCGACGTGAAGCTGGTCATCGCCGACGCCCAGCAGGATAACAGCAAGCAGGTGGCGCAGGTGGAAACCTTCATCCGCCAGAAGCCCGATCTGCTGATCGTGGCGCCCAACGAGCGCGCCGCTCTCACCGCGGTAATGGGTCAGGCGGTGGAGGCGAAAATTCCGGTCATCTGCCTGGAGCGCGACATCATGCAGCCGCACTACACTTCCTACGTCCACAGCGACAACGTGGCCATCGGCCGCCTGGCCGGGCAGTTCATCGCCGATTACCTGACGAAGAAGAACGGCAAGGCCCAGGGTAAGGTAGTGGCCATGCGCGGCCTGCTGGGCGTGGAAGGCGAGATCAGCCGTCATAACGGAGCCAAGGAAGTTCTGGACAGGAATCCGGAAATCAAGGTGGTGGCCGACCCGGTAGCCGACTGGATTCAGGCCAAAGCCAAGGACCGCATGACCGAAGTACTGCGGGCGCAGCCTTCGATCGACGTGGTTTACGGCCACAACGATCCCATGGCCATCGGGGCTTACCTCGCGGCCAAGGAACTGGGGCGGGAGAAGGAGATGATCTTCGTCGGCGTAGACGGGCTGGGCGGCGAAGCCGGTGGAATCAAAAAGGTGATGGATGGAGTGCTGGCCGCCACCTTCGTCTACCCGCTCTGCGTGGACAAGACCGTGGAGATCGGACTCAGGATGCTGCGGGAGCCGTCCTTCAAGCCGGAGAAGGACTACAGTCTTCCTTCCACGATGATCACCGCCGACAATGCCGCCCGGATGTATCCGCGGTTCACGGTGGGAGGCCTGTGATGAGATTCACGCGTCGCGATTTCACGCGTACCCTGGGCGCCGGGTTGGCCGCGCCGTTCCCCCCGATGGCGCTTTCCCAGCCACGCGGCCGTCCTAAGAATGTACTGCTGCTGATGTCGGACCAGCACCGTCCGCGCGCCCTGGGCGTGGATGGCCACCCCGTGGCGAAGACGCCGAACCTGGACAAACTCGCGCGCTCCGGCGTCCGGTTCGATCACGCCTACTGCTCGAATCCGGTCTGCGTCCCCTCGCGCGCGTCCCTGCTCACCGGCCTGTATACGCATAATCACAAGGCCTACAACAACGGCACGCCGTGGCCCTTCGAGAAGAAGACGATCGCCCATTACCTGGGCCGCGCCGGGTACATGACCGCGCTCATCGGCAAGATGCATTTCGTGGACGGACAGACGCACGGCTTCGACTATCGGCTGGATTTCAACGACTGGTTCCAATACCTGGGTCCCAAGACCAAGCTGTACGCCGACGAGCTGGGCAAGCGAAACTCGGGATCCGGGAATCCGCAAATCGACGACCTGTGGCGGGACGCCGGCGACCCGTGGCTCGGGACCCGCACTCCCGACGGACGCAAAGGGCTGGTGACGGTCGGGGCCACCTCGAAGTTCGAAGAAAAAGATCATTTCGAGAGCTTCGTCACGCGCGAGTCCATCCGCTTCCTGAAAAATCACGCATCGCGGCAGCCGTTCTTCCTGATAACGTCGTATCTCAAACCGCACGACCCGTTCACCCCCGCCGAACGCTTCGACCGCATGTTCCGCGCGGAAGACATGCCTATTCCCGACACCTGGGGCAAGGTCGATCTGGCGTCCGTGCCGAAGGAGGTCCGCGAGTCGATCACCAACGACTGGGTGACTCCGGAAATGCGGGGCAATCCGGAAGCCGTGAAACGGCACATCGCCTATTACTACGCCAATCTGGCGCAGATGGACGACAACGTCGGCGTCATGCTGAACGCGCTGCGCGAGCTGAAGCTGGAGGACGATACGATCGTCCTCTACACGACCGATCACGGTGAAATGCTGGGCGAGCACGGCCTCTTTCAGAAGATGCAGTTCTATGAGCCGGCGGTGGGCGTGCCGCTGATCGTGAGGGCGCCTGGAGTGACGCCGGCGAATGCCCGCTCGCGGACGCTGGTGAGCCAGACCGGAGTCGTCCCGACGCTGCTCGAGTTGTGCGGTTTGCCCGTGCCCGCGGGGCTGGATGGGGAGAGCTTCGTTGCGGACCTGCGGGAGCCCGGCAAGCCCCGCCAGACGACCGTGTTTGCCGAGTATGCCCTGCGCAGCCCGCGCGCGAAAGGGATGATTCGCGAAGGCGACTTCAAGTATTGCTATTACAAGAACGATATCGCCGAGCTGTTCAACCTGAAGGACGATCCGCGGGAGATGAAGAACCTGGCGCTCGATCCGAAGTACGCCGCCAAGGTGGCCGCGATGCAGGCCAGGCTGTTCGCCTGGCATAAGCCGGATTAGCGCGAGGATGGGGAAATACGCGGGGCCGGCGATCCTGACCGGCTGGCCGCCAGATCCCGCACCCCCGACGCCAATACCCCGGCGGCGAATACCGTCAGCGCCCACGACAGCGCGCCGTAGTCCGCTGCCCCGAATCCCGAGTCGAGCCTCCACCACTGCGCGGCGTGCGGATAGAGCAGCGCCAGAAAGATCCCGTATACGATGCCCATCACCGCGTGCATCACACGCTCGCCCGCCGGGAGCTTTCTCGTGCGGTCCTCTTCGATGAAGTCGGTTAACGTGATTCCGATTTCGAATACCAGGATCAGCGCCAGCGGCCAGACAAAAGCGCCGTTCCAGGTCGTCCAGGCAAGCGAGAAGAAGACGATCGCATAGGCGAAATCCCGCGAGGCGTGCAGCCGCAGCTCCCGCCTCGCGGACGGCGTTCCGGCCAGCCGCAGCCGCCATTCGTGGTAGTACAGCGTATCGGCCGCGCCCAGGACTCCAAGCAGCAGCAGAACTTCAATGGCGGTGATCATGGGACGGGTTTCATCGAGCCGCGATAGCCTCCGACGCGCCGGATCTGGACGTCGAACTCCCACCCCTCCCCCGCCCCCCGCGCGTAAGCGTCGATCCGCAGCGGCAGCGGGATGATCCACAGCCGGACCCGCTCGGATTGGAAACGCATCTCGTTCTCCACGACCCATACGCGAAAGAACACGCGCACCGGTCCGGCGGTCTCCACCAGCAGGGCGCCCTCGCGCCGCTGGACCGATTTCCGCACCGCGGTTCCGAACCGCCGCACCCAGACTTCCTCATTCTCTCCGGCGATCACCTGGAGCTCCGCCGGGATACGCTCGCCCGGCGCCGGAAACCCGAGCAGCCTCGCCACTCTCCCGGCGGAATGCCGCACATCCGCCACGCCGGACGCGCGGGCGCCGCCGGGACGGGTATGAAAATCGCGCAGCGCCCGCGGCAGACGGTCGAAGTCATCGCCCAGAAGCTGCGGATAGAGCACCGCCCTGCCTCCGGAACCATACGAAATAGGCCACAAAGAAGGGCAGCCAGATCAGGTCGTTGAACACGTTCGTCCACATCGTGCGCAGCGGAAGACCGGTCGTGATTACGGTCCACAGCCAGCCGATCGGACCGAGCGCTTTCCCCAGAAAGCCGATGACCACCATCTGCGGGTAGGCCCGCAGGTCGTCCGCCACCACCCAGTATCCATACCCGTACAGCGCGATGCACATACCGAGCCCGCTCATGATGAACGGGTAGTTGATGGGAGGAATTTGGAAAATCTGGAAGAACAGGTTGGGAAACAGCGTCGTCAGCGCTCCCCAACAGATGTTGTACGCCGCCGCGGCGCGGAAAGCCCTCCGAAGAACTGTCTCCATGTCAGCTCCTCGCGTAGGCGTGTTTCAGCGTCAACGTACGCTCCGCCTTCGCGTACCACCCCTGAGCGGCAAAATCGGACGTGTGCAGATAGCACTGGATCCGCACCTGGTTCCCCTGAAACGTCAACAGCCGGCTCATCGGCGTGGACTTCGAAGCCGAATGATACTTCGTCAGCGCGCTGGCATTCACGAAGTGCACGCCCCATTTCGTCTCGACATGCGACTTGTTCCCGTGCCGGTCGTCCGGGTTGGTGTGAGTATGGCCGCCCAGCCACATGGCGGTCGCCCCGGGCTGCGCTTCCAGATATTTCTCGAAAGCCTGTGCGTCCGGCTTCGAATCCACCCAATAAAGATAGGAAGCGCCTTGGGGAGTGCCCTGCGGAAAATACCCGTGGTAGTGCGATTTCCAGGCGCCGGCGGCGTCCTTTACCATTCCCTCCCACTCGCCCGAAGCGACTGTCGTATTCTTCAGCATGTAATGATGCGCGGAGATGATGATCTTGTCGCGGTTCGACTCCACCATCTTCTTCCACCACTCGAACGTCTCGCCGCTGACCACGCCGCCGGGGTTGCCGCCGAGGTCGCCGCGCCCTATCTTTTGCGACGGCTCGTTGATGTCGCTCATCATCAGGAACAGCAGGTTGCCGGCGCGAAAGGAGTACCGCTCCCAGCTCCCTTCAATGGCGTACGGACGCCGCCTCCGGTCGACGCCCGAGTAGCGCGTATTCTCTCCGGTCGGGTCCACCCACTTGCGCCACCACCAGTTGCGCTCCTCCTTCAGCCCGCTCCGGTCGTGGTTGCCGCACACGTTGTAGATATCCTCCCGGCGGTGCTTGCGCAGGGCCTTGAATTGTCGCACGACCTGTTCGCCCTCGTCGTCCTGCGGAGTCGCCTGACCGCCGGACTGATCGCCCAGGTCGAGCGCCAGGTCCCAGTTGAAATCGCCCTGCTCCGATTGCGTCAGGGCATCGGCCAGGCTCGATCGCCCGCGCCGCAGGTCCGTGCCGACATGCGCGTCGCTGAAGACCCACAGCCGCAGCGTAT
>DATJFH010000235.1:0-17089 GCA_035495815.1 Bryobacteraceae bacterium
GGAGAGCGGGTTCATCACCAGCTTGCGGCATCAGCAACTGCTGAGTGAGTCGGCGCAATACCTCGACAAAGCCGCCGGCGCGGTGCGCGACAAAATCCCGCACGAGATGCTGCTGCTCGATCTCTACAGCGCGCTGCGGCCCATCGACGCGATCACGGGCGCGACGACGGCGGACGACATACTCAATCGAATCTTTTCGACTTTTTGCATCGGGAAGTAAGATCCCCGATCCGCGAGAGTAATCGGGCTACTTAATTCGGGCCGCTCGAATCCCGGCGCCGATGCCATCTTCGCTTTCAACCCCCACGGTTGCGATTCTTGTGGCGCCTACGTCAAACTGGAGGATAGATTACGTCTCTCCAATGCCTGAATTTTGCAGTTGCGGCGTCCAGTTACCGGAAGATGCGCGGTTCTGCCACAAATGTGGCAAGCCCCAGCGGGAGGAGATGGTCGTAGAAATGCCGCCACCGCCAGGTCCAGCCGCGCCGGCTCCCCCGCCCGTGAGCGCCTGGTCCGGCGCGCCGAGTTTTCACAACCCGGTCGCCGTGCGCGTGGGCTTGTTCGTGGCCAGCATCGCGACATTTCTCTGCCTGGCCGTGCCGTTCGGCTTTGCCGTCTGGCTGCCTTCCGCGGGGTTCGCTTCCGTCTACCTGTTCAGCCGGCGCACGGGACAGGCGCTTTCGGTGCGGAACGGCGCCCGCATGGGATGGATCTCCGGGATGCTGAGCTTCGTCATCATCACGGTGCTGTTCACGATGATTGCGGCGGCGCTCTCCAGCCGTCCGGGAGGCTTGCCGGAGTTCTTCCGCGAGCAGCTCAACGCGCGGTCCGTATCCAGCCAGGATATGGAGAAGGCGATCGAGATGTTGAAGAATCCGGCGGACCAGGCGCTGGTCTATCTCTTTTTCCTGCTCTTCTGGTTCATCATGATCTCGGTGTTCTGCACGGCCGGCGGCGCGATCGGCGCCAAGGTGCTGGGCAAGGACTGAGGTGCTTTCTTCGCATAGCGCTTGACCAGCGCGACACCTGTGAAGATGATCGCCATCGCCAGGGCTTCGCGCCAGCCGAACGGCTCGCGGTAGACGAGCCACCCCAGCGTCACCGCGACCATCGAGTTGAGGTAAGGATAGATCGAGACCACCGCCACCGGCAGCTTGTCGAGAGCGTAGGCATACGCGCTGTATCCCACGATGGAGCCGAAAATCACCAGGTAAAGCACCGCCCCGGCGCCGCGCGTTGTCCAGACGATAGGATGCTCGGGCACAAGCAGCGCCAGCGGCGTGAACGCAATTCCGGCCGCCAGCTGGTGAATCGCGCCGACCACGATCGGGTGCGCCTTCATCTCCTGCCGTTTTTGAAAAATCGAGCCGAACGACCACGACGCCATGCCCAGCTGCAGAATCAGGAATCCGGCGAGCGTATTGCGGCCGAGGCTGTGCCCCGTCAAATCCGGCGCAAGGAGTAGAGCCGCGCCGCCCAGGCCGACGAGCATTCCGAAGAGGGTCGGCCAGTGCAGGCGCTCTCCGCCCGGGAGCAGCGCTTCGATCCCTACCATCCAGAACGGCGATATGGTGATGAACAGACCCGCCAGTCCGCTTGGGATGCGCAGTTCGGCGAACACCAGCGCTCCGTTGCCGATCCCCAGGATGAGCGCGCCGCTGATGCAGGCGCTGCGAAGATCGCGGCCGCGCGGCAGCAGCGAACCGCGCCAGGCGGCCGCGGCCAGCAGGATCGAGCCCGAAAGGAGAAAGCGGATCGATACCAGCGCCAGCGGAGGCACCGTTTCGAGCGCCATGCGAATGCCGAGGTAGGTAGTGCCCCAGAAGAAGCAAACGGAAATCAGCGCCACGTATGCTTTGAAAAGAGGATGGCCCCGCAATAGATCAAGCGTAGCATGCGCCCGGCGTCCCTCCGCGGCGCGAGGGGTGTATAATCCTGGCATCACCCTTGGCGCACCCGGAGTGACCGGCCGTTCGGGACTCTTCCCGCGGACCGCACTCGGCCTGCCTTCATCAGGCGCTCGCTCGAGCGGGGCTGGACCGGCTGAAAATCGGTCCGCCGGAATGGGTTCTGGAGAGAAATTCAGAATGAGAATCATGGTTCCCTTTCTGGCGATCGCCGTCTGCGGGGCGGCCCTTGCCGGAGACGACGTGAAGCCGCTGGTCACACCGGTCTGTTCCTACGATCTTGCCGCCGGCGCCGGCACGGGCGGAGTCATCGCGGCCGGAGGTGGAAGCGGCTCGCTGCTGGTGAACGCGGGGCCGGGCTGTCCCTGGACCGCTACCAGCGATTCGCCCTGGCTCACGGTTACTTCGACGCCCGCGGGCTCCGGTCCCGGGACCGTCACCTTCCAGGCCGCCGCCAACGCCGGTGAGCAGCGCGTGGGACGCGTGATCGTGGCGACACAGTTTTATGCCGTGACTCAGAGCGGCTCCGGATCGGGAACCGTGATCGGCCCCCCGGCCGGCCTGTCGCTGGACACCTCGCTGGCGCTGCCTACGTCCATCAGCGGAGGCGGATGGTCGACGACGCTATTCATCACCAACATCTCGACGATCTCTGAGCGCTTCACGATTCGCTTCTACAGGCCGGATGGAACGGCGCGCAGCACGCCTTTGGTTGGCGCGGGATCGGTAGACACGCTCAGCGGGACGCTCGATCCCGGCGCGATGCAGGTATTCGAAACCACGGATACGGGAGCGCTCGAGCCGGGATGGGCCGTCCTCATCCCCGGGACGGCCGGGGCCTCCAGGCTGTCCGGATTTGCTTTGATCCGGCAGCGGTCGCCGGCCGCCGAAGCTATCGTGCCGCTGTCCGGGACCGCGGCCGCCCGGCAGTTCGTCCTCCTGTTCGACACCAGCGCGGGCTTCGCCACCGGAACGGCGCTGGCCAATCCGAACACCAGCCCCCTCACCGTCACCGCCGTCGTGAGGAACTCGGCTGGCCGGACGCTGGCGATCGACTCCCTGACGCTCCCGCCGCTCGGATCGATTACCTTCTCGATGACCGACAGGTTCCCGGCTTCGGCCAATCAGAAGGGCAGCCTGCTGATTTCGGCCAGCCCGTCGGGCGTGATAGCGCTGGGCTTGAGGTTCAGTCCCAGCTTTACCTTTACGTCGTTCCCGCCGTTGACTTCCCCGGACATTCAACGGTGAGCCCCCGGAGCGCAATCGGCATCTCCGCCCGCATCCCGCCTCGAACAGGTCTGCGCCAGTTGCGGTCCCATTGACCCGAACCGGGTTGGCGCTGGAGGCATCTGCTCGGGCGGTAAAATCGATTTCCCGTGATGCGGAATTGAGTGGACTCGTATATAATATTAGCTAGATTGCGCCCCGGTTTCTCGCGCCGAACCTTCCTACAATCTCTCTGCGCTGGAGGTGCGTCGATTGGATCGCAGAGCCCGCTAGCCGGAGCAAAGCCGGATCTCGAGGGCGATCGTTTGCTCGACGAAATCGAGCGGCGCGCCTGCCGCTATTTCTACGAAATGGCCGACCCGAGCTCCGGACTGGTTCTTGACCGCGCCTTCGTCAACGACATCTATTCTCCGGGCGTAGCCAGCATTGCCGCCACCGGATTCGGGCTGAGCGCGATGGCCATTGCCGCCCGGCGCTTCTACCTCGATCGCGGCGCGATCGAGTCCAGGGTTCTCAGGACGCTGAAATTTCTCTGCGACCGCACCGATCAGGAGCGCGGTTTCTTCTACCACTTCCTCGATTCCTCGAGCGGCAAGCGGGTGTGGGGGAGCGAGGCGTCCTCGGTCGACACCACCTGGCTTCTTTGTGGTGTCCTGCACTGCAGCGCCTTCTTCGACAATTCCGAGATCCGCAAGCTCTCTTCGGAATTGATAAACAGGGCGGATTGGGAGTGGATGCTGAATGGCAGCCAGGCCCTTTGTCACGGGTGGACTCCCGAAAAGGGTTTCCTCAAATACCGTTGGGACGCCTATTCCGAAGTGCTGGCGATGTACCTGCTTGCCATCGCGTCCGAAAAGCACCCGATTCCGGCGTCCTGCTGGAACGCCTTCGCGCGCCCGCTGCGCGAGTACCAGGGCATCTTTTTCATAGACGCGGGAGTGCCGCTCTTCGTCCATCAGTATTCCCACGCATGGTTCGATTTCCGGAACCGGCGCGACCGCTACGCGGACTACTACCGCAATTCGGTTCGCGCCACCCAGGCGCACCGTCTGTACTGCCTCTCCTACTCACGGGACTTCCCCTGGTATGGACCGGATATGTGGGGGGTGACGGCCTCGGACTCGCGCACGGGCTATCGCGCCTGGTGCTCTCCTCACAGTCCGCCGGACGGCACGCTCGTGCCGTGCGCCGCCGGCGGTTCGCTCGTGTTTCTTCCGCAGTCATGCGGAACCGTGCTGCAAAAGATGTTCGATGAGTATGGCGACAAAGCGTGGTCGAAGTACGGCTTCGTGGACGCCTTTCATCCCAAGGAGGACTGGTATAGCCGTTACATTCTGGGGATCGATCAGGGCATCCTCTTGTTGATGGCGGAAAACGCCCGCAGCGGTTCGGTCTGGGAAGCGGTGATGTCCACCTCCGAAGCGCGGCGCGCCATGGATGCGGTAGGGTTGCGGTCTACCTAGGCGCCGGAATGTCTGCGCGGGCGCGGTATTGCATTCCTGATCACACGCGGCTTCGAGAGGTGTCCGGCGCCTCCCCTGCTTCGACCGCCTTTCAACCAGAAAGGTCCAATTGACCCTAACCGGCGAGTCCGGTAAACTAGGCAATCGTAGCTTTTTGGCTTATTTCTTCGTGGGCCAGCTTACCGCACGACCACTAATCTAAACGACACGGGGAGCCGCTTGCGTCAGGAGAATCTAGAAATGTCACAAAAACAAAGGCATATATTCACGTCCGAGTCCGTCACCGAGGGCCACCCCGACAAGATCGCCGACCAGATATCCGACGCGGTTCTCGATTCGGTGCTGGAGCAGGATCCCTACGGCAGAGTGGCCTGCGAGACTCTGGTCACCACCGGGATCTGCATGGTTGCTGGGGAAATCACGACCAAGTGCTACGTCGACGTAGCGCGCCTGGCGCGGGAAACCATCGAGTACGTGGGCTACACGGACGCCGCCTTCGGCTTCGACCACAAGACCTGCGGCGTGCTGAACGTCATCCAGCCCCAGTCGCCGGACATCGCCATGGGCGTGGACCCGGGCGGCGCGGGCGACCAGGGCATGATGTTCGGCTACGCTTGCGACGAAACTCCCGAGCTGATGCCTCTCCCCATCATGATGGCCCACAAGCTGGTGCGGCAGTTGAGCGACGTGCGCCGCGCCGGGCGGCTGGATTTTCTCCGTCCGGACGGCAAGAGCCAGGTCAGCGTCGAATACATCGACGGCAAACCCGCCCGCATCGACGCCGTCGTCATTTCCACCCAGCATTCCGATCAGGTCTCCATTGAAACACTCCGCGCCGAAGTCAGGAAGCACATCATCGATCCGATCCTGCCCGCCGAAATGGTGGATCCGGGAACC
This sequence comes from Bryobacteraceae bacterium, assembly GCA_035495815.1. Lineage (GTDB taxonomy): Bacteria > Acidobacteriota > Terriglobia > Bryobacterales > Bryobacteraceae > DATJFH01. The sequence continues at coordinate 5,495 of DATJFH010000235.1, forward strand.
AAGTACCACATCAATCCCACCGGACGCTTCGTGGTCGGCGGCCCGCACGGCGATACCGGACTCACCGGCCGCAAGATCATCGTCGACACCTATGGCGGCATGGGCCGGCACGGCGGCGGCGCGTTCTCCGGCAAGGATCCGACGAAGGTCGACCGCTCGGCCTGCTACATGGCCCGCTACATCGCCAAGAATATCGTGGCCGCCGGCCTCGCTACCCGCTGCGAAGTGCAGCTGGCCTATGCCATCGGCGTGGCCGAGCCGGTTTCGGTGCTGGTCAATACGTTCGGCACGGGCGTCATCGAGGAGAGCAAGATTACCTCGCTCGTGCGGGACGTATTCCAGCTGACGCCCAAGGCGATCATCAACCATCTGAATTTGAGGCGGCCCATCTACCGGAAGACCGCCGCCTTCGGCCATTTCGGGCGCACGGAAGAGAGCTTCTCCTGGGAAGCCACCGATAAGGCCGCGGAATTGAAGCAGGGAGCGACGGTCGCCGAAGCGGTCGCGCAATAACAGGAGGAATATGGCAACCGACGCACAAATCACGATCGCCTGCGATGTGAAAGATCTCGCGCTGGCGGATCAGGGAAAGCGGCGCATGGAATGGGCATTCCAATCCATGCCCGTGCTCCAGACCATTCGCAAGCAGTTCATCAAGACGCAGCCGCTGGCGGGCATCCGTATCGCGGCCTGTCTGCACGTGACCACCGAGACCGCCAACCTGATGGTCACCCTCCGCGACGGAGGGGCCAACGCCGTGCTGTGCGCCTCGAATCCGCTCTCCACCCAGGATGACGTAGCCGCCGCGCTGGTGCGGGACTTCGGCATCCCGGTCTACGCCATCAAGGGCGAGAACAACGATCAGTACTACTCTCACATTTCCGCCACCGCCGATCACAAGCCTCAGATCACCATGGACGACGGCGCGGATCTGGTCCATCATCTCCACACCAAGCGGAAAGATCTGCTCGAGGGAGTGGTGGGCGGCACCGAGGAGACCACCACCGGCGTGATCCGGTTGCGCGCCATGGCCAAGGAAGGGGTGCTGCGCTATCCGATCGTCGCCGTCAACGACGCGCTGACCAAGCACCTGTTCGACAACCGCTACGGCACCGGGCAGAGCACGCTCGACGGCATCATCCGCGCCACCAACATGCTTCTGGCGGGCATGACCGTCGTGGTCGCCGGCTATGGCTGGTGCGGCCGCGGGGTGGCCAGCCGCGCCCGAGGCATGGGAGCCAGCGTCATCGTCACCGAAATCGATCCCACCAAAGCGCTCGAAGCGGTCATGGACGGCTTTCGCGTCATGACCATGAACGAAGCCGCCGCCGTGGGCGATCTTTTCGTCACCCTGACCGGCAACAAGCACGTCATCGCCAAGGACCACTTCGAGAAGATGAAGAACGGCGCGATCCTTTGCAACTCCGGCCACTTCAACATCGAGATCGACCTGGAAGCTTTGGGCAAGGCCGCTTCCTCGCGGCGTCCGACGCGCGAATTCGTGGAGGAGTTCGCCCTCCGCGACGGCCGCCGCATTTATGTGCTGGGTGAAGGCCGCCTCATCAACCTGGCGGCCGCCGAAGGCCATCCGGCGTCGGTGATGGATATGAGCTTTGCCAACCAGGCCCTCTCGGCCGAATACATGGTGAAGAACCACGCCACGCTGGAAAAAACGGTCTACCCTGTTCCGGAAGCGCTCGACAAGCAAGTCGCCAAGATGAAGCTGGAATCGATGAAAGTTTCCATCGACCGGCTCACCATAGAGCAGGAACACTATCTGGCGAGCTGGTCTGAAGGGACGTAGGCTCTCTAAAAAGCGAGGCGGCGGCTAATTCGAGCGCCGCCTTTCTTTTTACCCCACCCAAACCGGGCTCGACCAGGCCATCTGGCCGTTCGTCTGGGTTACGCGCACGTAATACCAGTCCGCCGAGCTTCCCCTGGCTCCGGTGTCCTGCAAATCGAACGAGCTCTCGTAGTGCTCGTTGAACACGATGCGGTTGATCATCGCCGACTCGCGCGGGAAGTCTCCCGTATAGAGCATGTCGCTCGATTCGGCCAGTTCCGCGAACGTTTTCGTCAGCGACATCTTCGCCGGCGCCTCGAGTGCAATCGTCAGCTTCGTGGCCGCGTTCCCGCGCATCTTGAGCACAACCGCCTTCTGCGACCGGTCGTCGATCTGCTGCCGCAGCGCGGTAAACGACCGCACATGCGCGCCATGCCCGGTCCGTTCCAGGACTTTGTCCCGCCGCTCCTCCTCGAGCGGCCCGGGCAGGAAGCAGGTCTGAACGGCGTCGAGCGAGCCGCCCTCCACGCGGATCCGGAAATCCCAATCGCAAACCCGCGTGATGCCGAGCGCCGGCCAGGGGCCCCAGCCGTATTCGAACCGCGCCAACACCGGCTTAGACCAGCTTGCGGCGGATGGCTCGGTGTCCACCGGAAAGACCCGGTGGATCACGCGATTGTTCTTCAACACCTCGATGCGGTCCACCGGATCCCAGCCCGAAACGGATACGTGAATCTTTCTCTCCCGCGTGTAGGGCAGCTCCCGGCCCATCATTTTTCCGTTGACCGTGAACCGCAGCGCGATCCGGTCGCCGGTGACCGCGTAGGTGCGGCGATCCCACAGCGCCTCCATGATCGACTTCCGCGACAGGTCCGGCGCCAGCACGGCCGCCAGTCCTTCGCCCCACCCGCCCGGGTAGCCCAGATGATCGTCGGTCGAAGCGATCACGCCGAAACGGTAGTTGTGCGCCAGCACGTACTGCAGCGTATTCTTCGTCCATCGGCCGGGTTCGGTGTGGCGGATAAAAGGAAACGGCCCCCGATCGCTCTCCGAGTTCCCCCACTCGGAGTAAATCTCGAGCAGCGGCGAAACGGCCGGATCGCGGTGTGAGAAATTGGCGCCGCGGTGTCCCTGCAGAGGCGACGGATGGTGCGGAATCATGATGCATCCGGCCTTTTTCGCGAACCGCTGCAGTTCCTTCAAATCATCGGGTGTGTACAGTTCCGCATCGTGGCCTGGGAAGATCAGGTGATAATCCCCCAGGCTGGTCGAATGCCATTCATAGCCCACCATGGCGGCGAACTTGCCCGGAGCATCGAATTCGCGCGCCATCTTCAGCACCTCCGGCCAGCGCTCCCGGGTGACCGCGAAGCCGTTGATCCACTTGTCTTCGATGCTGCCGTCGAAATGGCGGATGTCGTGCCAGTGCGCATGCGGGGTGAAGGCGAAAAAGTCCAGATGGTTCCGCGCGATCTCGAACGATCGCCGCAGCGAACCCTGTGCGTAGCCGACATTCCCGTGGTTATGGAGATCGCCGAAGTAGATATTCAGCTCGCCGGAAGACGTTTGAGGGAACGCCATCGACGAAGCCGCCGCGCCTGCAAGCAATTGCCGGCGCGAGAGGAGGAAGCTGGAGCGGGAACCAGTGGGCACGCGCCAGATTATAACAGGAACCCCGATCCGCAACGAATGGACGGGGCGCAAGGGGCGGCCAATCCGGGCTTGCCCGCCTTTGGCTACTCAGTTCCGCCGCGGACCTTGCTCCGGATCCGACTTTCGAGAAAGCCGCCCGGCCGGCCGCCCCCAAGCCTGGTTTCCGTGAGATAAAGAGCTTCTTTTAATGCGTCATTCAGGCTTTTTGCAATCCTGAACGCCAGGAAATGACCATAAATTTAACCGGATATCTCTGGAAGAGCCCATGAAGTCCTACGCCGGCGGCAGGAGCTTGTCCGGGTCGAGGGCGCTCAGGTGAAATCGTGTCGACGGCGTTTTCAGATTGTGCGAGAGGATCCGACGGTTGATCTCCTCGATGCGTTCCCGAAACCGCCCGGCTATGCCCCGGGCTATGTCCCGCCGCAGCGTCTCGATCGTCAGCTCCAAATCCTTGGCTTCCTCGATCCAGGCGGGCGCGAAGCCATTGTTTCGCAGCAGGCGGTGCGCCATGCGCAAGGACGGATCTTCGTAAGGGTCTTCTTCGAGGTCGAGCGGGCGGCCTTTACCCGCAAGATCGTCGAAAGCCCCCTCTTCCATTGCCTCGCGGATCTTCCGTTCCGCGATGCTTCGCCATTCGTCCATTCGAGCATGCAGCCGCCGGCGCCCGAGTTCGACGCCCGGTAGCGGACCGGAGTCTAATTGATGTTAATGACTTGTGTCAGAACAGCCACGAGGTTCCAAGAAACCAGAAGCGCGAAAAGCACGTTCATCTTGACAAGCAGGCTGCGGCGGCCGATCCTCCAGCAGTAAAGCCCCAGCGCAATCGCCGCGACTTTCACCAGCACCAGCCCGAGTAGCGGCGATGGAGCGGCCCGCAGTGCGAATTTCACCAAAGGATTCGCCTCCTGAACCCCTTGCATGAGGAAGATCACTGTCGTAAGAAGGTCCAGCACCTGAAAGTAGCTGAAAATCAGCAAGCTTGTTGTCAAGGTTCGTTCTCCCTAAAGAAGCGCCTCAGTGTTATACCTTAATGTTCCAGCGTAAACTGCCCAATGTAAATCCTGTCAAGTCGCGACTTTGGTATAGGTACTGATTACCTGGTGTTTTGCCGGGTATTATATGACCTTTCGTAACCACACAAAGGCCGTGAAGCAAGTTGCCTTCCATAAGGGCTTTGCCGTTAGCGCGCCTGCTACAATCGAACAATGTCCTTGGTAGTAGTAGGCTCGGTGGCCTACGACGGCGTCGAAACTCCGCACGGAAAGGTCGACCGCATGCTGGGTGGAGCGTGTACTTACATCTCCCTGGCGGCCAGCTATTTTACGCGGGTAAACATTGTCGCGGTGGTGGGCGAGGATTTCGAGCAGCCGGATCTCGATCTGCTCTCGAGCCGCGGCATCGACCTTACCGGCCTCGAGCAGGTACCCGGGAAGACGTTTTTCTGGGCTGGAGTCTACTCCGAGGACATGAATGACCGCACGACGCTCCGCACCGATCTGAACGTATTCGCCGATTTCCAGCCCAAGCTGCCTGAAAGTTATCGCAAGCAGCCGTACCTTTTGCTAGGCAACATCCAGCCCGAATTGCAGCGCAGCGTCCGGGCGCAGATGAACGGATTGCGGCTGGTCGGCGGAGATACCATGAATTATTGGATCGCCGACCATCGGGCGGCGCTGCTCGAGACGATCGCCGAATGGGATTTCCTGCTGATCAACGACGGCGAAGCGCGGATGCTCTCCGGCGAGAACAATCTGCGCCGGGCAGCGGACAAAATTCTCGGCATGGGGCCGTCGACTCTGGTCATCAAGCGCGGCGAATACGGGGCGATTCTATTCCGCCGGGACGGGCACTTCATGGCTCCCGGCTATCTGCTGCAAGACGTATTCGATCCTACCGGGGCGGGGGACTGCTTCGCGGGCGGCTTCATCGGATATCTGGCGGGCCAGGGAGTCAACCCGCGCGACGGGAACATTCCGCATCAGGATTTGCGCCGCGCGGTGATCTACGGGTCGGTAATGGGCAGCTTTTGTTGCGAGAACTTCGGTGTCGACCGGTTCCGCACTTTGACTCGGGCCGAGATCGATGCCCGCTATCAGGAGTTCAAAGACTGCACGGATTTCTGAACGGGACGCAGGCAGTCCTGGCTGCCTCAGGCCGTGATCCACGGAATGCCGTGACACAAAGGATACGAACCGCGGCCGGCGGCAGGGGGTCGGCGTGCTCCTAGCCGAGAAAGCAGGCAGGCGGAAGACCGGCCGCGCCGGCAAGCCGGGCCCATGGTGGGACACGCTGCTCGCGGGCCTGGCGCTCGCCGCCTTGTCGTATGGCGCGATGCGGTTCGTCCAACAGCGCGGCTATACGCTGTATTACGGCGACGCCGCCGCCCACCTCAACATCGCCCGGCGCGTTCTCGACTCGCGTACGCCCGGCTTCGATCAGCTGGGAACGGTATGGCTGCCGCTGCCGCATCTGTTGATGGCGCCGCTGGCGAAGGACCCGCATCTTTGGCAAACCGGACTCGCCGGCGCGATCCCTTCGGCGATTTGCTTCGTAATCGCCGGAGCTTTTCTTTTTGCCGCTGCCCGGACCGCATTCTCGAGCCGCGCCGCGGGAGCCGCCGCCGCCGCCCTGCTGGCGCTCAATCCCAATCTTCTCTACCTGCAATCGACGCCCATGACCGAGCCGGTCTTCCTGGCCTTTTTCGCGGGGCTGCTGTACTGCACGGTGCGCTTCGAGCGCACCCAGTCACTTGCGATGGTGATCGGCGCCGGGCTGGCGGCGCTGGCCGCAACGCTCACCCGCTATGAGGGCTGGTTTCTGGTTCCCTTCACCTCCGCTTACTTCCTGATCGCCGCCCGGCGGCGGAGGCTTCTGGTCGCGGCGCTTTTTACTTGCCTGGCCGTGCTGGGTCCGCTCGCCTGGCTGGCTCACGACGGATACTACTCGGGCGACCTTCTCGCCTTCTATCACGGCCCCCACTCCGCCAAAGCCATTCAGGGGGCAGCCACCTATCCCGGCCACCGCAATTGGGCGCTGGCGATGCTCCAGTTCCGAACCGCCGCCTCTCTCTGCCTGGGTCCGGCGCTCCTCTGGATGGGGCTGCTGGGAACTCTTGCCATCGCGGCGAAACGGGCATTGTGGCCACTCACGCTGCTGGCGCTGCCGCCGGCCTTTTACATCCTGAGCCTCCATTCCGGCGGCACTCCGATCTTTGTTCCCGTCCTATACCCATTCAGCTACTACAACACCCGCTATGGTCTGGCGCTCCTTCCACTCGCAGCTTTCGGGTCGGCGGCGTTGGCTTCCTGGGCGCCGATGCGCTGGCGGGCCGCCGCCGCCCTGGCCGTGGTGGCCATTGGAGCGGGACCCTGGCTGCTTGATCCGCGCCTCGAAAGCTGTGTCACCTGGAAGGAATCCGAGATCAATTCCCATGCGCGGCGGGCCTGGACTGCCGAAGCGGCCGACTTTTTTCGCGCCAATTATGAGCCTGGCGCCGGAATCTTTACCACTTTCGGCGACGTCACCGGCGTGTTTCAGGCCTCGGGCATCCCTCTGCGCGAAACCCTGACCTGGGATAACTGGCCGCATTGGCCCGCCGCCGTGGCCCGCCCCGACCTGTTCCTCCGTGAAGAGTGGGCTGTCGCTTTTGGCGGCGATCCGGTTCAGACTGCGATCAACCGCGCCTTTCTGCGCGGTCCACGCTACACTTTACAGAAGACCATCGTGGTCAAGGGCGCTCCGGTACTGGAAATTTACCGCCGCGACAGCCAGCGCGGATGGCTCCCCAATCCAAATGAGAATTCCATTCACTAAAGCACATGGCGCGGCCAACGACTTCCTGCTCACCTGGCGCAACGAAGCGCCACCCACGGGGAGGGTGGAAGCCAGCATCGCGCTTTGCAACCGGCATACAGGAATCGGCGCCGACGGCTGGCTGCTCGTATCCCGGTCCAAAGAGGTCGACGGCGAGATCCAGCTTTATAATTCCGATGGAAGTGAAGCGGAAATCTCCGGCAACGGGACGCGGTGCGCCGCGGCCTTCCTGGTGGACGTGGGGCTTGCCTCCGACACGGTCCGTATCCGCACCGGCGCGGGCGTCAAGGTCCTGCGCCTGATCGAGCGCCGGGGCCTCTCTTTCGTCTTTGATATGAACATGGGCTGCCCGCAATTCCCCGAAGGCGGCCAGACCACTCTCGACCTGTCCGCCCGCCCGGTCGCGGCCACCATCGTCGACGTGGGGAACCCGCAGTGCGTCATTCAGGTGCCGGATTTCGACTTCGACTGGGTGACCATGGGAGCTGAAATCGAGCGCCATCCGCGATTTCCCAGGCGGACTAACGTGTCGTTTGTCCGCCGGATGGACGATCATACACTGGACGTTCGATTCTTCGAGCGGGGAGCCGGACAAACGCAAAGTTCCGGGACGGGCTCCACCGGCGCCGCGGCCGCCGCGCTGAGGCTCGGGCTCGTGAATTCTCCAGTGACCGTTCGGACACCCGCCGGTCCGCTGCAACTTCGTCAAATTGAGGGAGAGATTTATCTCGCCGGTCCCGCACAAATAATTGGAGGTGGCGAGTTTTATTTCTGATCGGGGAATTCGTGGCAGGAGGCCTAATGCAACGGCAACTCGAGGAAAAGATACGCAATCGAAAGGCGAAGGTCGGAATCGTCGGGCTGGGCTACGTCGGTTTGCCGCTCGCCGTTGAGTTCGCTAAAGCCGGCTTCGATGTAACCGGCATCGACCTGAGCGAATCGAAAGTGGACAAGGTAAACGCGGGTGAATCCTACATTGCCGACATATCCCAGGATGTTTTCAGGCCCCTGGTCGCCGCCGGCAAGCTGCGGGCCACCACCGATTTCGGCGTGATCTCCCATCTCGACACGGTGAATATCTGCGTTCCCACGCCGCTGCGGAAAACCAAGGACCCGGACATGAGCTACATCGTCTCGGCCTGCCAGCAGATCGCCAAGTACTTTCATCACGGGATGCTGGTCATCCTGGAATCGACCACCTACCCCGGAACCACGGCCGAAGTCGTATTGCCGATGCTCGAATCGAGCGAGCGGAAGGTCGGCCGCGACTTTTTTCTCTGCTTCTCGCCGGAGCGCGTCGACCCCGGCAATCCCAAATACCAGACCGCGAACATTCCGAAGGTGGTCGGCGGCTCGACGTCCGCCTGTACCGAAGTGGGGGCGCTGTTCTACGCCCAGGCTCTCGAAAAGGTGATCCCGGTCAGTTCCACCGAAGTGGCCGAAATGGTGAAACTGCTGGAGAACACGTTTCGTATGATCAATATCGGGCTGGTGAACGAGATCGCCATGATGTGCGACCGCATGGGGATCAACGTGTGGGAAGTGATCGATGCAGCCGCAACCAAGCCATTCGGCTTCATGCCTTTCTATCCCGGTCCGGGGTTGGGCGGACACTGCATTCCCATCGATCCGTTCTACCTGTCCTGGAAAACGAAGCAGGCCGGTATTGAAGCCCGCTTCATCGAGTTGGCCGGATACATCAACGGGCAGATGCCGATGTTCGTGGTCGACAAGGTCCAGGATGCGCTCAACGATCAGGGCAAGCCGGTGAAAGGATCGAAGATCCATATCCTGGGCGTGGCCTACAAGAAGGACATCGACGATGTGCGCGAATCACCCGCGCTCGATATCATCCAGTTGCTCGGACGCCGGGGCGCAAAGCTGAGCTTCAGCGACCCGCACGTGGCCCATGTCCGGTTCGACGGTCTGGAACTGTGCTCGGATGAATCCCGGATCCGCGGGGCCGATTGCGTAGTGATCGTGACGGATCATTCCGGTTTCGATTACAAGCGCCTCGTAGACCAGGCGCCGTTGATTGTAGATACGCGAAACGCCCTGAAGGGCGTCCTGTCTGACAGGATCGTGCGTTTGTAGTCGTAATCAGCCGCCAGGCGGCGGACTCACGCCAGCAGCTTTTGAATCACCTGGCCCCCGACATCCGTAAGCCGGAAGTCGCGGCCCTGGAATTTGAAGGTAAGCCGGGTATGGTCCAGCCCGAGCAGGTGCAGCAGGGTCGCCTGGACGTCGTGGATATGGACGCGCTCGGTCGGAGAGAAGCCGAGTTCGTCCGTCCCGCCGACCACCTGGCCGGGCTTGATGCCGCCGCCGGCCATGAACAGCGTGTAGGCGTCGATGTGGTGATTGCGGCCTACCTTCTTGCTCTCCCGCGATTCTCCCATCGGCGTGCGCCCGAACTCCCCGCCCCAGATGACCAGCGTGTTCTCGAGCAGTCCCCGCTCTTTGAGATCGCGGATCAGCGCCGCCGTAGGCCGGTCGATCTCGCGGGTGACCTGCTCGAGCGGCTGCCCGAGATCGGCGTGATGATCCCAGTCGGTGTGGTACAGCTGTACGAAACGCGTTCCGCGCTCGACCAGCCGCCGCGCCAGCAGGCAGTTGTTCGCATAGGAGCTCTTGCCGGGCTCCGCGCCGTACATCTCCAGAGTCTTGCGGCTTTCCTTCGAGAAATCGATCAGCTCGGGACCGCTGGTCTGCATCCGGTACGCCATCTCGTAGGCCGCGATGCGGGTATTGATCTCCGGGTCGCCTGTCTCGGCGAGTTTGGCCAGATTGAGGTCGCGTATCACTTCGAGCGCCTGCTGCTCGTTGCGTGACGAGATACCCTTGGGACTGGAAAGATCGAGGATCGGATCGCCGCCCGAGCGGAACGGGACACCCTGATACGCGCTGGGCAGGAAGCCGCTCGACCAGAGCGCGGCCCCGCCTCTCGGACCGCGCGGGCCGGATTCCAGCACCACGAAGCCCGGCAGGTCCTGCGACTCGCTCCCGATGCCGTAGGTGACCCAGGCCCCGATGCTCGGCCGGCCGAAACGCACCGACCCGGTGTTCACGAAGCACTTGGCCGGGCCGTGATTGAAGTTGTCGGTGGAGACGCCCGAGATGAACGCGATATCGTCCACCACTCCGCCGATGTTGGGCAGCAGCTCCGACACGTACTTGCCGGATTTGCCGTACTTCTTGAACTCGCGCCGCGTGCCGAGCAGTTTGGGCGGCTCCTTGGAAAACGTGTCCATGAACGCGAACCGCTTGCCTTTGAGCAGCGATTCGGGCGCGCTCTTGCCGTCGTACTGCTGGAGCGCCGGTTTGTAGTCGAACAGATCGAGCTGGCTGGGCGCTCCGGCCATGAACAGGTAGATGACGTTCTTGACCTTCGCGGGAAAATGGGGCGATTTGGGAGCCGTCGGGTTGACGGCTTTCGCCGGGGACGCGGTCGCCAGTTCCTCGCCCAGCAGAGACGCCAGCGCGATCTTACCGACGCCGACGCAGCAGCGGTTGAAAAAGTGGCGGCGAGTTTCGAATTGCAGAAGTTTCTCTTCGGGCGTCATTTCTCGGATCTACTCCCTGGTCATGAAATCGTCCAGATTGAAAAGCACGCGGCAGACGGCAGTCCAGGCGGCCAGTTCGGGAATTTTCCTGGTGTCGACCCCCTCTTCGACCTCCCTGTTACCGTCCGGCGAGGAATCGAAAACCTGCTCCTTGACCACCAGCAGGCTGGCGGAGGTGGGGTCGCTGCTGTACTCGTCGCGCTGCAGGGCAAGAAACCTCTGGACGCGGTCCTTCTCGACCGCCGTCGGTTTCCGTCCGAGCGCGAGCAGAAAGGCGTAGTCGAGGCGGGCGCCGTCGTTCGCCGGAGCTTCGTTCTGAATCCGTTTGGCCAGCGCTCTCGAAAATTCCAGAAACGCCTCGTCATTGAGCAGCGTGAGAGCCTGCAGCGGGCTGTCGGACCGCACGCGGCGCGTGCAGGCCGTGGTGGCGTCGGGCGCGTCGAACAGCGCCAGGCCGGGGTGCGGCACGGACCGGTAGAAGAAGGTGTAGAGTCCGCGGCGGTAGCGGTCGGGACCCGTCGAGGTGGGCCATTCGCGCTTCACCTGAGTTACCGCCATAGCGCCCTCGGGAATCGGCGGGTAAACGCTGGGACCGCCGACGGCCGGCGCGAGCAGTCCGCTGGCCTCGAGCGCCGAATCGCGCAGAATCTCGGCTTCGAGCCGCATGCGGGACTGCCGCGCGATGAGTTTGTTGTAAGGATCCTTCTCCCTGAGGTCCTCGCGTACGCGCGACGACTGCCGGTAGGTGGCCGAGGTGACGATCAGCCGGTGAATCGCCTTCTG
>DATJFH010000236.1:0-2206 GCA_035495815.1 Bryobacteraceae bacterium
GGCATATTCCCGATATCATCCGCCCGTCGCAACCACCGGAATACCCGATGCCGTCACCCAGGACGAGCTCTCGTTTCTCACCATAGGCAATCCCATGGGCCGCGCCTACCGGCTCTTGGGCAACCAGCCGGCCAAAGTTTACGATCAGCCGAAGGACAGCTCCTCCGTTCGAGAGCGCATCCCGCCCGGCGACCTGTTGGTCGCCTTCGACGACCCGGGCCCGTTCCGGCAGGTGAACACGGCCCGGCAGACCTTTGGCTATATTTCCCGATCCTTCCAACTGGAGCCGGTCGACATCCTCGCCGCCGAAGTCTACGATCCGGAGACCCGGCACAAGGCGCTCGCGTCGCTCCCCGCTTTGCCGGCCGCCGTTCCGGTCCAGTCTAGCCGTCTCGACGTGCGTCAGATCTGCATTGCAGCCGGCTTCGGCGTGCTGGTCTTCGCCGCAATTTTCGCGGCGCTCCTGAAGTTCGGCTAGACGGCGGCCGGAGCCGCCGCCGCGATCTCCGGTCTGGCATCGGGAAATTTCTCGAAGTTCCGGTTGAAACGAGCCGCGAGGTCGCGGGCCGCGCGATCGTACGCGGACTTGTCGGCCCACATGCCGCGCGCGTCCAGAAATTGCGGCGGAACACCGGGGCAGGATTTGGGAACGGCGACCCGGAATATCGGATGCGGTTCCGAAGCCACTCCGTTCAATTCGCCCGCGAGCGCCGCGTTCAGCATCGCCCGCGTGTACGCCAGTTGCATGCGGCTGCCGACTCCAAACGGGCCGCCCACCCAGCCGGTATTGACCAGCCAGCACGCCGCCTGGTGGCGCCGCAGTTTTTCGCCCAGGAGCGAAGCGTAAGTAGCTGCGGGGCGCGGCAGGAACGGCGCCCCGAAGCACGCGCTAAAGGTGGCTTGCGGCTCCTTGCCCAGGCCTCGTTCGGTTCCGGCAACCTTGGCGGTATACCCGCTCAGGAAGTGGTACATCGCCATCTCGGGCGTGAGCCGGGATATCGGCGGCAGCACCCCGAAGGCATCCGCGGTCAGGAAGATGACGCTGCCCGGATGCCCGCCCACGCTTGGAATCACCGCATTGTCGATGAACTCGAGAGGGTAAGCCGCGCGGGTGTTCTCCGTTACTTCGTCGGAATCGAAATCGAGCGCGCGGCTTTCCGAATTCATCGCCACGTTCTCGAGTACCGTGCCGAACCGGATCGCGTTCCAGATCTGCGGCTCGTTCTTCCGCGAAAGACGGATGCACTTGGCGTAGCACCCGCCCTCGAAATTGAATACGCCGCGATCGCTCCAGCCGTGTTCGTCATCGCCGATCAGGCGCCGGTTGGGATCGGCCGAGAGTGTGGTCTTGCCGGTTCCGGAGAGCCCGAAGAAGACCGCGACGTCCCCCGCGGGGCCGAGATTCGCCGAGCAGTGCATCGGAAAAACACCCTCGCCCGGGAGCAGGTAGTTGAGGATCGTGAAAGCCGATTTCTTCATTTCCCCCGCATAGCTGGTGCCGCAGATCAGCACCACCCGCTTCTTGAAACTGATGACAATCGCCGTTTCCGAATTGGTGCCGTCCTCGGCCGGGTTGGCCTGAAAGTCGGGAGCGAACATGATCGTGAAATCGGGACGGTGAGAGCCCGTTTGCGACGGATCCAGCCGGATAAACAGCTGTCGGGCAAACAGGTTGTGCCATGCCAGCTGGCTGATTACCCGCATCGGCAGCGAGTAGGCCGGATCGGCGCCCACCGCACAATCCTGCACGTACACGTCGTGGCCCTGCCAGAACGTGAGCATCTTATTGTAGAGGCGCTCGAAATGAGCTTCCGACATGGGCTGGTTGACCGCGCCCCATTGCACCGTATGATCGGTCACCTCGTCGCGGACGACAAACTTGTCCTTCGGCGAACGGCCGGTAAACTGGCCGGTGTGAACGACGAAGGATCCGTCCGCCGAAAAGACTCCCTCCCTGCGCTGCACGGCATGCTCAAGCAGCTGCGACGTCCCCAGGTTCCAATAGGCGATGTTGATGTTGCGGATGCCGTGCTGGTCCAGGCCGAACGTACTGGGGTTCAGACCCACGTTCGCGATGTGCTTGTTATCCGTCAGCATGAATTTCTCAATTATACACGCGGCGTATCGTAAGATGGTCTCATGAACCGGCTTCTCGGGGCGTGCCTCGTAGCACTTGCAGGCGTTGCCCCGGCCTGGGGACAAGTCA
>DATJFH010000237.1:0-84326 GCA_035495815.1 Bryobacteraceae bacterium
CGCGGGGACCGTGTCTGCGATACTCGGCCCTGACGACCACATCATCTCCGACGCGCTCAATCACGCCAGCATCATCGACGGGGCGCGTCTTTCGAAGGCCAAGATCCATGTCTTCCCGCACAAGGACGTGGCCGCGGCGGACAAGATTCTGGCTGATCTCGCCGCCGCCCCCGGGAACAAGCTGCTCATCACCGATGGCGTGTTTTCCATGGACGGCGATATTGCCCCGCTGCCCGCGCTGGTCGAAGCCGCCGAGCGGCATGGCGCCATCATGATGGTGGACGACGCTCACGCCTCGGGAGTCCTGGGACGGGCGGGCCGGGGCACCGTGGACCATTTCTCCCTGCACGGCCGGGTGCACATTCAGGTCGGGACCTTGTCCAAAGCCATCGGCGTGTTGGGCGGCTACGTTTGCGGCAGCCGCGATCTGATCGACTTCCTGTACGCCAGGGCGCGTCCCTTTCTCTTCTCGACCTCGCATCCGCCCTCCGTCGCCGCCTCCTGCCTGGCCGCTTTCGAAGTGCTGGAACAAGAGCCGTGGCTGATCGAGAATCTCTGGAAAAACACTCTCTATTTCAAAAAAGCGCTGGCCGATGCCGGCTTCGATACCGGTACGAGTGAGACTCCGATTACACCCATCATGGTCGGCGATGCCAGGCTGGCCCATGAATTCTCCCGCGCGCTGTTCGAGGACGGGCTGCTCGCGACGGGCATCGGATTCCCGACCGTTCCGGAGGGAAAGGCGCGCGTCCGCACCATCGTCACGGCCACACATACGCGCGAGCAGCTCGACCGGGCGTCGGATATTCTGCGATCCGCCGGCCGCCGCGTCGGCATCCTTCGCCAGACGTAAAGAAATAGCGCCCGGAAGCCGATTGTCCTTCACGTGGCTCTCCACATTCCAAACCCGCTATGAGCGATCCGTCAGTTTTGCGCCTGGACTATCTGCGGAAGATGCAGAACCCCGACGGCGGCTGGGGATTCTTCCCCGGCAAGCACTCCTGGCTCGAGCCTACGGCATACGCGCTCATGGCTTTGCACGGCGAAGCCTCGTCCCGGGAGTCATTCGAGCGCGGCTGGAACCTCATGCGCTCCTGGCAGATGAAAGATGGGAGCTGGAAGCCTTGCGCGGTGGTCGGCGAAGCTCACTGGACCACCGCCCTTTGCGTCACCCTGCATTGCCTGAACGGAGTGCATGACGACGCTTTGCGCCGTGGAGTCGATTGGCTGCTCGATACCACGGGCGCTGAGAACGGGCTGAAATTCCGCCTGGTTCACATGCTGGTTCCATCCACTGTGGAACTCGACCCGAGCCTCAAAGCCTGGCCGTGGCGTCCCGGAAACTCCTCCTGGATCGAACCCACGGCTCACGCGCTGGTGGCGTTGAAAAAGGTTGTCAAGTCGCATAGCGAATCGAAGCTGCAGGACCGCATTCGATCCGGAGAAAAAATGATCCTTGAACGGCGCTGCGGCGATGGCGGCTGGAACTATGGAAATCGCAAGGTCTTGGGGGAGGCGCTGCCGTCTTACCCGGAGACCACGGCTCTGGCTCTGCTCGGGCTGGCGGGAAACGGCGGACTGGATCTGGCGGCGCCGCTCGCGGTCGCCCGGAAATTCTGGCAGGAGACGCGCTCGCCGCTGGCGCGGGCTTGGCTCCGGGTGGCTCTTCGGAGCCACGGCGTCACCTTGCCGGAACTCGAAGAGACGCCACTGACCCCGAACGACATCCTGATTCAAGCCCTGGAGGCCATCGCGGCAAAAGGAGTGATGGCTTGAAACGGCGCGCATTTCTAAAAACGGGAGTGGCCGGATTCGGCGCGTCTCAATTCGGATGCAGCCTGGAGGAGGCGCTTCCCTCCGGTCCGGCCGGCAGGTCGGCAGTGGCGATTTTCAAGGCTGCCTCGTATGCGGACGATCTGGCCGGGCTTTTGCGCCGTGGGGCACAGCTCTGCGGGCTCGAAGCGAAAGGCAAGCGGGTGCTCCTCAAGCCGAACCTGGTGGAGTTCGCCTCGAATGCCGCGATTAACACCCACGTCGCCGTCGTCGCCGCGGCTGTCGAACTGTTCCGCAGCCTGGGCGCCGCCGAAGTGCTGATCGGCGAGGGCCCCGGCCACCGGAGGGACACTCTGGGCATGGCGGAGGAGGCCCACTACCGGCGGCGTATCGAACGATTCGATTCACTCTTTGTCGATCTTAATCGCGATGATGTCACCGGAATCGCCAATTTTGGCGGGATGAAGGAGATCTACCTGCCGAATTCCGCCCTGCGGGCAGACCTGGTCGTCTCGCTGGCAAAGATGAAGACGCATCACTGGGCAGGGGCGACTTTGTCCATGAAGAATTTTTTTGGCGTCGTCCCCGGCTCCATCTATGGATGGCCGAAGAACCAGCTCCACCAGATAGGAATCGACCGCTCCATTGCGGAATTGCATCGGATTTTCCCGCGCAGCTTCGCCATCGTGGATGGAATTGTCGGAATGGAAGGGAATGGCCCGATTCAGGGGGCCCCTAAGGCCAGCGGCGTTCTGGTTATGGGGAGCGACCTGGTTGCCGTGGACTCCACCTGTTGCCGGATCATGGGACTGGACCCGAAAGGCTTACAGTACCTGCGTATGTCGGCCGAGCGCGGCCATATCATGCCGGAAGGGATCGAACAACGAGCAGAATCAATCGCTTCCGTCCGCACCGACTTTGCCCTCGTGGACAGTTTTAGGACCTTTCGTCTCTCCTGAGAAAGCAGGACCTCACGTACTACGAAGTACCATACTTTTATCCTTACAAGACCAGTAGTTCACCTTATTCTTTCGGATCGTTCCGAATGATAGCATCGAGCTAATTGGAGACGTGCGTAAGTTCAGAAGTGTCCACTGGGCCGCTTCTAGTTGCGCAAGGCTAAGAGCAGTCAGATACGGAGGTGGAGTATGGGGCATGGACCGTCAACGAGCAAAGCCAAAACAGTATGCCTGATGTTATGGAGAAGTTACCGCGATTTCCACGATGAGCTAAGTGGGCAGGACTTGATCGAGTACGCGCTTTTGGCAGGATTTATCGCTACAGCGGTGGTGACGATGTCCAAAGAGATAGCCGATTCGTTCATCACTATCATGTCGAAGGTTAACTCGGTTATTGCTTTGGCCGCCGCCAGTTAGAACTGTAACAGATCGAGTAACTTCTTTCTGGTCTGGGATGCCGTTTTCGAATCGGGAGCGATGATGAGGATCGTATCGTCCCCCGCGATCGTGCCCACGATTTCGGGCCACTCTTCGTTATCGAGAGCCACGGCGACGGAATTTGCGTGTCCCGGAGCCGTTTTCAGAACCACCAGATTCTGAGCCACCCGCACATCCAGAAGGAACTCCTTCGCCAGGGTGTGAAATTGCGGTCCGGCCCCCTCCCCGGACATTTCCGCATAACCCTCCGGCGTCTTGACCAACCGGAGCTCGCGAATGTCCCTTGACAGTGTGACCTGTGTGGTCTGAATTCCGATTTTTCGCAGCGATTGCGCCAGTTCTTCCTGGGTCTGAACGGGTTCGGACCGGATGAGCTTCAAGATCTGTCCATGACGATAGCTCTTGCTCATGACCGCATCAATTCCAGGCGCTCCCGGGCACGCCTGAGGGACCCGGCCACCACTTTTGGACCCGTTCCGCCCGTGATCTCACGCGATTTCATACCTTCGCCCGGCGCGAGCAGTAATAGAAAGTCCGCGGTGAATTTCGGGGAGAATGCAGCCAGTTCAGCGGCGGTCCAGTCCGCGGGCTTCTTACCCTCACGCACACTCTCGAGGACCAGTGCTCCGACGATCTGATGAGCATCGTGAAATGGGGTTCCGGAACGCGCCAGGGCTTCAGCCAGATCGGTCGCCACGACCCAACTCTCCTCTACCGCCTGGAACGCCTTGCCCGGAACCAGCGCTACGGAATCGGCTACGGCGCGGGCCATTTCGAGCGAGCCGGCCAGCTGATCGGCGGCTTCGAACAGCGGCTCCTTGTCCTCCTGCATATCCCGGTTATAAGTCAGCGGCAGACCTTTGAGGGTCATCATCAGAGAATGGAACGATCCAGCCACGCGGCCCGATTTCCCCCGGATCAGCTCGAGTGAATCCGGGTTCTTCTTCTGGGGCATCAGGCTGGACCCGCTGGTGACACCATCGCCGAGCGCCATCCAGCCGAACTCCTCGCTCGAGTAGAGAATCCAGTCTTCCGCCAGCCGGCTCAGATGGAGCATGGTCACGGTCGAGGCGTACAGGAAATCGAGCGCGAAGTCGCGGTCCGCCGAGACATCCATGCTGTTGGCGGTGACTCCGTCGAAATCGAGATCGGCCGCAATAGCTTCACGGTCGAACGGAAAGCCGCTGCCGGCCAGCGCCCCGGAGCCCAGCGGCAGGACGTTCGCGCGCCGCCGCGCTTCCCCGAAGCGCTCCCAATCCCGGGCCAGCATTTCGAAGTAGGCCAGCAGATAGTGAGGCCAGAGAACGGCCTGCGCCCGGCGCAGATGCGTGAAGCCGGGGATGACCGCATCCGGGTAGCGCCCGGCCAACTCCACCAGCGATTCCATCAGGCCGGCGATCAGCCCCCGTATGCGGTCGCATTCCTCCCGCAGCCAGAGGCGCACGTCGAGAGAAACCTGCTCGTTGCGGCTGCGGCCGGTATGGATCTTTCCGGCCAGGCCGCCCACCCGCTCCTTCAACTTGCGGATGACCAGCGTATGCACGTCCTCGTCGGATGCCCCGGCGAAGAACTCCTCGGATCGGGCTTCCTCCCGCATGGCTTCAAACGCAGCGACGATTTGCTCCCGCTCCGTGGCGGTGAGGATCCCAGCGCGCTCGAGCGCCCGGGCGAAGGCCTGCGAGCCGCGAAGATCCGCGTCGATCAGCCGCCGGTCGAAGTGCAGCGACCCGGAGAAGCGCTCGAAGATTTCCGAGGGCCCGGACTCGAACCGTCCGCCCCAAAGCTTCATGACTTCTTGGCGGCTTTCGAGGCCGCCGCCAGACCGGCGCGTACCTTGATCGGAAGCCCGACCAGGTTGATGAATCCCAGCGCGTCCTTCTGGTCGTAGCTCGCCCCCATGGTGAAGCTGGCGATGTCCAGCGAGTAGAGCGAATTGGCCGATTTCCGGCTGACCGGCTCGATGTTGCCTTTGTAGAGCCGCAGCGTCACTTCGCCGGTCGTGGGCTCCGCCGTCACTTCGAAGAAGGCGTCGAGGGCCTCCCGCAGCGGTGTGAACCACAAACCGTTGTAGACCATCTCGGCGTAATCGAGCGCCAGGCGCTGCTTGTAGTGCAGCGTGTTCTTGTCAAGCGTGAGCGCTTCGAGCTCCTGATGAGCCGCCATGATCAGCGTACCGCCCGGCGTCTCGTAGCAGCCGCGCGATTTCATGCCGACGAAGCGGTTCTCCACCAGGTCGATGCGACCGATTCCGTGCTCCGCTCCGATCTCGTTCAACTGCTCGAGCAGCGCCAGAGCCGTCGCCGTGCGGTTCCCGTCGATCGAGACGGGAACACCCTTTTCGAATCCGATGGTGACCTCGGCGGGCGTATTCGGCGCGTCCTTGGGGCTCTTGGTCAGCATCCAGATGTCATCCGGCGCGGCGTTGGCCGGATCTTCGAGCGCCCCTCCTTCGTGCGAGATATGCCAGATGTTGCGATCCCGGCTGTAGATCTTGGTGGTGGACGCCGAAATGGGCACTTTGCGCTGGGCTGCGTACTCGATGGCGTCTTCCCGCGAAACAATGTCCCACTCGCGCCATGGCGCGATCACCGCCAGTTGCGGAGCCAGCGCCTTGTAGGTGAGCTCGAACCGGACTTGATCGTTGCCCTTGCCGGTGCAGCCGTGCGCCAGGGCGTCGCAGCCCGTCTCGAGCGCCACCTCCACCTGACGTTTCGCCAGCAGGGGGCGGGCAATGGACGTGCCGAGCAGGTACTTGTGCTCATACACACCGCCGGCGCGCACCAGACGCCACAGGTACTCCCGGACGAATTCCTCGCGCAGGTCGGCTACGTGAACTTCCGACGCGCCCGTTTTCAGAGCCTTCTGCTCGAGTCCGGTCAGTTCGTCGCCGCCCTGGCCTACGTCGCCGCAGACCGCGACCACCTCGCACTGATAGTTCTCCTTGAGCCACGGGATGATGATGGACGTGTCAAGACCGCCGGAATACGCTAGGGCTACTTTTTTCGGTTTCATGTTTTGCGTCGGGTATGGTTTTTGGGTTACAGCATCATCAGCAGCAGCGCCTTCTGGACGTGCAGCCGGTTTTCCGCCTGGTCGAAGACGATCGAGCGGGAACACTCCATCACTCCGTCGGTGACCTCTTCGCCCCGCTTGGCGGGAAGACAGTGCATGAAGACGGCGTCGGCGCGGGCGCGCTCAAAGAGCCGCTCATTCACCTGGTACCCGGCGAAGTCCCGGCGGCGCCGCTCCGATTCCTCTTCCTGGCCCATGCTGGTCCAGAC
Organism: Bryobacteraceae bacterium; assembly: GCA_035495815.1. Taxonomy (GTDB): domain Bacteria; phylum Acidobacteriota; class Terriglobia; order Bryobacterales; family Bryobacteraceae; genus DATJFH01. The sequence goes on from DATJFH010000237.1 coordinate 6,452, forward strand.
GTCGGTGTAGACCGCGTTTGCTCCGGCGACGGCCTCCTCAGGACTGTTCGTTATGGTGAGGGTGGCTCCGGAAACATAGGCGGCGCTGCGCGCGCAGGCCACCACGTCCGGATTCGCCTGATAACCGGCCGGAGCCGCAATCGAAAAGTGGACTCCCAGCCGCAGGCACGTCAGCATCAGGGAATGCGCCACATTGTTGCCGTCCCCGATAAACGCCAGCTTCAGACCGCGCAGCTCACCGAACCGCTCGGCCAGGGTAAAGACGTCCGCCAGCGCCTGACAGGGATGGTATAAGTCGGTCAGCGCATTGATCACCGGCACCGACGACCACCGCGCCAACTCCTCGACAGTGTGCTGGAGATACGTCCGGGCGACAATGCCGTTCACCCATCTGTCCAGGTTCCGGGCCACGTCCTTGAGCGGCTCGCGGACTCCGATTGGCCCTTCACCGGTCACGGCCGAGCCGCCGAGCTGCTGGATCGCCAGTTCGAAGGTGAGCCGCGTCCGCAGCGACGGTTTCTCGAACAACACCGCAATGGACTTGCCGGCCAGCCCCTGCCCATACCGCGTGGGCGTCTGCTTGATCTCACGCGTGAAGTCGAGCAGGCGCAGGACCTCATCGTCCAGCAGGTCGAGATCGCGCGTGAGGTCCGGGGCTGAAACCCTGGTGATCTGATCGGGAACGAGCGTGGCAGTCATAGGCGTTCCAGTGAATGTTTATTCAACACTATGAATAATTACACATACCCGGCGCCGGCGTCAACCTGGCGCCGATATTCCGGCCCAGCAAATTTATCCCCTGCGCTTCGGGTGAGGGCCGCGTCTTCTTGTGTGACAATTTCGACTGGAGGTTTCCATGCGTGGGATTGCGCTGGGCCTGCTTCTGACCGCAACGCTTTGCGGCCAGGTACGGTACGCGCGGCTGACAGAACTCGACGGCAGCGTGGAAATACAGCTTCACCCGTCCGAAGGGTGGAAGCGCGCGCTGGCGAACACGCCGCTGCTCGAGTCGTCGTGGGTCCGGACCGGCGGGGCCTCGCATGCCGAGATCGAGCTTGACGAAGGCAGCGTGCTGCGGCTGGCGGAAAATTCGATTTGCGAGCTGGCCGATTACGCGCGCCTTTCCACGGGCCAGCGCATCACCCATGTCTCGCTGGACCGCGGCGTGGCCTACTTCGCAGGGGAATCCGGCTGGCGTGACGCCCTGATCGTCTCCACGGCCGCGGCGCAGGCGTCCATCCGGCGCGGCAGCCGCGTTCGTCTCGAAGCCGGACCGGACTTCAGCCAGCTGGCCGTCCTCGAAGGCGAAGTCCGCCTCTTCTCCGCGGCGGTCGAGCTGGACCTGGCGGAAGGAAAGATGCTGAAGCTCGATCCTGCCCGCTCCGACAAGTTCTACCTGCTCCCCGAGGTCTCCCAGCTTCCTTCCGACGCCTGGAGCCTGACGCGCGACAAACTGCTGGCCGGCGACGCCTCCCGAAATCGTCTGCCCGGCCTGCATTACGGCCTGCGAGACCTGGACGCTCACGGCGAGTGGGTGGACACGGCGGAATACGGGACGGTCTGGAAGCCGAAAGAGGGCGAGGGGTGGGCGCCTTTCCGCAACGGCAAATGGCAGTGGTATGACGGCCTGGGCTACACCTGGATTTCGGCCGAGAGCTGGGGTTGGCTCCCCTACCATTACGGGCGCTGGATGCTGCTGTCGACGCAGGGTTGGATCTGGGCTCCGGGCTCGCGGCGCACGTTTCAGCCGGGCGAAGTCTACTGGCTGCGCGGAGTCAACCTGGTGGGCTGGGGGCCGCTGGCTCCCGGAGAAGACTGGAACGGAGCGGATCCGCCGTCGCTTTACCTCAAGGTGAGCAGCACTTTCGCCCGCTACGCGGCAGTGGCCGAGCCGCGCGAAATCGATCCCGCCGGATTCGGAGAGCCGCCCAAGGATCCACTGACTGGAGCCCGGTTCTCGGACGTGCTTCCGAGTCCGCGCATGGGCCGGGAGCGGCGGGAATTCGTGCGGGCGCCCGATCGTCCGGGTTTGATCCGGCTCATTCCGGTCCTCTCGCCGGTGGAGCGGAGGCAGCAGGAAATGTCAGCGCCTGCCGCCGTTTCACAAGCGCCTCCGCCCGCCCCACCGCTGCGGCGCTCCTTAGTGGAGCCGCCCATGGCCGTGGCCGCTCCGGCGCCGGAACCGATTATCGAGACCTTTTACCTGGCGCCGATCTACACCGGAATCATCGTTATGAATCCCCCGGAAAAGAAGGCGCCCAAGGGAAAGAGGCATCCCGAAGCGGCAAAGCGTCCCGAGACGGCCTCCGATCCGCCAAGCGCGCCGCGGCCGGAGACCGACGATCCGTTAATCCCACGATCCGAAGAGAGCGGCCGTCGAGCCCGGTGATGGCCTCCAAGCTTGCTGCCAGCGGCAAGTCCGCTACCGACTCGCGTTGCAGCCGCCGTCCCGCACGGCTTGGGGGATCGGTACAGCGCATGGGCGGAACACTAAACCGTCGGCTTTGGGCAGATGAAGGAGTGAGTCAACGGTATGATGGAAGCCGGAAGACTACCGTCGTCCACGGCCACCATGACGTGAAGATATTTATCGGTGTTCTCTAGAAGCTCCACTTCTACCTGATACTGCTTCGACTCGAATTCCACCTCATATGCTTGCCCCTCGTGGAGTTCTGAAATCAGCTGCCCGCAGGACATGGCCGACCAACGCTTCACTTCGGAATCGAGAACCTTCTGCCACTCCATCCGCCGACTCATGTCCGTAGCGTACCGCCTTGTGACCTGGCCCTCCAAAGGTTGGATCTTATCAGACTCGACCAGGTCGCCCCGCCCGACGTGGCGGCGCCGCCCCGCAGGTTGAAGCGCCTGCCGGGCACGCCGGATGTTGGCGCCGCCTGCGGGGGGGTAATCGGTTCTCAATCCGTGGACCGCAGCCGGACCGGAACCGCTGCTCCGCTAACGTTAATGCCTGTATGACGCCAGGATCGTATCCCCTGACTGTGGAATGGAAGCCGTGACGAAAGCAACCGTCGACCCGGTCAGCGTGTAATCGAAACCCGCTTTTTGCAATAGTCCGTTCCGGTACAGATGAAGACTCGATACCGGCGACGGAGCCGAGGCCAGCGTAAAGTTCGGGTTCGCGCCGTCGACCAGCCCCCCTGGAAGCTCCTCGTCTACGAAGATGATCGGATTGCAGGGCCCGCTGGTCCCGTCCACCCGAACGCAATCGGTTGGATCGCCGATCGCTCCCTCCAGACCCCCCGAGTCGTTGATAATCGCCGCGCGCGAGTTCGTGTAGCCAGGCCCTTTGACGGCGCGGGCAGCCAGGTCCTGCACCAGACCGGTCACATCACTCTCGAGGATGACGGTCACGCCGCCCACGCCTCCACCGGCGCCGCCGCCCGGGAATAAGGGTTGCGTCGTCCGGACGTCTCTGACGCGCAGCGGCGTGGGCGACGCCGGCACCGCCCAGGTCTCCTGAAACTGAATTCTTCCATCGCTGCTGTACTTGACGGAGTATTGCGCGGGCGGCGTCGCGTCCGTAGTGGGTGTCAGCTGGACGAAGAGATTCCCGTCGATGATCCGCACCGTTTTTGTCTGCTGCGCGATGTTGGATCCGTTGCCGGATTCGAAACTGACCCAGGTGAACTGCGCCAGACCGTTGAATCGCGTGCCGTCCGCTTTGAACAGGACGTCTGAAATTGTAGTCAGGCTCGGCTGACCCCAGGCAATCGCGGCGAACAGGGCAAGGCCGGCTCCGCGACGAAACGTTGTGCGTGCGAACATCATTAACCTCCCGAAGAATTCGGTCTCGTGCCCAGTAAAGCAGGCGAAACCGCAAAAAAAGCCCTGTTTTCCGGCTGCGGGTTCGCTAAGTTATACTTCGATTTGAAGTTCGATCGCACAAATTTTTTCCAAAAGGATGTGAACGTCCATGAAACAGAACACGCGAAGAAGGTTTTTGACGGCTGGCGCCGCGGCCGCCGCGGGCGCAGGAGCGGCGCAGGCTCAATCGCCTGGTCCGGCCAAGAAAGTGCATTACAGGGGCGCCAAACCCAAGACCCCCTCTCTGTTCAGCGGCGCCGTTTCCTACGGCAATCTGCTGTTCATCGCCGGCAAGGGCTACCACAAAGAGGGCGACATCAAAGTTCATACCAAAGGCGTCCTGGACGAGGTGCAGGCGGAGCTCGAGAACGCGGGATCGTCCATGGACAAGGTCCTGAAGTGCAATGTGTACCTGAACGACCTGAAGGACTATGCCGGTATGAATGAAGTCTTCAGGGGCCGTTTCGGCGACGCTCCGCCGGTGCGCACCACCATTGCCGCGGCCGGAGGTATTCCCGGCAATTCGCTGGTCGAGATCGATGTGATCGCCTACATCTGATGAGCGCGCCGGCAGGCGTCCGATCCTGCGCACAATCCGGGCGGATCGGCTAGAATGGGCAAACCTCGCCTTAGGAGCTTGCCGTGCGAAAAATCTTCATCTCGGCGTTTTGTCTGGCGGCCCTCGCTGCGCAGACAAACAAGTTCGCCCTGACCATCGACAATATCATGCGCGGGCCTGCGCTCTACGGATACGAGCCTCGCGCGCTGCGCTGGTCCGGCGCCGGGGACCGCATCTATTTTCAGTGGAAGCAGAGCGGCGATCCAGTCCTGAAGGATTTCGATACTTACGTCGTGAACCGCGAGGGCGGCGGACTCCGGAAGCTGACCGACGAGGAAAGCAAGCTCGCTCCTCCCGCCGTGGCCGACCGGAGCGCCGACCACCGTCGAGCCGTTTACGCCTTGGACGGCGACCTGTTCCTTTACGATTACACCAGCGATACGGCACGCCGCCTCACGGATACCCGCGAATCCGAATCGGCTGCGCGATTTCTGAGGGACGGCAAGCGCATCACGTTCACCCGTTCCGGGAATCTTTACGGCATGTCGCTGGAGGGTCCGGCTGTCGTGCAGTACACGGATATCCGTCCGGCGGCTGCCGCGTCTCCCTCCGCCGCGCCGGCGGTTACGGAATCGGAGCTGGGTCAGGGCGAGACTCAGGGACGAACCGCCAACTCGTGCCCTCCCGAGCCGGAGCGGGGTCGCAAGGCGACAGGGAATCAGGACTTCCTGAAGAAGGAAGCGAGTACCGTGCTCGAGATCGTGAAACAGCGGCAGGAGAAGTGCGACGACGACTCGGTCCGCAAAAATCGCGGCAATCCGCGGAAGCCGTATACGCTGGCTCCGCGCCAGTCGGTCGCTGCTCTTCAACTGTCTCCGGACGAAAAGTACGTGATCGCCATGATCGCCGAGTCGGCCGAAGGGAGGAAAACCACCCTCGTTCCCAATTTCGTTTCGCTGTCGGGATATACCGAAGACATCGGGTCTCGCTCCAAGGCAGGCGATCCTCAACCGCGAATCCGCATGGCCGCCATCTCCACCGGAACAGGAGAATTGAAATGGCTGGAGCACGGATTGAAACAGAATCCGGCGGCGGATGCCAACCCCGCGGCGCAACAGCCGGAGCGGGCGATTCAGTTCTTCGGATTGCAGTGGCCGGATGCGGGCTCTGACGCCTTCGTGCAGGGTCGCGCCAGCGACAACAAAGATTACTGGATCTTCGCGGTGGATCCGGCGGCCGCGAAACTCCGCGTCATCGCCGCAAGGCACGACGATGCCTGGATCAGCAACATCGCCGAGCTGCAGGCCGGATGGATGAAGGGGGGCCGGGAAATCTACTTCATCTCCGATCAGGACGGCTACCGGCATCTCTACAATGTTCCGTTCGAAAGCGGTCCGGCTCGACAGATCACCAGCGGCAAGTGGGAAGTGCTGAGCGCCGCACTTTCCCGCGACAAGTCGCGCTTCTTTCTCACCACCAACGAAGGCGATCCGGCGGATCGACATTTCGATTCCATGAGCCCGGACGGCGGGCCGCGGGAGCGCCTGACTTCGGTGCCGGGCCATAGCGCAGCGGTACCCTCGCCTGACGAGAAATACCTGGCGATCGTATACTCCTACGTCAACCAGCCGCCCGAGGTATACGTGCAGGAGAATTCTCCGGGCGCCCAGGCGCGGAAGCTGACCTCCTCGCCTGCCCCGGAATTCCATGACTATGCCTGGAAGGACACGCCCATCGTCCGCATTCCCGCGCGAGACGGAGCGGAACTTCCGGCGCATCTCTACAAGCCGTCGGCTTACCGGCGCGGCGGACCGGCCGTCATTTTCGTGCACGGAGCGGGTTATCTGCAGAACGTTCACCACGGATGGTCATCCTCCTATTCCCGCGAGTACCTGTTTCACCATTTCTTGATGGAGAACGGATATCTGGTTTTGGACGTCGATTACCGGGGCTCGGCTGGCTACGGCCGCGACTGGCGCACGGGAATCTATCGTCACATGGGTGGCAAGGATCTGGAAGACCAGGTGGATGCGGCTCGATGGCTCGTCTCGCGGCACGGAGTCGATGCCAGGCGAATCGGACTTTACGGCGGCAGTTACGGCGGATTTATCACCCTCATGGCCAGGTTCACCCAGCCCGATGTTTTCGCGGCCGGGGCGGCGTTACGGCCCGTGACGGACTGGGCCCATTACAATCATCCGTACACATCCAACATACTGAATATTCCGCAAGATGATGCGGAGGCTTACCGCCGGTCCTCCCCAATCTACTTCGCGGCGGGGCTGAAGGGAGCGCTGCTCATCTGCCACGGCATGGTGGATACGAACGTCCACTTTCAAGACACGGTGCGGATCACGCAAAAGCTGATCGAGTTGCGGAAAGAAAACTGGGAGCTGGCGGTCTACCCCGCCGAGGACCACGCTTTTCAGCAGCCCTCGAGCTGGGCGGACGAGTATAAACGCATCTTCCGGTTGTTCGAGCAAAACCTGAAAAAACGTTGAGAGCCGCCGTTCGCATGTTCAGCCAGCCCCATACAGCTTCCGCTCGCGAATATACTCGAGCACCCGCCGCGGAGCCTCTACGTTGTCGTCACCCGCCGCGAGCCTGGCGCGAATCTCCGATGACGAGACGGGCAAGCGCACCGTATCCAACCGATGCACGCGCGATCCCTCCGGAGCCCGGTACTCGTGCCCCGGCCGGCTGACCACGATGAATTCGATCGACGCCACCACGTCGCGCCACCGCTTCCAGGATTCGATCTCGGAAAAAGCATCGGCGCCGATGATGAAGAACAGCCGGTCATCCGGGGCCATCCCGGGAAGCAGTTTCTCGATCGTGTCGATGGAATAGCTCCGCTCAGGGCCTGCTTCGAGACGCGACGGGGTGAAGCCCGGTTCATTTTCCAGCGCCAGCTCGAGCATGCGGTAGCGGTCTTCGTACGGGGTGTTCAGTGTTTTGTGCGGCGGCCGCGCGGCCGGGACGAACAGGATCTCGTCCAGTTCGAACCGGCGCGCGGCTTCCCGTGCGATCCGGATATGGGCATTGTGGACCGGGTCGAATGCGCCGCCAAACAAGGCCAGACGCAGGCCGCGGCTCACTTGGATTTGAGGACCTTGATTTCGATGTTCCGGAAATAAACCTGCATCGGCGGTCCCTGATGGAGCTGTAGCGCGATGATCCCGCTCAGCTTCTCGGAATCATGAAAGTCGGCGGTCTCGAGGCCGTTGACCTTTAGCCTGATATGATCGCCCTGGCACGTCAATTCCAGGTCGTTCCAGTCCTGGAGCTTCACCACTTTTTCCGCCTTGTCCTTCCACCCGTTGACCAGGATGCCGCGCTTCTTGGGGCTCTTTTCTTCGTAGATGCAGCCCCAGTAATTGTTCTCCGCCATATCGGCCTGGTAGCCGCGGACGGCCCATTTCAGGTCCGGTATCATCTCGCTACGGAATTGAATGCCGCTGTTGTGATTGCGCAGCTTGGCCTGGGCCTTCAGAATGAAATCGGCGTAGGTCTTTTTGGTTGAAAGGAAACTGTTGTACTTGAGCGGATTCCCTTCAGTCGACCCGACGATCATGCCGTCCTGCGCTTTCCACAAGCGAGGATCGCCGTCCCATCCGTCGAGATTCTTTCCGTTGAACAGAGGCTTGAAGCCATCCTTGGCAAACGCTCCGGCCGCGCACAAAAGCACGGTGAGCAGCAGCTTCTTTTTCATTTCGATTTAAGTCCTTTCAATGGTCACGGAACGAATCTGGACGTCCTTCACCGGCCGGTCCTGCGCGCCCCGCGGAACTTTGGAGATCTTTTCGACTACATCGTAGCCTTCCACCACTTCCCCGAAGACGGTGTGCTTGTTGTCGAGCCAGCCGGTTTCCGCCACGGTCACGAAGAACTGGCTACCGTTGGTGTTCGGGCCCGAATTGGCCATGGACAGGATTCCTTTCTTGGAATGCTTCAGCGAGGGATGAAATTCATCGGCGAATTTGTAGCCCGGGCCGCCGCGGCCGGAACCTTCCGGACATCCGCCCTGGATCATGAAGTTGGGAATCACACGATGGAAGATCAAACCGTCATAGAACCGCTTTCCCGTCTTGGTCCCCTCGGCCAGGGCGACGAAGTTCTCCACGGTCTTCGGCGCTTGGTCGGCGTATAACTTCGCCTTGAAGCTCCCCTCGGTGGTGTCAAAAAGAGCGTACGTTTCGTTAGGCATCGTTGTGATTGTATCAGGACCCGACGAATCAGCAGCCGCGCTGTTCCCGCGCGGCGCGCTGCGCCAGTTCGTCGCAGCGGTTGTTGTCGTCATGGGAAGCGTGGCCTTTGGTCCAGACCCATTTGGCGTGGTGCGCCGCCGCCAGCAGGTCCAGCTCTTCCCATAGGTCACGATTCACCACCGGCTTTTTCGTCGAGGTTACCCAGTTCTTCCTCTTCCAGCCGTGAATCCAGTTGGTAATGCCGTTCTTGACGTATTCCGAATCGGTGACGATCTCCACCTCGCAGCGCTCTTTCAACGCTCGCAGGCCTTCGATGGCGGCGGTCAGCTCCATGCGGTTATTCGTCGTGTGCTGGGCATGGCCGCACATCTCCTTCTTGTGCTTCCCATAGCGCAGGATATAAGCCCAACCGCCGGGACCGGGGTTCCCCAGGCAGGACCCGTCCGTAATCAACTGGACGGTCTTCATCCGGCCAGCGCGGCTTCCAGTTCCCGGTTGAAGAATTCGTCCACCTGTTCCAGAATTTGCGGTCCTTCGTGAGCCCGATAGATCGCGGCTCGCAGTTTCGACCCGTTGCGGACGCCATGCGTGAAGTAAGTCGTGAATTGCTTCATCTTGCCTACCATGTCTCTTTCTCCGTGCTCGATGAGCATGGAAAAATAGGTCCGCATCATGTCGTAGCGATCCTGTTCGGAAGGTTGATCGTAACGTCCGGTCTCCAGATATTGTGTGATCTGGCGGAAGATCCATGGATTGGACGAGGCGGCGCGGCCGATCATCACCGCGTCGCAGCCGGTCTCTTTCACCATGCGGACGGCATCTTCCGGAGTCAGCACATCGCCGTTGCCGATCACTGGAATTTTCACGGCTGCCTTCACTTCGGCGATGCGCCGCCAGTCGGCGTGCCCGCTGTAACCCTGCTCGCGCGTCCGGGGATGCAGCGCCACCGCCTGGAGTCCGCAGTTCTCCGCCATACGCGCCATGTCCACCGCTACCAGTTCCCGGTCGTTCCAACCGGCGCGGAACTTCATGGTGAAGGGAATCGAGATGGCGGCGCGGACTCTTGTCAGGATCTTTTCCACCAGCGGCAGGTCCCGAAGGCAGCCGGATCCGCCGTTGCATTTTGTCACTTTACTTACCGGACAGCCGAAGTTAATGTCCAGGACATCGAAGCCCAGGTCCTCGCAAATGCGCGCCGCGTCCGCCATCACTGCCGGGTCGGCCCCGAACAATTGCGCGGAGATTGGGTGCTCTTCGGGCGCAAACGCCAGATATTTCAACGTCTTAGTAGGCTTCTTCCGTCCGGCTGAGGCGCTCACGCCGTGGGAGCTGGTGAACTCCGTCATGATGAGCCCGCAGCCTCCCAGATTGCGGATAAACCGGCGGAATACAGTATCCGTTACGCCCGCCATCGGGGCCAGGACGGTTGCCGGCGCAACCGGTACCGCGCCGATCGAGAAGGCGGATGGAAAAAAGCTTTTCATGCCCGTTTGTTTCATTGTAGTATGGCCGAAACGGGAGGCGCTCACCCGGCGTCCAACCATGCGAAGGAACAGCGTATGAAGATCATTCAGGCGGCAGTACTCGTATTGGTTGGCGCGTTGGGCGCAATGCTGTTTTTCAAGATCAAGACCGGGCCGGAAACCGCGCCCCCGGCCGCGTCCCTGACGCAGGCGCCTGCGGCTGAGGCGACACCGTCTCCGGTTCGAGCAGAGGCTCCGCCCGCGCCAGCCGAAGTCGAGCGGACGGCCGCCCCTGAACCTGCCTCCAGGGCGCGACGCGAGCGCAAGCTGGTTTCCGCCTCGCGGCCCAAAGTCGCAGCGTCCACCGCTCCTGCCGCAATCCAGCCGGTTCAGGAGGCTCAACCCACTCCCAATCCGCCTGCCGCGGCTCCGGCGCCGGCTCCTGCTCCTGTAGCACAACCGCCGGCTCCGGTTGAACCACCCGCGCCTCCGCCTCCGCCCGCCCGGGAAGTCACCCTGGCTGCAGGCACGCTCCTGCCGGTCCGGCTGGTTGAAACTGTCTCCAGCGACCGCAATCATCCGGGCGACAACTTTCACGCCAGCCTCTCCGAACCGCTGGTGGTGGACGGACTGGTGATCGCGGAAAAAGGGGCCAGGGCTGAAGGACGGATCGTCGAGACGCAACAGGCGGGCAAAGTGAAAGGTGTGGCTTCGCTGGCGCTGGAACTGACGCGGCTGCATACTTCCGACGGCCAATCGGTGGCGATCTCGACCGCCAGCTTCACGAAGACAGGTCCGGAGTCGAAGAGAAGCGACGCCGCCAAGATCGGCGGCGGGGCGGCGCTCGGAGCGATCATCGGCGCGATCGCCGGCGGCGGCAAGGGAGCCGCCATTGGCGCAGGCGTCGGCGGAGCAGCCGGAACCGGCGCGGTGGTGACCACTCGCGGCAACCCGGCGGTGCTGCCGAGTGAAACCAAGATCAGCTTCCGCCTGGCCAGTTCGGTAACCATCACCGAAAAACAGCAGCGCTAGTCCTCAGGCCGCTGCCGGAGCCTGCCCTTCGTCGGGCCGCCATCGCATGGAATATAATGGTGCGCACTGATGCGCACAGGGTCCGCACTCGTTCCACTGCTGCTGTTTCTGGCCGCTTCGCTCCCGGCTCAGCAGACGGAAGCCTCGATCAGCGGCATCGTAGCCGACGGTCAGGGGGCCGCCATAGCGGGCGCCGAAGTAACCGCCCTCAATCTCGATAATGGCCGCAAAATCACCACCCGCGCCAACGAGACCGGCTTCTACTCGCTCCGTCCGCTGCCGATCGGACCTTACAGCGTCGACGTCGGGCACGCCGGATTCCGCCGCTACCAGCGGAATGGTATTGTCCTCAACACGGGACTGGCGCTGGAATTGAACGTCACTCTCGAACCGGGGGCGGTGACCGAAAGCGTCACCGTCACTGCCGACTCGCCGCTGCTCGACGCCCGCTCCTCGGAAGCCAGCCAGCTCATCGACTCGAAGACCATCGAGGAGATGCCCATGGGCGACCGCCGTGCGTTGAATATTGTCGAAATCACCGGAGCCGCCGTCTTCGTCCGCAACGAGACAGGCGGCTCGCCCACTTTTTCGCTGGCCGGCGGCCGCGTGGCCAGCCAGATGTTCTGGGTGGATGGCGGCGCCGGGCAGAACATGCGCATCGGCGTCCCCAGCACCAGCTTCGACCCGCCGATCGAGACCCTGCAGGAGATCAAGATCATGGCCAACGGCTTCTCCTCGGAATTCGGAGCCTCGGCCGGCGGCGTGGTGGTGGCCAATACCAAGTCCGGCTCGAACACGATCAAGGGATCTCTATTCGAATACTTCCGGAATGAAAAGCTGGATGCGCCGAACTTTTTTTCACCGGTGATCGACGGCGAGAAGCAGCGTCCCTCGCTGCGGTACAACGTGTTCGGAGGCACGGTCGGCGGACCGGTCCGGCGCGACCGCACCTTCTACTTCGTCGGCTACGAGGGCTCCCGGCGCGGCGACGGAACCATCCGCACGCTCAACGTGCCTTCGGCGCTCGAGCGCTCCGGTGATTTCTCCCAGACATTCGGCGCCCGGGGCATCGCCGTCATCTACGATCCAGCCACGACGCGGCGCGAGGGCACGGCCGTGGTCCGCGATCCGGTTCCCGGCAACCGCCTTCCCGGTTCGCGCATCGACGCGGTCGCCGGCAGGCTGGTTCCCTTTTTCCCCGCGCCCAACCGTCCCGCCGACGACATCACTGGCGCCAACAACTTCCGCCTTAACGACGTCAACCGCACTCGGCGCTTCAACCTCAATGTCAAGCTGGATCACATGCTCGACAGCGCCAACCGGCTCACTTTCCGCTACCTGGTGGTGGATGAGGAGTCGGTTCGGTCCAGCGTCTATCCCATCCCCGCCGCGGACACCGTCAACCAGACGAACGGCAATACCAAGTTCTATTACGGCGCCTGGACGCGGGTCGTGTCGCCGAATGTAATCAACGAACTTCGCGGCACGTACTACACGCGGCGGTTCCGCTCTTATGGACGCGGCGCGGGCGAAGGCTGGCCGGCCAAACTCGGACTCAACGGCGTCTCCGACGACTTCTTTCCGAACGTCGCCCCAGCCGGCTTTGCCGCTCTTGGTACCGCCAATCAGGACCGGCAGCAGTATCCTATCCGGCAGGCGCAACTGGTGGATTCGCTCTCCTGGGTGCGGGGCCGGCAGTCGATCAAGATCGGCGGCGAGATCCGCCCCTCCTTCAATCACGACGTCAATCATCCCACCACATCCGGACGCTACGTCTTCAGCAAGGGCTTTTCCGGACTGCCCGGCAACGCCACCACAGGCAGCGGCTTCGCCACCATGCTGTTCGGCACGCCGACCACGTTCACGACTCAGGAGACGGACGCGCTCGACCGGAAGAGCTGGTATTACGCCGGTTTCCTGCAGAGCGACTGGACCGTGAACCGAGCCCTTACCGTCAATATGGGGGTGCGCTGGGAAGTGGACACCCCGCTCAGCGACACCAACAACGCCATGAACGGATTCGATCCGCTGGCCATCAATCCCGTTTCGCACAATCCCGGCGTGGTTCGCTTTCTCGGCCAGAACGGTTTCGACCGGCCTTACGATCCGGACTGGAACAATTTCGGCCCGCGCTTCGGAGTCGCCTGGAGGCCCTTCGGGTGGAAGAAAACCGTGGTCCGGTCCGGATATGGAATCTTCTTCGCCCATCCCTTCGACCGCAGCGAAGCCAACACCGCCTCGCTGGGCTTCGACCGCTCGGCGCAGTTGATCCTGCAGGATAACAATCTGGGAGCGCCTTACACGATGGCTGGCGGCATCCCGATTCCCCCGCCCGCCCGGCGCGTTCTCGACGATTCGTTCGGCGCCGTCGCTCCCGGCGTCACTCCCAATCAGGCGGTCATGTACCTCGAGCCTAACCGGCGCACCGGATATTCGCAGCAGTTCAGCCTGCGCATCCAGCATGAGCTACCCGGGCAGATGGCCGTGGAATGGGGCTATATCGGCAACCTGTCGCGTAAGCTTCCGAGCGCCAACCTGCCGACCAACCAGATCCCGCCTGCTTTGCTCAAGCCCGGCAGCGGAGTCAAAGACCGTCCCTATCCGCAATTCACGCAGGTGACGCTGCTGGGGCCCACGCTCGGAGTGAGCAGCTATCACGCCGGCGTGCTGAAGCTCGAGAAGCGATTCTCGCGCGGCTTCAATATTCTGGCGACGTACACGTGGTCGAAGTCGCTGGACAACTCCGATTCCGGGGCGGCGCCGTTCGGAGAAGAGGGAGCTGCCTTTTCCAATTACTACGATCGCCGCCCCGACTGGGGACCCTCGGAGATCGACCTGCGCCACCGCGTAACCTGGAGCTCGGTTTATCAGCTGCCTTTCGGCAAAGGCCGCCGGTTTCTGGCGAATCACTGGAGCCGGGTTGTCGTCGGAGGCTGGTCCGTCAGCGGCGTGATGGTGGTCCAGACGGGTGGGCCGGTGACGGTGACCACCCAGACGAATTCCACGTCGGCCAACTCGGCCGGAGCCCTGCGGGCGGACATCCTGCGCGACCCGAACCTGCCTTCCGGGGACCGGTCGATTCAACGCTGGTTCGATACTCTGGCCTTCCGTCAGCCGGCTCAGTACACGTTCGGCAACCAGGGCATCGGCCACGTGCGCGCGCCCCGCATGACCACGGTCAACGGTTCCATCATCCGCACCTTCATTCCCTGGGAGCGCAAGTCGATCCAGTTCCGCGGGGATCTCTTCAACGCCCCGAATCATACGAACTTCGGTACCCCGGCTCAGGTTTTCGAAGGCCCGGGCTTCGGCATCATCAACAATGCGCGGCCGGCGCGGCAGGTGCAGCTCGGCCTCAAGATCAGCTTTTGAAAAGGAGATCGATATTCTCAAAAGAATTTTTCTCGTTTTTCTGTCCCTCCCGCTCCTTCCCGGCGCGGCTGATTCCGAGCTATGGACTTTCGACAGGACAGATCGGCTGGGCGGCCACCCCACCAAGATTTTGGGACATCCCCGGGTCATCGATACGCCTGCCGGTAAAGCGGCGGAGTTCAACGGAGCCGGCGATGCGCTGTTCGTCGATACGCATCCCCTGGCCGGCGCCACGACGTTTACGTGGGAAGTGATTTTCCGTCCGGATCACGACGGCAAGCCCGAGCAGCGGTTCTTTCATCTCCAGGAGCGCGATGCAAAGGGCGCCGACACGGAGAACCGGATGCTGTTCGAGATCCGCATCATCGGCGGCCGCTGGTGTCTCGACAGCTTCGTCAAGTCGAGCGCCGATTCGCACGCGCTGATGAATCGCCAGAGCCTGCATCCCCTCGACGCCTGGTATCACGCGGCCATGGTGTATGACGGACGCGAGTTCCGCAATTATGTCAACGGCAAGCTGGACGGCTCGGCGCAGGTCAAGCTGACGCCGCAAGGACAGGGGCGCAGCTCGGCCGGCGTCCGGATCAACCTGCGCGACTACTTCAAAGGAGCGATCCGGCTATCCCGGACGACCCGGCGCGCGCTGGCGCCGTCGGAGTTTCTGAAGCTGCCCGCGCAAAAATAGCGGTCCCGCGGGAGGCTGCGGCGTGCTTAAACGCTCAGAAACTTCGACAGCCGTTCCACGTGCCGGCCCGCTTTGGGCGCGATATTCACGTTCTCCAGCGGATCGTCCTGCAGATCGAAAAGAAGAGGCCCCGCCAGTTTCGCCGCGCCGGCGGCATGGTGGAGGTCCCTCGAGCTGGTGTCGGCGTCGAATCCGCGCACCAGTTTATACCGGCCGTCGAACGCCATTCGCCACGCGCCGAGTCCGCTCCGCACGGCTTCGCGGTGCTGCCTGGTCTTTCCCTCAAGTAAGCTCTTCATCGACCTGCTGTCCATCTCGGCAGGCTTCCGGACCGATGCGAATTCGAGGAACGTCGCCGCCAGGTCCATGTGGCTGACCAAAGCGTCGCTCACCACGCCGTCCCGCACGCCGGGTCCCGCGATCACCATCGGGACGGCGGCGCTCGCATGATAGGGCAGGACTTTGCCCCATCGGTTGTGATCGCCCAGCATCTCGCCGTGATCGCTCGAGTAGACCACCAGAGTGTTCTCCAGTTCCCCGCGCTTCTTCAGCTCCTCGAGCAGCCGTCCCACCAGCCGGTCGATGTTCTCCACCATCCCGGTGTAATTCTGCCGGATGGCTACGTGCTGGTCGCGTGTGAATTCCCGGCAGCGATTCGGTTGAACGAAATCCCGGCCCCGGACCAGCTTTTCCATCCGCACGGTGATGTCCTCGGGATTGTGCGGTCCGGTGAAATTGATCGCCAGGTGCCACGGCTTGCCGCGAGGGAAACGGCTCATGAGCTCGAGCGCATTGGCGGCGATCCAGTTGTCGCAATAGGCGTCCTCGGGTAGCGGAGTGGGAAAAGTGGCCGCGTAGCCGTCCTTGCGGCGTCTCTTGAAATCGGCGATGTGAGCTGCCGCCAGCCCGCGCTTGTACAGCATCTCCATGTAGGGATCTTTGGGCGCGGACGCGCCGCTGGTCACTGCGTCCCCCTTCCCGGCATTGTCGATGCCGTCGGAAAATCCCCATTCCGGCAGCAGATGCTTCCCGTCCAGGCCCCAGGTAGGACTAGCTTTGTGAAGGTCGATCTTGCCGCACGCGGCCGTGTGATAGCCGCTCTCGCGCAGCAGCGTGTAATAAGTCTTCTGATCGAGCGGATAATCCTCGGTATTGTCCCGAACCCGGCAGTTCTCGTATTCCTTGCCCGATGCCAGGCAGGCCCGTGAGGGCGCGCACAGCGGGGACGCCACCACGGCGTTGGTAAACCGCATGCCGCGCTGCGCCAGACGGTCCAGATTCGGCGTCCTGACAGCCAGGTTCTTGTTGAAACCCGTCCAATCGAACCGGTGCTGATCCGGGAACAACAGGAGAATGTTCGGCCGGGATTTTCCCGGTTGGGCGCCGAGGGTGCGGGGTCCAGGCAACGCGCCGCACGCCGCGGCGGCGCTCGTGATCAAGTCTCGACGGGTAATCATTTGCCTGGCCAGTTTAACATCTCGCGGCGTAATGCGGCGCGCAGGAGCCGCTGCCTACGGCGCACCAGGCGGGGGGATGCGCCGTTTGGTGGCCTGCTCGAACGCATATCCCAGTTCGATCAGTCTTGGCTCGGCGCAAGCCATGCCCGTGAAGCTGACCCCGACCGGCCGCGAGCGCGCTTTGAACTCGTCCGGAAAGGCATCCGTGGGGGCGTTGGGCACGGATCCGAAGGGCACGATTACGGTTGGGTACCCGGGTTTGGCGGCGATGGAAGCTCCGCTGGCGGCCGGAAACAGCAGGGCGTCCAGACGCTGGCTCTTCATCACTTCATCGATGCCGTGCGCGCCGCCCAGCCGGATGTCTTTGGCGCGGTCGGCTTCGTACCGCGCTCGGTCCGCATCGAGGTCCATCTCGTCCGATACGTCCAGATTCGACTGCCCGTATTTGATCGAGCCGGCCCGTGTGTGGGCCAGATTCCATTCCCGCAGCTCGCGGAGCGATTTGACCGGCGCCGAGGGTCCGAGAGTAGCCAGCCAGGAGTTGAAGTCGCGCTTCATGCCGTATTTGAAATCGATGGAGCAATCCCCGTCCTTACCTTTGCCCTTGGAGGCGCCGCCGCAGGTGCTCCATAAGAGAATGTTGTTCGCCGGATTCGGGTCGGTCACGCTCGGGATGTCCGCCGGATCGACGATCACGGCGCCCTGCCTTTTCAGAATGACGATCGCTTCGGCCATCAATCTGGCTTCGTCTTCCTCCAGTCCGCCGCGCGGCTCCGTGTCGCCGGGCGCAGTCGTCTTGTCAAAGTAAAATGCGCGGGGGATGCCGATGCGCGCGCCGGCCAGGGAGTTCTTCTTCAGGAACTTCGTATAGTCGTGGCCGGGAGGCGCTGCGCACCGGCTCGTCGCCGGATCGTGCGGATCCGGGTTCTCGCCTTCGAGAACGCCCAGCAGAATAGCTGCGTCAGCGACGGTTTTCGCCATCGGGCCGGCGGTGTCCTGATCGGCGGTGATCGGGATGACGCCGTAGCGGCTGACCCGTCCCACGGTGGGCTTTATTCCCGCCAGCATGTTCTGGTTCGAGGGGCTCAGGATGGACCCGGAGGTTTCCGTGCCGACGTTGGCTGCCCAGAAGTTCGCCGCCGTGCCGATTCCCGAGCTCGACCCGCCCGTGTTGAGCGCCGGCCTCCCGTCGAAGAACTTTTCCCGCGGGTCGCGCCGCGGATCGTACGGATTGAACCCGAAGCCGCCGACCGCGTTGTAGTTGCCCGGCATCGGCGTCGGCCCGCCGGCCACCCAGTTGGCCAGCTCCGTCATGCCGGTCTTGGCGAGGATGATCGCGCCGCCGGCGCGGAGGTTCCGGGTGAGCGTTGCTTCATACGGGGGAGTGTAGCCGGCAAACGCGAGAGCGCCACCCGTGGTTGGAAGGCTCGTCGTGTGGATATTATCTTTGAGCGCGATGGGGATGCCGTGCAGCGGCCCGCGAATCCTGCCGCGGGCTCGCTCGCGATCCAGTTCGTCGGCCTCCTCGAGCGCCTTCGGATTCACGGCCAGCGTCGCATGGAGGCGGTCATTGTACATGGCGATGCGTAAGAGGTACTGCTCCACCAGCTCCCGCGATGTCACGCGCTTTTTCCGAAGCGCCTCCTGCATCTGCGGGACGGAGGCTTCCACCACGTTGAATTTGGCGCGAGTCCGGGATTGCGCCGGAAAAGCGGCCAGGCCGGCGATCGCGGCAAGTGTCAGAAAAAGTTTCATATCCCGTCTACAGTTGGTTCATCACCATGAATTGCTCGTACTTCCCCTCCGGCGTGACGTAGATGTTGACCAGCACGGTCTTCTTCTCGTACTCGGCGCGGTAGGTCCGGTGGATCATTCCGCCGCGCAGGCTCTCGTTCGACCGCATGACCGACTTCAGCTTTCCCAGTTTCGTCAGGGACGTCTTGCAGTCCGTCAGCGCCGTTTCACTGAAGTACGAATTGGCGTTGGACGTGAGCAGCTCACGATCGACCCTGCCCTTCCGAAGCCCCTTGAGAATACGGCGGACCTGGCCTGTGGCTGCATCCGCTTCCGGCGGCTGGTCCGAAAGGAAGAGCTGCATGGCGATCTGCCGCGTCAGCGGTCCCAGAAAGCTGACGCCATCTACGTTCGACAGCGTGACCACCGCTCCTTTGCGTGTGGGAAAAACAGTGTTCGAAGCGAGGAACCCGGAGACTTCGCCTCCGTGCGAAACAGCCGGGATGCCGTTCAGATCGCCGAGTTGCAGGCCGAGCGCGTAATGGGTCAGGTCGCCATTCGACAGCTTCATCTCGCGCGTGAACTCTTCGTAGGACGCTGCGCTCAGGATCTTCTTCTCCAGAAACGCGATGTCCCAGCGCGCCAGGTCGGACGAGGTCATGCAAAGCTCGCCGGCGGCCGAATACCAGCCCGGAGCTTCCCTTCCGGCCGGACGCGCCGGGCCCAGAGCGTAGCGGGTATAGGCGACCGCGTCCGCCGGGCTCGCTTCCGAGCAGTCGCCGGCCGACGTCATAGCGAGTGGACTGAACACCGTCTGGCGCAGAAATGCCACCAGCGGTTGGCCGGACACCTTCTCGAAGATCTCTCCGGCCAGCACATAGTTGGTGTTGCTGTACTGCCAGCGCGTACCCGGATCGAAGTTGAGCGGCTTGCGCGCCCAGCGGTCGAGGATGGCTTTCGGATGGGTGGGCTTCGTCCACTCGGGGATGATGTAGTCCTGCGGCGCGTAATCCTCATAGCCGGACACGTGAGTCAGCAACTGCCGGATGGTGATCTCCGAAGCGCGCGTCAAGTCCGGAAAATACTTGGATACCTTGTCGTCGAGGGACAGCTTCCCCTGCTCCTGAAGCAGCAGCAGCGCGACCGCGGTGAACTGCTTGCTGATCGATCCCACGGCATAGCGCGTGCCGGGCCCGGCTTGGCGGCCGGCGGCCAGGTCGGCGACGCCGAACGCTTTCGCGTAAACGAGCTTGCCTTTGTCGACAACCGCCACCGAAACGCTCGGGGCGCCGCTCTGCTGGAGCGAGGTTGAAATCTTGCCGGAGATCTTGCCGTCGAGGTCGGACGGTTGAGCCAGGGCGTTGAAAAGCAGCGGGAACAGTAGCAGCGGAAAACGAAGCAGCGCACGCATCGTAAACATCATGTTACGAATTTTGGGGGCAGGCCGGCGCCGGGGGTTCATTCCGAGCCGTCGACCGGCTCCCAGCCCCCGTCTGTCTTGTGGAAACGTTCACAGCCTGCCGGCGCGAACAGCAGCCGCTCGCTCGACCATGTCCATCGTTCGACCGTCACCCGCCCGGAATCGACCCGGATGAGGTTGAACGAGTTCAACTCGCCGCGCCCGCGTGTCGAAGTGGCCGTCCCCGCCTGTATCACCAGCGCCGAATGGCCCACGATACGGTACCGCAAAACCGTCCGGCACACGGCGCTCACATGCATGTGACCCGCCAGCAGCAGGTCCGCGCCGCATTCCGCCAGATGACCCATGGCGACCCGCGCGCCGCCAACCAGATGCTGCTCCGAATATCTTTCCGGCAGATCGAAGGGATGGTGGGTCACCACGATCTTGGAACGCCCGTCGGCCGCTCCCAGCCGCTCCTTGATTCGCGCGATCTGCGCCGCATTCACGCGCCCGCCTTTCCACGCCAGCGCGCGCGCCGTATTCGTCCCGACCACGGCAATCTCGTCGTCCAAGTAGACAGGTTCCTTGTCTTCCGTGATGTGGCGATGGTACAAATCCATCTTGCCGACGAAACGTCCGTAGAGGTTATACAGCGGGACGTCATGATTCCCCGGCACCACGATCTGCGGCTGAGGCAGGCGGTCGAGAAACGCCCGGGCTTCCTGAAATTCGCTCACCCGCGCCCGCTGGGTCAGGTCGCCGGATACCACGACCAGGTCCGGCCCGATCCGCCGCGCCGCCTCTACCAGAGGATCGAGGATCGCCGATTCGACCCGGCCGAAGTGAATGTCCGACAGGTGCAGAATCGTGCGGCTCATCCTGCCTCCGGCGCAATCACCCGCAGCGCGCCCGGCCGCGTACGGTATTCGAGCGGCGTCTCGATCAGGACTACCTCCCCGTCCAGAGACACCGGCACCCTTCGGCGCCGGCTGTAAATTCGAACCTCCTCCGCCCGCAGCATCATGAAGTCCCGCTCTTCTCCGATCTCTTTTGCCAGCGCTCGGAATGCCAGCCGAACCAGTCCCCACCGGCCCATCCGGTATTGGGCCACTCCCAGGCTGAGTACTCCTTTGTCCAGCGAGTCTCTGGACCCGAAGGCGATGCCCTCCATGCGGTAAGTGTTATTGCCCACGAACACGAACGGTGTCCGCCAGGCGAGCGATTTGCCTCCGGCCACCACCCGCACCTTCAGAAAGGGAAAACGCCGCAGCGCCGACAGTGAGGCCCAAATCAGCGCCAGCCATTTCGGTTGCCCCTGCTTCCGCCGTTTCTCCCGTTGGGTCACCATCCACGGATACAACCCCAATCCGGAATTGTTGATGAAAATGCGGCCGTTCACTTCCGCGACGTCTACCATCCGGGGTTTGGAGCGCTGCAGCGCCGTCAAGGCGTCTTCAAGATCGAGCGGCACTTTGAGGTCTCTGGCGAAATGATTGAGTGTGCCCATCGGCAGCACGCCCAGGGCAGCGTCCGTATCGAGAACCGCGGACGCAACGGCGCTCACGGTCCCGTCGCCTCCCGCTGCGATGATCGTGCGGCGCCCCTCCTGAATCAACCGGGCTGCCAGCGCGGCGATGTTTGTTCCCCGCGATACCAGGACCACTTCGGCGGCGATTCCGCGCGCGCGGACCAGTTCGGCTACTTTCCCGTGCCAGGGGCGAATACCCGAGGAGGTATTGACAAGGATGGCCGCGGGCGCAGTCATTTCTTTATCGTAGCGATTCGTCTGTGGAGAACGGCCGCCGCTTCGAGCCAGACCGCGCCCACCAGGTATCCGGCGATAACGTCGGTAGCATAATGGACGCCCAGATACACCCGCGAGGCGCCGATCACCAGCGCCAGAACAATCGCCGCGATCCGGGCCGGCCAGCCTCCGGCGAGCCACGCCAGAGCGCCGTATACGGAGAGTGAGAGCAGCGCGTGACCGCTGGGGAAGCTGAACGACTGCGGCAGCGGCGTGTCGAAAAACGCCTCCGGCCGCGGGCGATGGAACAGGAGTTTCAAGCCGAATTCGAGCATCTCGGCTCCTCCCCAGACGATCAGCATGAAAGTCGCCCGGCGCCAATCTCCCCGCGCGAACAGGGCAGCGGCGGCGCACAGCGGCAGACCGATCATCACCGCCTGCGAGCCCAGGAGCGTCACCAGTTGCATGAATCGCGTCAAGCCCGTTGTAGCCGCCGAGTGCACTGCCGCCCGGACGGCTTCGTCAAAAGCCATGGTTCGACCAGCCGTCATCGACCCTGCCAGCCAGATAAGGCAGATCAACGCGGCCGCCGCGGCCGTCCTCACCAGTTGTTCGTCACGTTTTGCCATGCCTTGCAGCTTGCGCCCGCGCCGGATCATCTATACTGATCGAGATTGCGCTTCCCCAAGGTATATCCTCGCTGGCCTTACCCTCTGCTGCTCCTCGAAACCGTCCTCTTCTTCCGCCGGATCCTTTTCGAGCCGCGCCTGTTTGTCATTCCCTGGGACCTGCGTTACTACCACCTACCGATCGCGGAGTTCATGGCCAAGAGTCTTCGACAGGGCTATCTTCCGCTGTGGGACCCGTTCACTTATTGCGGCTGGCCCATCTACGCCGAACTCACCACTCAACTCTTCTATCCTCCGACCCTGATCGCGGTACTGATCAGCAATGCGCTTGGCGGGCGCGACCTGCTCTATATTCTCGAACTGCAGCTTGTGGGCCATGTTTTCCTGGCCGGCGTGTGCGCGTATCTCCTGGCCCGCCGTCTGGGAGCGGCGCCCATGTTCGCCGTTATCGGCGCTACTGTTTATCAGCTGGGCCCCTACTTCGCCTCGCAAACGCAGCACATCGGCGCCATCGACGCGGGGGCGTGGCTTCCCCTCTCCTGGCTGGCTGTCCTCCACCTGGCGGAAAGCCGCAGCCGGCGCTGGATGGCGGCGCTCGCTTTCAGCCTCGGCATGTCGATTCTGTGCGGCTTCCCCGCCGTCACCGCGGTGGCGTTTATCACCTGCGTCCTCCTGGCCGCGGGCTTGCTGCTGTTCCGCCTGGGCTCCTGGCGCAACCTTCTGGGTCTCGTGCCTGCCTTCCTGCTGGCGGCGGCCCTGGCTGGAATTCAGGCGCTTCCCACGGTCCAGCTGAACCGCCTCAGCGTCTCGAAGTATCGCAGCGACTGGCTCGGCGACGGCGGCGGGCACCCGGTTCAGAGTCTCGTCTCCATGATCCTTCCCAATTACTGGGGCATCTTCCGGTTCGGAAAGGTCCCGTACCGCCTGCCCTGGAATCCGACTTTTCTTTATCTCTACTTCGGCCTGCTGGCGCTCGTGTTCATCCTCGCCGTTCTCTTCCGGCCGAAGGTCCGCTACGTTCTGCCGCTGTCCGGCCTCACTCTCTGCTGCCTGCTCTGGATGCTGGGCGAGCACACTCCCGTCGGACTCACGGTCTTTCGAATGCTGCCGTACGCGATCAAGCTCCCCCTCTACGCCGAATATGTTCTTCCCGCGTTTTCGCTGGGTATGGCTATGCTGGCGGGGCTGGGCGCTCATTCGATCCTTTCCGGGAAGCCGCGTTTCATCGGGATCGCGGCTGTCGTGATCTGCGCTCTCGACCTGATCCTCGTCAGCTCCTCGCGTCCTCTCAACACCATGACTTTCGATGACGAACCCGGCATTTCCTACGATCATTTCGACAGCTATCCGGAGATTCCCGTTAAAATGCGCGAGCTGGTCAATCAGACCTCGCCGCCCTCGCGCATAGATACCATGAACGGCAGCATGAACTGGGCCGAGGGGATGCTGTTCGAAGTCCCGACGGCCACCGGAAACGATCCGCTGGCGCTCGAGCGCATGATCCAGGTGCGGCTCCTGTTCTCCCAGGGTGAGCGCTGGGGCCGCTACTACCAGGTGACCAACCTCGAATCGCCGGCCCTCGACCTGGTGAATGTACGATACGTGCTCTCCCAGGCGCCGATTGGCGCGGCCGTGCTGGAAAAGGCCAAGTTTCGCCAGGTCGCGGAGTTGCCCGGCAATCTTGTGTACGAGAACACCGAAGCGCAGCCCCGATTCTTTCTGGTGAGCCGGATCCGCAAGGTACAGGGACTGTTGGAGTCGGTCGCCGCCGTGCGGTCGCCGGATTTTGACGGCCGTCGAGAAGCCGCGGTGGAGAGCGCGGGCCAGATGCCGTCAGTCTTCCCCGACTCGCCGGGCGGCGGACGAATCCGGGTCCTTCGCTACGCGCCCCTCGAAGTGGAACTGGAGGTGGACTCGCCCGTGGCCGCGTATCTGGTAACATCCGATGCCAACTATCCGGGTTGGCGCGCCGCCATCGACGGCAAGCCGGCGGCGCTCTACACGACCAACATCGCATTCCGCGGTCTGCCTGTGCCGGCCGGACGCAGCCACGTCTCGATGCGCTTTGCGCCGTCCATTCTCTGGCAGGGCGCCGCGGTGACGCTGGCGGCGTGTCTGGCTCTAGGCTGGCTGATGTTTGGGAATCCGCCGCACGATTTTCGCGCAACGCACAAGAGTCACACCTGAATCGTGTCCCGTCAGGAGAGTCGCGTCCGGGCTGCGCGGAGCCGGCGCGAACGGCTTGGCGAAACGACGCGAACCTCCAGGATCAAGTGACAGCAGGGGTGGCCGATTCCGCTGCCGTGACGCGCTATCATTGGGGAATCAGGAGGACGCGTGGACTTCGCGGCGCAAGTCAAATCTTCGGTGGACATCGTCAGCGTGGTGGGCGAATATGTGCGTCTGAAGCGTGTCGGCGCCACCCGGAGTTATACGGGCTTGTGTCCCTTTCACACCGAGAAAACGCCTTCTTTCCGGGTGCATGCCAATCACCAGTTCTACAAATGTTTCGGCTGCGGGCAGGGCGGGGACGTGTTCAGGTTCGTCCAGGAGATCGAGCGCGTCAGTTTTTATGAGGCTCTCAAGCAGCTCGCGGAGCGCGCCGGAATTCCGCTGCCCAAAAGGTCGGAATACGCAGACGCGGATACCCGGCTCCGGACCGCGATCTTTCAAATGCATGAGCTGGCTGAACAGGCTTTTCGTGCCGCCTTGGAGGGACCCGGCGGGACCGAAGCCCGGTCCTACCTGGCCCGCCGCGGCGTGGCTCCGGACAGCATCGCCACGTTTGCCCTGGGCTATGCCGATCGCTCTGGTCATTTTCTTACCAACCTCTTCCAAAAGCAGGACTTCCCGGCCGATCTGATGGAGCAGTCGGGGCTCGTCATGAGGCGCGAGGGCGGCGGATTGTTCGATCGTTTCCGAAACCGTCTGATGTTCCCTATTCACAACGAGTCAGGCAAGGTAATCGGTTTCGGCGGGCGCGCGCTGGCAGAAAATGATCAGCCGAAGTATATGAATTCCCCGGAAACGCCGATATATAG
Organism: Bryobacteraceae bacterium; assembly: GCA_035495815.1. Lineage (GTDB taxonomy): Bacteria > Acidobacteriota > Terriglobia > Bryobacterales > Bryobacteraceae > DATJFH01. Next base: position 31,603 of record DATJFH010000237.1, read on the forward strand.
GAAAAGTTACGTACTCTACAACCTGCATCGGGCTAAAGAAGGCATTCGCCGGGAGGATCGGGTTGTACTGGTGGAAGGATATATGGACGTCATCGGTGTTTATTCGTCAGGCGTGCGGGAGGTGGTGGCCAGTTGCGGCACTGCGCTTACCACCCACCAGGTCCAGACGATGAAACGCCACTCCGGCCGGATTGTGGTCAACTTCGATCCGGATGCGGCCGGAGCCAACGCCACGGAGAAGTCCTTACAGGCGCTGCTCGAGGAAGGCATGCACGTCCGCGTGCTCGAGCTTGAAGGCGGCCTCGATCCCGACGAGTATTGTAGGGAGAGAGGGCCGGAAACGTATCGCGGCGCCCTCGAGGCCGCCCAGAATTATTTTCACTGGCTGGGCGACCGCGCCCGCGCCCGGTTCGACATGCGATCGGCGGAAGGCCGGGTGGCCGCGTTCCAGTTTCTGTTGCCCGCGATTCACCGCCTGACCGATAAGATAGAGAGAAGCGCCGTAGCCAACGATGTGGCCGGATACATGGGAGTGGAAGCCGGTCTGATTCTCGAGAGTTTCCGCAGAGCGGCCGCCGATCGCCGCGAGAAGACAGTGGCCGCCCCGGCTGAGCCTGTCCGCCATGACGAGAAGATCCTGTTGAATCTCCTGCTGGCGAGCGAAGAAGCCCGGGAGCAGTTGATTCCGGAGCTGAAAAAGCTGCCGGCGGTGGAGCAGTTCGTGACGCGGCGTATTTTTCAGGCGCTGTTCGCTCTCCACGACGCGGGCGCGCCGTTCGGACTGTCCGAGCTCGATGCGCGGCTCGAAGACGCCGACCGGTCGAAGCTGGCGGCCATCGTTCTGGGGGATGAGACGAAAGAGGAAAATTGTTCACTAGAGGTAGGCGCGGCGTGTATCGAAAAACTGCAGCGGCAGGCGCTCGACACTCGCGCATCGTCGCTCAGGGCTTCCATTCGCGAGGCTGAGCGCGCCGGCAATCTCGCCGAGGCAATGCGGCAGTACGAAGAATTCGATCGCTTCGAAAAATCGCGGCGGCCGGGCGGTGTACAATGACAGGGATCCGTAAATCCTCGTGACCGGGAGCGCGAGGCGCAAGTGCCTATCGAAGACAAATACGACAGGGTGAAAAGGCTCATGGAAGTCGGCAAGGAGCGCGGTTACGTTCTTTACGACGAGGTGAGCGATGTCCTGCCGGCCGACCTCAACGGCGGCGGCGATCTGGACGACGTGCTGGCCGGCTTCGACGGCGCCGGCATCGAGATCCTCGAGGACCCCAAACCGGAATTTGACAAGAAGCTGGAGGAGGGCGAAGAGGTCCTCGATCTCGAGCTGCCTCCCGGGATCGGCGAGAAAACCAACGATCCCGTTCGCATGTACCTGCGCGAGATGGGAGCGGTCGCGCTGCTCACCCGCGAGAGCGAAGTGGAGATCGCGCGCCGCATCGAGCGCGGACAGCGATCGGTGGCCAAGGCTCTCTCTCGTTCGCCGCTGGTGATTCAAAAAATTCTTGCCATGGGCGAAGACGTGCGCCGCGGCTCGATCGCCGTGCGCGATGTCATTACCTTCAGCGATCCTTTGATCAGCGAGGAACTGGCCGAAGAGCGCCGGGAAGATCTGACCCGCGCCATTGACGAGATCGCCAAGTATCACCGCAAGGCGCTTCAGGTCCGGCAGAAGCTGCTCGCCGTTCCACGGGGAACAAAGCCGAAGCTGCACCGCCACACGCGATGGGAATTCGCCCGCTGCACGATCAAAGTATCCCGGCTGGTCCGCTCCATCAAATTCAATTCCGCGGTCATCCGCCAGTTCATCGACTGCATTCGCGCCGCGGTGGACGAGCTCAAGCCCATCGAGCGCGACATGGCCCGTGTCCAGCGCAAGATGGAAGGGCCTTCGGCGGACCGGGCGGAGGTTCTGAAGGAGCTGCGCAAAGAGCAGCGGAATTTCGCCCTTCGAATTCAGCAAATGGAGGAGCAATTCGGAGCTTCGGCCACCGATCTGCGCCGTACCGTCCAGATCATCACCCGTGGAGACCGCGAGGCCGAGTACGCCAAGAACGAGCTCATCGAAGCGAACCTGCGGCTGGTGGTGAGCATCGCGAAACGGTATACCAATCGAGGGCTGCAGTTCCTCGATCTGATTCAGGAAGGAAATATCGGCCTCATGAAGGCCGTGGACAAGTTCGAATACCGGCGCGGCTACAAGTTCTCCACCTACGCTACATGGTGGGTACGGCAGGCCATCACCCGCGCCATCGCGGACCAGGCTCGTACCATCCGGATCCCGGTCCACATGATTGAAACCATCAACAAGCTGATCCGTACGTCCCGCCAGCTTGTGCAGGAGCTTGGCCGGGAGCCTACCAGCGAGGAATTGGCCAAGAAGCTCGAGCTCCCGGTTTCAAAAGTCCGCAAGGTGATGCGGATCGCCCAGGAGCCGATCTCGCTCGAAACCCCGGTCGGGGAGGAAGAGGAGAGTCATCTCGGCGATTTCCTGATCGACCACGCCGTGGTATCGCCTTCGGAAGCCGTTATCAACCTGAATTTGCGCGAGCAGACTGCTCAGGTGCTCAAGACACTCACGCCCCGCGAAGAGAAAATCATCAAAATGCGCTTCGGCCTCGATGACGGAAGCGAGCACACGCTCGAAGAAGTCGGCCAGAATTTTGCGGTCACGCGGGAGCGCATCCGGCAGATCGAAGCCAAGGCGCTGCGCAAGCTGCGCCACCCCAGCCGCAGCCATCGCCTGCGGGCTTTTCTCGACAACGGAGCTTGAACCAGGCAACCTGCCCGGCCCTTTCACCTCCTTGAGTGTAGGGTGACTTCTCATTTACGGCGGACAGGCTGCGCGCTCCGACCCCGTTCGCCCGTCCTCATAGGCGCTGGTTCGCCGTTGACATAGTACGAATCCTGCATGGAAGGGATTTCCCGCTCGATATTCCCCTAGAAAGGGGCCGGAATTTCATGATTCCAAAAGGTACGCCTGTACCATGTACAGCGCCATTCGATGAATGTTACTCTCCACTTGTAGCGTGAATTCGACTCTGGCCCCCCGGCTAGGGCCTCCGTCACCGAGGCGCCCGAGCGAGGAGTTACACTGTGCAAGTACCCTACTACAAGAAAATCCTGAAGTACTGGAAAGACGCCAATCAGCAATTGGAAATGGACGTCACCGCCCTGAAGTGCGAGGAGGAAGATCAGTGGATGCAACTGATCGACAATAACGGCCACGTTGTCGCCGAATTCGGACCGGGCAAGCCGTATGACGGCTGGGCGCTGACCGTCGAATACTCCGCCGCGCGATAAATCCGGGCTGGCGGGTTAGAATCGGGATGACGCTGCACTCAGCCCGATGAAGAAAATCGATCTCCTCTATTTTGACGCGGGCGGCGGGCATCGAAGCGCCGCCAATGCGCTCAAGGAAGTGATCGAACGCCAGGGCCGGCCGTGGCGCACCGAGCTTGTCAACATCCAGGAAGCTCTGGATGAACTGGATATCTTTCGCAAGCTTCTGGGAATCCGGCTGGAAGACTGCTACAACCTTCTTCTGAACAAGGGCTGGACGCTCGGCTCCCCGCAGTTGACGCGCGCGATGCAGTTCCTGATCCGGATCTATCATCCCTCCCAGGTGCGTGTGCTCGAGAAGCTCTGGCGCGAGCGGCAGCCCGATCTGCTGGTGTCGATGGTGCCCAACGTGGACCGCGCCATCGGCGAAAGCGCCCGCAACGCCGTCCCCCGGACGCCGCTCGTTACGATCCTCACCGACATCGCCGATTACCCGCCGCACTTCTGGATCGAGCGCCAGAAACAGTACCTGATCTGCGGGTCGCAGCGGGCCGTAGAACAGGCCCGGGAGCTGGGCCATGAGGACTCGTTTATCTTCCTGACGTCGGGAATGATTCTCAATCCACGCTTTTACGAGCCGATGGATATCGACCGGGCGGGCGAGCGGCGGAAGCTGGGCTTGGATCCCGGCCGCCAGACCGGCCTCGTGATGTTCGGCGGCCAGGGATCGAACGTCATGGAAGAGATCGCACGGCGGCTCGATACGCAACTCATCTGTATCTGCGGAAAGAACGGGGAACTGGCGGGCCGGCTGCGCGCCCTGAAGCGTCCCAGCCCGACCTATGTCGAAGGCTTTACCAGGCAGGTGCCCTATTACATGCGCCTGGCCGACTTCTTCATCGGAAAGCCGGGGCCCGGCAGCCTCAGCGAGGCGCTGGCCATGAAACTCCCGGTGATCGTGGAGCGCAACGCCTGGACGCTTCCGCAGGAACGCTATAACGCCGAGTGGATCCTGGAAAACGGCGTCGGAATCGTGCTTCCCAACTTTCGAGGGATCGCGGCCGCGGTCGCGGATCTGCTCGAGCCTGCGGCGTACGCGCGCTACCGGGCAGCGGCGGAGGCGCAGGAAAATCGAGCCGTATTCGAAATTCCGGATATACTGCAGAAAATCCTGGAAAGGAAGTGGTAAGCCCCGGCTGGCCGCGCCGTAACGTCTCTTACGCGTGTTAGAGTAATCGCTTATGAACAGGCGTTCTTTCCTGACCACTCTCGCGGCGGTTCAAGCGCTGCCCGTCGCCGCCAAGCCCGCCATCCGGGTAACTGCCTGGTCCGAGCGCACCGAGCCGGTCGAGATCTATCCCGACGGCATCAACGGGACGCTGGTCAAAATGTTTGAAGGTGAAAAAGGCATCGTCGCCAGGGCGGCCAATCTGGCCGACCCCGGACAGGGGCTCACCGAAGAGGCGCTCCGCGACACCGATGTCCTGATCGCCTTTGGACACCGGCAGCACAAGGTGGTTACCGGCGAGAACGTGGACCGCATTCTGCGCCGCGTCGAAATGGAGGGCATGGGCTATCTGCCGATCCACTCTTCGCACTACGCCCTCGCTTTCCAGAAGATCATGACTATCCTTGCCGGGCGGCGCGGATCGCCGCTGGAGGGCATTCCGGGGAAATGGGGTAAGGTGCGAAACGAAGGCAAACCGGAGCTGATCCACGTGCTCGAGCCTACTCACCCCATTGCCAGGGGCGTCAAGGATTTCATTATTCCGAAGACCGAGTCCTACCTGAATCCTTTTAATGTTCCGCCTCCGGACCTGAAGATACTCGAAGGCCGATACGAAGGCGGCCCGCAGGACGGCAGCGACGGTATGCTCTGGAATTTCGGAAAGGGCAAGGTTTTCTACTTCCGCCCCGGGCACGAGACGTACCCGATCTACTCTCAGCCCGAAGTGCAGCAGGTGCTTAAAAATGCTGTCCGGTTCCTCGCCGCGCGGTAGAATGATTACTATCATGTCTCTCGAGAGTACGCGCGGATCCCTCAAGGACAAAGGAGTGCGGTTGACGCGCCAGCGTCAGATTCTGCTCGAGCTGATCGACAAGTCGGGTCAGCACCTGGACGCGGAAAAACTTTTCCAGATGGCTAAGGAGCAGGATCCGAAGCTAAACCGCGTCACCGTCTACCGCACCCTGAAGCTGCTCAAGGAAGGCGGCCTGGTGGACGAGCTGGATCTGATGCACTACGGCGGCGACCAGCATTATTACGAGACCCGCACCAAGCAGGAACACGCGCATGTGATCTGCCTTCGCTGCGGGAAGGTGGAGGAGTTTTTCGGCGAGCCGCTGCAGCGGCTACGGCGGCAGATCGAATCCCACTTCGGTTTTCAGATCGTACTGGCGCGTACTGAAGTCGGTGGTTATTGCTCGCATTGTCAGGTGCTGCGCGCGCGCGAGATCGAGGAAGCGCGCGAGCATGCCTCCAATGGGTTGCCACATGCTCCGTTCCGGCAGCGTTCCCCGAAACTGAAGCATGCCTCACGAACTCGGTAGCCCTGCGTCGCTGATCGTGGTCGATCCGTCCGGGCGCCGCTCCACCGTGCCCGTCCGCACGCAGCCTTTCACTATCGGCCGCCAGTCCGACAATCAGATCGTGATGCGCGACAACCGCGCTTCGCGCGTACACGCCCGTGTGACTCATGAGCAGGGCGATTATTGGATTGAGGATCTCAACAGCCGGCACGGCACTTTCGTCAACGGCGCCAGGATCCAGAAACACAAGCTGCAGGATTCCGACCGCATCGAGTTCGGCGCCATCGATTCCTACCAGTTGATCTTCATGCCGGCGGGTGGTCAGGTCAGCCATCTGGTCGAGAACTTTCCCGCCCCGGAGAAGGGCGGGAAGATGGGCAAGCTGAAAGCCGTAATGGAGGTGGCCCGCGCCCTGCAGACTTCGCTCTCGACTCACGACGTGCTCACTGCCGTGGTGGACGCGGCCCTGGCCGTTACCGGCGCCGAGCGCGGTTTTCTGCTGCTCAGCAGGGACGATGAACTGGAAATGCGAGTCGCCCGCGACCGAGCCGGGAGCCAGCTGGCGGAGGGCGACCTGCAGGTGCCCCGCCGTCTGATCCGCAAGGCCTTGCGTGAGCGCCGCGAGCTGCTGTCCATGAACTTCGATCACGGTGAAATAGGCGGCGTGAAACCCGAGCACACCGTCGCCGACCTCGATTTGCGCAGCGTGGTCTGCGTGCCATTGGTGCGCATCCGCATCGGCGGGGCCCAGGATACCAGTCTGCTTTCGGCTGCAAATGAGACGGCGGGTGTGCTGTACATGGATTCCCGCATCGGCGCCGCCGATCTGTCGGCTGGAAATCGCGAGCTGTTGCAGACTCTGGCGCTCGAAGCGTCCACGATTCTCGAAAACGCGCGCCTGCTCGAGGAGGAGCGCGGCAAGCAGAAGATCGAGGAAGAGCTGAACGTGGCCCGTCAGATCCAGCAGAGCCTGTATCCGCGCTGTCTTCCCGCCGAGGGCTGGTTCGTGGCGCGGGGAAGCAGCGTGGCTTCCCTGCAGGTGGGCGGCGATTATTTCGACGTCCTCAACGTCAACGAAGACTGCTGGGCGGCGGCGGTGGCGGACGTTTCCGGAAAGGGTGTCAGCTCGGCCCTGCTCGCCTGCTATTTACAGGGAGCGCTCTCGGCGGCCGGTCAGAACTCGCAGTCGCCGCAGCACACCATGGAGCTCATCAACCGGTTTCTGCTGGAGCGGGCCGAAGCCGAGAAGTACGCCACCGCGTTTCACTGCACTTTGCAGCGCAACGGACGGCTGCGGTACATCAACGCCGGCCATTGCGCTCCGCTGGTGATCCCGCGGGACGGCCGGATCTGGCAGCTTGAAACCACGGGCGTGCCGCTCGGCCTGGTGCCCGGCGCGAAATTCACCGCCGTCGAGACGGTGCTGCTTTCCGGCGACCGCCTGGTCATCTACAGCGACGGTGTGAGCGAAGCACGCGGCCCGAACGGCGACTTTTACGGCCTCGACCGGCTGCGGGAAGTAATCGGGCGTAACGTGTCGGCCCCGGGAGACAAGCTGCACGACGCGATTCTGGAGGATGTGCGAGAATTCACCCGGAATACTCCGCAGGCTGACGATATCACTCTCGTAGTTCTCGGCTACTGCGGATAATTTGCCGCCGCCGTTGCCTGCCGCCGCTGCGGGTGAACGAAGCCGCCTGATCATAGCCAGACGTGATCAGCACGTGAATTCGGAACGCGTTGTCAAAGCAAGGTAGAACGCGCCTGCCTACTGCGCCTGTGGCGCAACCGTGGCCAAGGTGAAATTCACGTCCACCACGGTCTGGACCTCGACCGGTTCGCCATTCAGCAGGGTGGGTCTGTATACCCATTGCCGCACCGCATCCATGGCGACGTCCATCAGCAGTGGATGGCCGCTGACTACCTGGACGTCCTGCACCGTGCCGTCGCGGTTGATCGTCACGTTGAGCCGGACCACTCCCTGGATGCGGGCTTGCTTTGCCATCGGTGGATAAACAGGCTTGGGCGCGCTGATCTGCTGCGTGGCTTGCACGTTGCCTCCCACACGGATGCGCTGCGGGGTGGAGTCCGCCGTACTCGCGGCCATCGGCGCGGAGGAAAAGACCGTAAGAGCAAGTTCGATTGAGCCGTCGGCCTTTCGAGTGGGACTCAGTCGGGCGTCGAGATGCTCGTCCACATCCCGTACCGCCTGCCGCACGCGGGAAATGGTGTCCGGCTGGAGTTCGTCGCCGATATGCACAGGAATGCGGCCCTCGAGCGCTTCACGGAGCTGCGGAGACACGCCCGCCATCTGGATCCTGCTCAAGCTTCCGGATTGCAGCGCCGTAACGCCTCCACTCACTCCACTCGTCGCGCCGCCGGCCACCCCGCCCGTCACGCCACCCGGCAGATTTGTCGACACGCCCCGCCGTTTCGCGGGCAATTTGAAGTCGATCGCCACCTCCACCGGAGACTGCGCCTGTCCCGAATAGTGCCACTCCAGTACCGATTTCAAAGCGGCTTTGCGCAGTTCCTGCGGGCCGCTCACGGCGCGCGCATCGGTGACCACGCCCCTTTCGTTGAGTGTGGCCTCGACGACCACCGTTCCTTGAACGCCTTTGTCGATCGCGCCCGCCGGATACTCGATGGACATGCGGTGAAGGAGGTGGCTCTCGCCGCGGATCACTTCCTGCGCCGGAGCGCTGATAGGGAAACAGAGTACGGCCAGCCGGACAGTGACCGCCAGCGCGCCGGCCATCGCTGCCAAAGAACAGAGCAAGCGTTTTCTGGACATGGATGCCTCTTTCAAAATCAAAGCCACTCTTTGCGTCAGGTGGCTCCTTTGCAGAAAGGACGGCGCCGGCGCCAGATCCGGTTGCGGGCAGACGCCGGCCACGACGAGCAGCGCGTCGATGTACTGCTCGCGGGATGCGGTGATCTCGATGACTTCGCGATCCACCGCCTGTTCGCGAGTCAATTGAATCCGGCTCAGCAGCCACCAGATGCAGGGATGAAACCAGAACGCGGCCCGGACGATTTCTTCAAGTACGGTGAACGCCCAGTCGCCGCGTCGCACGTGCGCGACTTCATGGCACGCGATTGCCCTCCGCGCGCCCTCCGGCAAAGTCAGAAAAGAGAACGGCAGAAGGATCACGGGATTCCGGATTCCGAACGTCACCGGGCCGCGTACCGCCGCCGAGAGACCGATCGACGGCTGTACAGCCAGCCCGCAGAGCAGGTCATCGAACGCGCGCGGCGCCGCCGCCAACATCTGCGCGCTGCGGCGGTATCGGCGCAGTCGCAACAGCCCGATCGCGAGCCAGCCGACCCGCAGCAGGACGCCGGAGCCGAGCACGAATGCGATGCCCTCCTCGAGAGAAGGAAGATGTCGTGCGGGAGCAGCCGCGGCCGCAATCGAAGAAGTTGAGATCGAGACGCCGCCGGACCGGTCGGCCACGGGACGATGCCACGGCTGCAGGATCGGCAGCGCCAGGCAGGCTGCCAGCAGCAACTGCAGGTAGAGCAGCATCACCTGCGGACGCCATACCCGCAACAGTACCGGAGCGAGACTCCCCACGCCGCCGAGCAGCGCGATCTGCGCGCTGTAGCCAGCCAGGTTCGACAGCCACAGATGCAGTGTCATCGTGATTTCTCCGGAGCTTCACGCCGACCTTCGCGTAGTTCTCTTTCGTGCAGTAGGGCCGCGATACGCTGCTCCACGGCTTCGGCCTCGAAGTTCCGGTTGAGGCCTCGCAGCACGACGGCGTAAGCCCGCAGCAGCAGATCGAGGGCCTTGTCCGGGGTCTGGCTCTCCTCGGCGATCAGAACGGCCCTGCGGTATAACTCGGCGGCTTCCTGCGCTCTTGAGGCGGACGCCAGCATACGGCCGGACCGCTCCAGGCTCTCCAGCAGGATTCCCGTCCGCATGCCCGGGGCGCGAGCCGCCAGCGGGTCCGCTTCGCCGAAGCGCTCCTGGGCCGCGTAGAATTCCGCCATCTTGTCGAGCGTCAGCGCGACCATGGGATGATCTTTTCCGGCGCTCGATTCCCACAGGGCCAGCAGACGCAGGTACAGCGGCTCCGCGTCCGCGTAACGCTTGAGTCCGAAGTAGACGTAGGACAGCGAATCGAGCGTCGGGATCAGCTCCGCCGACTCGGGTCCGTACGACGCCTCGCGCAGGCGGAGCGCGCGAATGTAGAGCGGTTCGGCCTCCCCGTACTCGGAGCCGTCGCGCGCCAGGTTCGCCAGCGCGTCGAGCGCGCCGAGGCACTGCGGGCTTTCGGGCGGCAGCGCCTTCTCGCAGGACTCCACGGCCCGGATCAGCAGCGGCTTGGCTGCGGCGTTCTCCCCCTTCTCGATGCGAATGGCGGCGGCCCTGGCCAGGTCGGCGGACAACTCCCCCAGCCGCTCGCCAGGCTGAAGCTCCCGCATCCGGATGGCCGATTCCAGCGAGAGAATCGCGTCCGTGCGTTTGCCCAGGGCGCTCTGCGCGCCGGCGAGGCTGGAAAGAACCGACGCCAGCTCGAGGCTCGTATCTCCGTGCAGTCTGGCAGCGATTGAGGCGGCGCGCTTGAGCGCGGCTTCGGCCTCGTCCGCCCGCCCCGACATCCGGGACGCGGCCGCCAGGCTCCGCAACGCCTCCAGAGTTTCAGCGGGCTCCCCTCCCGCGAGGGCCGCCTCGCGAAACTGAACCGCCGCCGACGCGTAGTCGTGCGCCGCCATGGCGTCCCTGCCGCGGTTCAGGGATTCGGCCGCCTGCAGCGCCAGCAGCAGAACAACGGCGCCGGTCACGGCTTCTTCCTCCCCGCGCTTTCCCGCAACATGCGGCCGATCTCTTCCAGATCCTGGCCCGATACCTGACGGTCCTCCACCAGGTGCACCAGCAGCGGCTCGGCGGAGCCGTTGAAGACGCGGTCCACGAACTCGCGCACCATGCCGCGGATCACCTGTTTTTGAGCCCTGGTGGCCTGGTAGACGTAGGCCCGGTCTTTCTGCGCCTTTTTGAGATATCCCTTCTGCTCGAGGATATTCATCATCGTCATCACTGTCGTGTACGCGATCTTCCGCCGCTCGAGCAGCGTCTCGTACACATCGCGTACCGTGGAGGCGCCCGACACCCAGACGATCTTCATGATCTCCAGCTCCTGCGAGGTGAGCACCGCCCTCTTGGATGACATACTAAAACACTAGTACTAAGGAGCAGAGTAAGTCAAGATGTTTTTTTGGGACGGCGTGGGCGGGCCGATCCGGCCCCCAGCCCGGCTGGAGACGCGCCGGACTGGGACGGACAGCTGCCGCCATCATTCGGCCGCCCTCTACGGGATACACATGTCTGACAGGTTCTTGATGTGATCGAGGCTGGAGACGCGCATCGTCGGAGGCGTGGTGGTGGCGTTCAATTGACCGGAAACGGTCACCTTGTGGCCCACGAACCGGGCGAAATTTGTCTTGTCGAACCCCACCGGCTCGAGCGTCGCCAGCTCTTTTAGCGCGTCGTCGGTGCGCAGGATGTAAACCTCCGTCTTCTCGTCCACGCAGCCGGTGAGGGAATCCATTTTCGGAGCTGCTTTCTTCTGCTTCTGCTTCTGCTGCTGCGCCGGCGCGCCCGGCGAAAGGATCAACATCACACCCAGCAGGACCCAGGCGTATCGCATGAGGCAATTCCTCCTTTAGCTACATTCCACCACGTCTCATGACAGAATGTGAATGAGTGACCGCCGCGCTCCTCCTGCTGATCCCCGCCCTGCTCGCGGCCGCCGAGTATGCCGCGCCCGCCGGCGCGAGGCCCGCTTTGCGCCGTCCCGGGGCCGCCAGTATCCTACCCGGCGGCCGGATCATCGCCCCTCTCGGCATTCAATACGTCACCGGACCCGGTCCGTTCGGCCTGGCCGTCAGCCCGCGCGGCCGCAGCATCGTGTCCGCCAATAGCGGTCCGGAGCGCTTCTCGCTCACGGTTCTGGAGCGCGAAAAAGGCAAGCGGCGCCTGGTCCGTCACATCGTCGCGCCCGCCAAGAAAGACGAGCCTGGGGAATCCGACGACTGGCGCAGCGTCTTCATGGGCCTGGCTTTTGACGGCGAGCGCACTCTCTATGCTTCGGAAGGCAACTCCGGCCGCGTGCGCGCGATCAATCCTCTCGACGGCGGCAAGCGCCGCGTATTCGAAACCAACGAAGGCGGCTTCTCCGACAGCTTCACGGGCGATCTGGCGTTCGATTCCGACCGCCGGCTGATCTATGTGCTCGACCAGGCGAACTTCCGGCTCGTGACCATAGACCTGAACCGCCGTCGCGTGGCCGCGTCGCTGCGCCTCGGCCGGTTGCCGTTCGCCATCGCGCTGTCCCCCGACCGCCGCCGCGCCTACATCACCAACATCGGTATGTTCGAGTACAAGCCCGTACCCGGCGCCGAAAAAAAGAACGCGCGCGAAACCGGTCTGCTGTTTCCCGCATTCGGATTCCCGTCCCCCGAAGCAGCCGCGGGAGCGCGTCGCGCCACCCCCAGGGGCGAAGTCCAGATCGCCGGCCTGGGCGATCCCAATGTCAACGAATCGAATTCGCTGGCGATCGTGAATTTGGAAAACCCGGCGGAACCCAAGGTCGAGGCCTTCGTGCGCACGGGAATTCCCTTCGGCAAGGGAAGCGATGGAGGCAGCAGCCCGTCCGGCGTGGCCGCGACCGCCGATCGCATTTTCGTCTCGAACGGCGCTAACGATTCAATTACCGTCATCGATGCGAAAACGAACCAGGCGTTAGCGGACATCCCGATCCGGATCCCCGGTCTCGATACGCTGCGCGGCCTGCTGCCGATCGGGATAGCGTATCACGAGCCGAGCGGATGGCTGCTCGTCGCCGAGGCGGGCGCGAACGCCATCGGCGTCATCGATACCAGGCAGATGAAAGTGATCGGGCACTTGCCGGTGGGCTGGTTCCCGACCCGTATCCTGCTCGACGGCGATCAGGTCTATGTCACCAACGCGCGCGGCCAGGGCACGGGGCCCAACGCGGTCCACCAGCACGATGAGACCTTCGCTACCACGTTGCGCCGCGGCACGATTTCATCCTTCCCGCTGCCGGCGGCCGCCGAACTCCCGGAGCTGACCGGGCGCGTGATGGCGGCCAACGGGTATACGCCGAAGCTGATGCAGAACGGAGCCGTGGTCGAGCCCGTCAAGCTGCCAGACGCCATCCGGCACGTGGTGATTATCGTGAAGGAGAACCGCACTTTCGACGAAGTTTTCGGCGATATCCGCCAGGCCGGCAACGACCTGGTAGCCGGCGCTCCCGCACTGGCCAGGCTGGGAACACGCGGCTATGCGGACGGGCGGGGCATCCGGCTCAGCCTGCAGAACGTCAATGTGACGCCCAACCATCACAAGCTGGCGTCGTTGTTTTCCTTCAGTGATAATTTCTACGCCGATTCGGACGTCAGCGTGGACGGCCATCACTGGCTGGTCGGCTCCTACCCCAACGCCTGGACCCAGAGCAGCTTCACCGCCTCCTATGCCGGGCAGAAGGACTTCCGGCTGCCGACTTCGGCGCCGGGTCGCCTCCTGTTCGCGGAGAGCAACTCTTCCGTCCATCCCGAGGATCAGCTCGAAGCCGGTACCATCTGGCATCACTTCGAGCGGAATAAGATTTCCTTCCGCAATTTCGGAGAGGGATTCGAGCTGGCCAGCAATGCGGAGGACGAGGGCGAGAAGCCGACGGGGGCCCGTCTCCTGACCAACGTGCCTATGCCCGACCCCCTGTACCGCAACACGTCGCGCGAGTATCCCGGATTCAATATGAATATTCCGGACCAGTACCGCGCATCGCAATTCATCGCCGAAATCGAAAAGATGTACGGCCAGGGTAAAGCGTCGCTTCCGCAAGTCCTCTTCATTCATCTGCCGAATGACCATATGGCCAAAGCGCGTCCCAAGGACGGCTACCCTTTCGAGGCGTCCTTTGTCGCCGACAACGACTACGCGCTGGGGCGCATCATCGAATTCCTGTCGAACACCCCGTGGTGGCGCGAGATGGCGATCTTCATCACCGAGGACGACGCGCAGGGTGGCCGCGACCACATCGACGCGCACCGCACCGTGTTTCTCGGCGTGGGGCCGTATTTCAAGAAGGGTTATGTTTCGCATGTGAATTCCAGCTTCCCCGGCATGCTCAAGACCGTGTTCCGGCTGCTCGGAATCCCGCCGCTCAACCTGTTCGACGCCACCGCGTCGGATCTGGGCGATTGCTTTACTTCCACGCCCGACTTCGCGCCGTACAAGGCGCTGCCCATCGACCGCCGCCTGTTCGATCCCGAAAAGGCGCGCGAGCCGCTCGATCCGGCGCCGTCACCGCGCATGGACGATCCGCGCGTCATTCAGGAGCTGCGCCGTTGAATCCGCATCTCTCCGTCGTGATCCCCTGCTACAACGAAGCGGGGAAGGTGGAGAACGATATCCGGGCGGCGCTCGAATACTTCGGGTCGCAGCCCTATTCCTTCGAGCTCATTTTGGTCGATGACGGATCGGCTGACGGCACCGGGCCCTTGCTGGAAGCCGCCTGCCGGGCCGCCGGGCCGCACGCCCGCGCCATCTGTTACCGGCCGAACCGCGGCAAGGGCTGCGCCGTGCGGACCGGAATGCTGCAGGCCACCGGCCGCTACCGCCTGTTCGCCGACGCCGGCCTCTGCGTCCCGTACTCTGAAACCGGAAAGGGGCTGTCCCTGCTCGAAACAGGCGCCGACGTAGCCATCGCGTCGAGAAAGCTTGCCCAATCGCAGGTGACGGAGAAGCAGGCGGGATACCGCAGGATCGGCTCCTCGGTCTTTGGCCTCCTGGTGCGCGGCTGGATGGGGCTGCGCTACTCGGACACGCAGTGCGGCTTCAAGCTGTTCACCGCGCAGGCGGCCGAGCGGCTGTTCTCGGCGGCCCGCATCGACGGATTCATGTTCGACGCCGAAACGCTCATCAACGCGCGCAAATTCGGACTCACCGTCAAGGAATTCCCGGTCGAGTGGCGGGCCGACCCCGATTCGCGATATAAACCTTTCACCGGCAGCTTTCGCAACCTGCTCGAGCTGGTGCGCATACAACTACAGTGACTGTCCGCAAAGCCCTGATCCTGGCGGCGGGGCAAGGCTCGCGCCTCGGCCGCCTCACCGAGCGCATTCCCAAGCCCATGCTGCGCGTCCACAACCGGCCGGTGCTCGAGACGCACGTCCGGCGTCTGGCGGAGGCGGGCGTGTGGAACATCTGGATCAATCTGCATCACGCCCCCGGGCCGATCCGCGAGTGGTTCGGGGACGGCTCCCGATTCGGCGTGCGAATTCACTATTCCGAAGAGGAACATCTGCTCGGCACCTCCGGCGCGCTGCGTAAGCTGAGCGGGGAATTTTGCAGCGGCCTGTTTTTCGTGGTGTACGGCGATAATTACATGGAGCTCGACTACGGCGCGCTGGGCTCGGGCCGCCGCGGCCTGGTGACCCTTCTGGCGCATCACCGGGACTATGTGGCTGAAAGCGGCGTTCTCGAAATCGCCGCCGATAACCGCATTCTGAGCTTTCAGGAAAAGCCGGCGCCGGGAACCGAGCTGAGCCATTGGGTGAACGCGGGCGTCTACGTATGCCAGCCCGCGATGCTCGATTATCTTCCGCCCGGCGAATCCGATTTCGCCCGCGACGTCTTTCCGCGTATGTTACAGGACCGCTGCGAGCTCTATGCCTCGATCTCCACCGTGCCCGTGGGTCCGCTCGATACGAAGGAGATGCTCGAAGCCACCGATCCGCTGTGGGTGGCGCAGATCGGGGCGGGTAAGATCGGCGCCCGGCGCGCGGCGCTGTTTTCGAAGGTTGCCGTGGTGGCCGATATCGATACGGAACGCGCCTCATCGCTGGCCGCTCCGTACGGAGCGCGTGCCGTGAGCCGCTGGGAAGAGGCGGTGGACGATGAGCGCGTGCGCATCGTTTCCGTCGCCACTACCAATGACCTCCTGGCGCCGGTGGCCAGGCGCGCTCTGGAATCCGGACGCCACGTGCTGGTGGAAAAGCCGGCGGCGCTGCGGCCGTCCGATCTCGAGCCCCTGGCAGCGCTGGCCCGGGAGCGGAGTCTGATCTATCAGGCCGGCTTCAACTATCGCTTCCATCCCGCCATCCGGAAGGCCAGAGCGCTGCTCGATGAGGGGGCGATCGGCCGGTTGCTGCACGGAGCGGCTCGGCATGGACACGGCGGACGGCTGGGACTCGAAAATGAATGGCGCGCCCGCCCGGAACTGGCCGGCGGCGGTGAATTGCTGGATCAGGGCGTGCACCTGATCGACCTGGCGCGCTATCTTTCCGGCGCCGAAGTGGCCGGCGTTCAGGCCATGCTGCGCACGGATTTTTGGCCGGTCCAACCGCTGGAGGATCATGCCCTCGTCTGGCTGGAATTCGAGGGTGGAGCCCGGTTCTCCATCGAAGTTTCCCTCACGCAGTGGAAGAACCTGTTCTATTTCGAGCTGGTGGGCGAGCAGGGCACGATCGCGGTCGAGGGCCTGGGTGGCAGCTACGGCCCCGAGCGCTTGACGCTGGTACGGCGGCCGCCTCAATTCGGCGCTCCGGAAGTCCTGACCGAAACTTTCGATAATCCCGACCAGTGCTGGGCCGAGCAGTGGGAGGCGATGGAGCGCGCGATCCGCTGCGGAGAGCCGGTCAATGGCGGCGTGTCCGACGCGCTGGCCTGCCTGCGGGTGATCGAGGCTTGCCGGCGCAGCTCGGTTGAGCGGCGAATGGTCGAACCGTGAAGCGCCGCGCCGTCTTCCTCGACCGCGATGGCGTTCTGGTGCGAGCTACGCCGTTTCAGGAATACGCGCACGGTCCGCTGACGCTCGAAGACTTTGCCATTCTTCCCGGCGTGGCGGAGCCGGTGCGGCGCATCCGGGAAGCCGGGTTCCTGACCGTGCTGGTAACCAACCAGCCGGGCGTCGCCCGCGGCCAGATGACCCGCGAGACGCTGGACGAGATGCACCGGATTCTGCGCGCCAGCGTCCCGCTCGACTGCATCGAGGTCTGCACCCATCAGGATGCCGACGCGTGCCTCTGCCGCAAACCGAAGCCCGGCATGCTGCTCTCCGCGGCCGGGAATCTCGGCATTGATCTGCAGGCTTCGTACTTCATCGGAGACACGCGTCGGGACGTGGATGCCGCCCTCGCATGCGGCGTCACACCGGTGCTGATCGACTGGCCGTACAACCGGAGTTTTGACGTGTTGCATCGCGTTCGGGATCTTTCCGAAGCGGCCAGGCTGATCACGGGGTGAGCCGGCTCCGGTTCAGCGTTGATTTTCTACGACTTTCCCAGGATCAGGCGCTATCGCCGGCCTGCCGGTAATTTTTCCTCGCACAGTACACCGAATGGCCTTGGATCCTATTCCTAAGCCTGTCTGGAACGGAAATTGCAACTAACCAACCCGAAAGGACGGACTCTGCTATGCATAGAACGAGTATGATCTCGGGAACGCTGGCGATGCTGGGGTTCTGGATCGCGCCCGCCCCGGCGCAAGTAACTGTAGTCAGGGAGACTCAGGTCGAGCACATGGATAAGATGCCGATCTACCGGGTCAACGTAATCGCCCGCACCACCAAGGCGATCAACTACCGGCACCGGAGCGGCTCGACCAAAGTGGACTTTCAGGGTACAGCTTTGATGCCGCGTGCCACGGGCGAGGCCAAGGTAGAGAGCCATCAGGGTTACCTCGAGGTCGACGCGAAGTTTAAGAATATGCAGCCGGCAACCATGTATGGTCCCGAATACCTCACCTATGTGCTGTGGGCTGTGACGCCGGAAGGCCGGCCCAAGAATCTCGGCGAGGTCGTCCTGAACGGTTCCACCAACAGCAAGCTCGATGTGACCACCGAATTGCAGGCCTTCGGCTTGATTGTCACCGCCGAGCCTTATTACGCGGTCACTATGCCGAGTGACGTGGTGGTGATGGAAAATATCATTCGTACCGACACTGTGGGGAAATTCGAAGAGATCGATGCGAAGTACGAATTGTTGCCGCGGGGTCAGTATACCTTGAACGTTTCCCCCGACATTCTTCGAAAGAAGGCCGTCGCCGATCCGAAGAGGCCTCTCGAAGTCCTCGAAGCCCGCAATGCTGTACAAATCGCGCAATGGGCGGGAGCCGACAAATATGCGGCGGATACCTATCAGCGGGCGGTTCAACTGCTGGACGACGCCGAGAATTATCAGGCCCGCAAGCACCCCGAGAAGAAGCCCGCTGCGATGATTGCCCGCGAAGCCGTCCAGACGGCGGAAGACGCCCGTCTGATCACGCTCAAGCGCATGGAAGAAGAGCGCCTCGCCAAGGAACGGCAGGCTTCGGCCGACCGCGAAGCCGCCGCCAAGGCGCAGGCGGACGCCGAAGCTTTGCGCCGGCAGCAGGCGGAGCAGGCGCAGCTGCAGGCGCAGCAGGCTGCTGCCCAGGCGGCTCGTGACCGGGCCGACGCCGAAGCGGCGCGCGCCACCGCGCAAGCTGACGCCGACCGCATCCGCCGCGAAGCCGAGGTGGCTCGCGCGGCTGCCCAAGCCGAGACGGAGCGTTTGAAGGCGGAATCGGCTCGTGAGCGAGCCAACCTTGAAGCCGCGCGGGCCGCTGCCGAAGCCCAGCGCCAAGCCGCGCAGTCCGACGCGGAACGGGCTCGGCTTGCGGCCGATGAGGCCAATCGGCTTCGAGCACAGTCCGAGCAGGAAAAGGCGGCGATCAAAGAGCAGCTCCGGCAGCAGTTGAATCTGGTACTTGAAACGCGCAGCACCGCCCGCGGGCTGATCGTCAACATGAGCGATGTGCTGTTCGATACCGCAAAATATACCCTGCGCCCCGGCGCTCGGGAAAAGCTGTCGAAGATCGCCGGTATTCTGCTGGCGCACCCCGGGTTACGACTGGAAGTCGAAGGTCACACCGACAGCGTCGGGGGCGACGAATACAATCAGCACCTGTCGGAACAGCGGGCTGCCTCGGTGCGTGATTACCTCGTCCAGAACGGCATCGCTTCCAATAATGTGACCGCCGTGGGCTTCGGGAAAACGCGGCCGGTGGCCAGTAACGATACCGCCTCCGGACGGCAGCAAAACCGCCGCGTGGAGTTGGTGGTTTCCGGTGACGAGATCGGAAATAACACGACTTCCTCCATCCGTTAGCGTCCGGGAGGAGCCGGCTTCTTTTTCCCGGACTTTCCGGGCGCGGCCGGCTCCTTCAATAAAGCGTCGATAGTGATCCGCGTATTCCGCTCCTCATCCTGGAAAAACTTCCCTCCGCCCATGTGTTGCGCCTGAATTACACCCTTCTTGTCGATGAACAAATAGATCGGCACATTGAAAGGCACGTTGGACGCAATCTGCAGGTAATCATGGATGGTCGAGCGGGAGGCATACCCGACCGGAAAGGTGGGCCGGAACCGGGTGACGAACTCCGGCAGCGCCTGCGGAGCGAGTTCATCGAAAGCGCTTGCAAGGACCTGCAAGCCCTTCGTCCCGTATTCGTTCTGAATCCTGCTCAGGATGCCGATGCTGTTCTGGCAGTGCGGGCAGGTAGTATGAATGAACGCCAGCAGGACGACCTTGCCGCGAAACTGGCTCAATAGCGCTTGTCCCGCCTGGTTTCGGATCACGAACTCGGGCGCGGGCCGAGGTAAACCCGCCGCCTGTCCCGGCCAAGCCAACACCGCCCCCAGCACGGACGCCGCCCAAACCCGCCTCATCATTGGGCCTTCTTCTTCGCAGGCGCTACGCCTGATTTCGCCGGCTCCTTCAAGAGGGACTCTATCGCAGCCCGCAGGTTCTTCTCCTGATCCTGTTGAAACGGATCGTCTCCCGAATACTGGTGGCGTATCATTCCGGTGCGGTCGATGAGCACCAGCACGGGCACGTACATCTGCAGTCTCGCCGGGTGATCGAGATAACCGAGCACCTCTTCACGTTGGTTCCAGCCGACCGGGAAAGCCGGCTGGAACTGCTTGATAAAGTCCGGTACGAGCATGTTGGCCATCGGATTGAAGGCCGAAGCCAGCACTTGAAGGCCCCGCGGCCCGTATTCCCGCTGAAGAGCGCTCAGCACTCCCGTCGTGCGCTGGCAGTGCGGGCAGGTAGTCTGGATGAAAGCCAGCACCACGGCCTTTCCCTTGTACTGCGCCGGAGACACCTGGCCGGACGGCGTCAAATGGATGGTGAGATCGGGGGACAGCCGCGGCAGCGGAGCAGCCGACAGAGCCGCGGCGCAGCACAACAGGGACGCAAACAGAGCGCGCATCGCTTACTTGCGGGCGGAGACCGGCGGCTGCTTCAACATCTCTTCGATGGTGCTGCGCAGGTTCTTCTCCTGGTCGTTGAAAAAAGGATCTCCGCCAAGATAAACATGCTGAATCATGCCCTTTCTATCGATGAAGACCATGCTGGGCACGTACAGCGGTGTCATTACCGAGTGGTCCAGATAAGTCAGGACCTGCTGGTGAGTGGCCCATCCCACCGGAAAGTTCGGCTGAAACTGGTTGATGAAACCCGGCACCAGCGTCTCCGCGCCCTGGTTGAAGGCGGCCGCCATGACCTGGAAACCCTGCGGTCCGTACTGCTTCTGTAGCACATTCAGGATCTTCGTGCTCTGCTGGCAATGCGGGCAGGTTGTCTGGATGAAGGCCAGCAGCACCACTTTCCCTTTGTATTGCTTGGGCGAGGTCTGAGTAGTGGGGGTCAGGTGGACCGTGAAATCCGGCGAGGGGCGGGGAAGCGGCGGCGCCGCGGCAGCCACGGCCGTGAGGCACAAAACGAAGGCGCAAATGGATCGGATCAAGTTCATTCTCCTCATGAATGTCGGTCCTTTTTTATATTAACGCACCCCGGCGGCTTTGGCCTGATCCGGAGAGCTCAACCCTTCGATGCTGGAGACTCTGTTCCCGTCCAGCCTCACCAGGAAATGCCCGTCGTCTCCTATTCCCGACAGCATCCCTTCGCTTTCGCCGGTCACTTCCATCTTTTTCCACTTCTTGCGCAGCACCACGGGGTAGAAACGAAAAAATTCCCGGGCAATCCGCGGCGAATCCCACTCAGAGACGTAGCGCAGAATCACCCGGCCCTTCGATTTGTCCTCGATCAGCCAGTAACGCCCGCCGCGCCAGTGCGGCGCAAGGGAATCAGCCTGGCTTCGGGTGCCGAACTGGCGGATCAGGATCGCGTGGTCCAGCTCGCCCAGCATACCTTCGGCCAGATCCTTATAGCCTTTGCCGGGTGAGATCCGGGGGAAATCCGGTTTGGCCGGCGCCAGCCGATCGAAGTAAGTCGCAGGATGCAGAATATGCTGCGTGGTCTCCGGCGGATTGCGGAACACTTCGGAGAACCCCGCCTTTCCCATCCTGGCGTAGACCGCATTCTGAAAGCGGGCGCCGTCGGTGTACGGAAACACCAGCGTCTCGCGCAGGTACAAGGGAACGCTGTTGAACACCGGAAACTGCGACGAGCCTTCGGCGCTGCCGCTCATGGCTTCGAGCAGACCCGGATTGTCCGCCACCGACTGGTTCACGCGCCGCGCCATCGCCTCGGTCATCAGCCAGGTGGCCTGCCCCTCCATGACCGCCATCCGGGCCAGCTCGCTGTCATCGCTGGCGCCGCCCTGTTTGATATATCGCTCCAGCCGGAAATGCTGGTCCGCAAGGGCGTGCGCCAGCTCGTGAACCAGCGCCGCCTCCTGCATTCCGGACGACGCCCAATCCGTGAGAAACAGCTTCTTCTTGTGATAATCGTAGAACGCCGCCGCTTGCTCGGTAAGCAGGTCGACGGTCGATTGCTCCAGGTTGAAATCCGATGGAACGAAGCCGATTTTCTTGAGCGTCATTTCCTCGGCGCGCAATTGTTCCGGCTTCACAGTCTCCTTGACGCGATCCTTGAGGAATTCGTTCACTTTATCGCGCGTGATCAGGTCGTAGCGTATGCTCTTTTTCGCCTTGAGCCCGGAAATGGCGGCCAGCTCGTTGAGACCGCGGTCGATCTCGCGGAAGATCTGGCGCCGGTCGTCCAGCTTCTCCTGCGCGGCAGCCGCCAGAGCGCCCAGCAGGGCGAGCACGGAAAGAATGCGTTTCCAACCGGAGGCGGGTATCAAGCTTTCAGGATACAATGGTTGATTACGTTTATTGCCTGAAGGAGCAAATCGTTGGCTGAAGAAAAGAAGGAAGTTTATAAAGCGGTGTACCAGGGCAGCGGCACGTTCGTGATCAGCAAGCCGAAGCGCAAGAACGCCAAGATCCACCAGTCCCGGCTCAAAGCCCCCCGCCGCGGATCCCGCAAGTCGTAAAGCCGCAATCCCCGCCTCGCCTTTTTCCGACATGCGTATCCGGGAAATGAAGCTGCATCCGATCGCCATCGCGGATCCTCCGCTACGCAGCTCCTACGGACTGCATGCGCCGTTCGCGCTGCGCACCATCGTGGAGCTGGTCTCGACCGATGGACTCACCGGTATCAGCGAAACCTACGGCGGCGACGGACCGGTGGCGGCGCTGGAATCGGCCCGCGGCCGCATTGTCGGCAGCGATCCGTTCCAGCTCGCCAGGCTGTCCCTGGGGCTGGCCGCCGGCGCCGGCGCGCCATCCGGCGATCGCAGCCAGACGTACCTCGTGCCCGGCGAGAACCCCCTCGACCAGGCGTCCCGCACTTTCGCCGCGCTCGAAATCGCGTGTCTCGATCTCATCGGCAAAGCGGTCGGGAAGCCGGTTTGCGACGTCATCGGCGGGCGCGTCCGCGACGAAGTCAGCTTCTCCGCCTACCTGTTCTACAAGCATGGAGGCGGAGGAGGCGTCGGCGAGGACGCCCGCGAGGACGAGTACGGCGAGGTGCTGACTCCGGAAGCGGCCGTGCGTGAAACGAAGCAGATGATGCGGCAGTATGGATTCCGGGAGATCAAGCTCAAGGGCGGAGTGCTCGACCCGGACGTGGAAGTCGAGACGATCCGCGCGCTCCGCCGCGAGTTCGGCCCGGAGTATCCCCTGCGCATCGATCCCAACTGCGCCTGGTCCGTCGAGAAGTCGCTCGAAGTTGGCCGGGCGCTGAAGGAAGAGCTTTCCGACGGCGGGTACCTGGAAGATCCCTGCGCCTCGCTCGAAGGCATGGCGGAGGTGCGCCGCGGGCTGCGGGCCGAGGGGATCGATACCCCGCTCGCGAGCAACGTCGCTGTCACCTGCTTCGCCGACGTGCCTGAGGCGAAGAGGCTCGACGCGGTGCAGATCGTGCTCTCCGACCCTCATTATTGGGGCGGCTTGCGGCAGGTGCAGTCGCTGTCTCATCTCTGCGATGTGCTCGGCATGGGGCTGTCGATGCACTCGAACAGTCACCTCGGCGTGAGCCTGATGGCCATGACGCACGTGGCCGCCGCCTCCCCGCGCCTGACCTACGCCTGCGATACGCACTATCCGTGGCAGACCGCCCGGGACGAAGTCGTGGCCGGCGGACGAATTCCGTTCACCAACGGAGCCGTTAGGATTCCGGAAAAACCCGGCCTGGGTGTCGAGCTCGACTACGATCAGCTGGCCCGCGGCCGGGAGCGCTACTCGAAGATTCCCTACCGCAAACGTGACGACGAAGCCGAAATGCGCCGCCACGTCGATCCAAACTGGAAACGGGTTTTGCCGCGCTGGTAGAATTAGCCGATGATGACCGCTACAGATGTACGCCAGAAGTTGACCGGTGTGTTCGGATTTCCCATCACGCCCTTTCGCAAGGACCTCTCGCTGGACCTGAAAGCGCTGGAGCGCAACGTCGCTGAAATGGCGCAACACCCGTTCTGCGCCATCGTCGCGGCGGGCGGCACCGGCGAGATGTACTCGATGTCGGTCGACGAGATCGAGCAGGTCGTTCGTGTCACCGTCCAGGCTACCGGCGGACGGATGCCCGTGGTGGCCGGCGCCGGTTACAACGCGGTCATCGGCGCCGAAATCGCGCGGCGAATCGAGAAGGCCGGAGCGGACTGCGTGCTCGCGCTGCCCCCCTACTACATCAACGCTCCGGAAGAGGGGCTGTTCGACTACTATCAGTCGATCGGGGCCGCCAGCGGGCTTCCGCTGTTTGTCTACAGCCGTGACTGGGCGGTATTCTCGCCATCCATGGTGGCCCGGCTTGCCGACCGCGTCCCGACTCTGGCGGGCTGGAAAGACGGGCAGGGCGTAGCGCGCAAGTATCAGCGCGTCATGAACGAAGTAGGCGACCGACTGGCCTGGTTTGGCGGCCTCGGCGACGATTGCGTGCCCGAATACTTCGCCATCGGCGTGCAGGCCTACACCTCCAGCATCTCCAACATCGCGCCCAAGGTGTCGCTGGCGCTCGCCGAGTCGGGCATCGCCCGCGATTTTCCGCGGCTCAACGCCCTGATGGCCAAGTACGTTCACCCGCTCTACGCGCTGCGGGAGCGAATGAAGGGCTACGAGGTATCCATCATGAAGGAAGCGATGGAAATGCTCGGCATTCCCGCCGGACCCGTTCGGCCGCCGCTCACCCAGTGCCGCGCGCAGGACGTAGCCGACCTGCGCAAGCTGGTCGAGGTGTATCGCCAGAGCCTCGAAGCCGGCGCCGCCTGAGCGCCGGATGTTACAATAGTCTCTAATCCTTGAATACAGTTAGGAGTAGTTCGCACCGATGATTTCCTCGACACAGATGCGCCCCGGGATGGTTATCAAGTTTAATAACGATCTGTTTTCGGTTTTCAGCGTGGCTCACCGCACGCCCGGAAACCTGCGTGGTTTCGTCCAGGCCAAGATGCGGAACCTGCGCAGCGGAACGATGATCGAGCACCGGTTCTCGTCCGAAGACCGGGTCGAGCGCGCCATTCTGGATGAAGTCGAGATGGAGTATCTGTACGACGACGGCGAGAACTACTACTTCATGAACACGGAAAATTACGAGCAGACCCATCTGTCGAAGGAACTCCTCGGGGACGCCACCGGTTATCTCATCCCGCAGTTGAAGGTGAAGGTGGAGTTCTACGAAGGCAAGGCCATGAGCGTCGAGTTGCCTGCTACGGTGGACATGACGGTAGTCGAAACCGAGCCCGGTATCAAGGGAGCTTCGGTTTCGAACGTCACCAAGCCCGCCAAAATGGAGACGGGTCTGGTTGTGCAGGTCCCGCCGTTCATCAAGGAAAACGAGAAGATCCGCGTCAATACGGCCGAAGGCACCTATCAGGAGCGGGCCTAGCCGAAATTCCCCTTCGAATCAACGGCCAGACGTAGTGCACTTAACCGGCCGGCAGTCCACAGTTGTGCCGCGCCGGTCATTCTCGGTATGATTTTCGGTTACTCTCATGGCCGAGCCTATCCCCGCATCTCCACCCCGAATCACACCTGTGCAATGGGTCATCTGCGTCGTGGCCGCGATCGGCTTCGCTTTCGACATCTACGCCCTCCTGGTCCTGCCGCTCATTGTCCGGCCTGCCTTGATGGAACTCGGCCAGCTCAAGCCCGGAACGCCGGATTTCAACAGCTGGGTGGGAATGCTGTTTTATGTCCCCGCACTGGCCGGCGGCATTTTCGGCATGGTCGGCGGATACCTCACCGACATCTTCGGACGCCGCCGCATCCTGGTCTGGAGCATCCTGCTCTATGCGTTCTCGGCGGGCGCGGCGGCCTATGCCACTTCGCTGCCGGTTCTGCTGATTCTGCGGTGCGCCACCTTTGTCGGGGTATCGGTGGAGTTCGTGGCGGCGGTAGCCTGGCTGGCGGAGCTCTTCCCGGATCCCAAGCAGCGTGAAAAGGCGCTCGGATACACGCAGGCGTTTTCGTCGCTGGGCGGAATGATGGTGACCAGCGCTTACTTCCTGGCCGTCAAGTTCGGTCCCGATCTGTTCCCGATCGTCGGAGGGCACGAAGCCTGGCGCTACACGCTGCTCTCGGGCGTGATTCCCGCCATCCCGCTGATGATCATCCGGCCGTTCCTGCCGGAGTCTCCCATGTGGCAGGAGAAGAAGTCGAAGGGGACGCTGCGCCGCCCCAGTTTCGCCGAGCTGTTCGAGCCCAAGTACCGCCGCACGACATTGATCACGGCGTGGATGTACGCGTGCAGCTATGGGGCGGCTTTCGGAGCCATTCAGCACCTGCCGCGCATTGTGCCCGGACTGCCGGAAGTGGTCCACCTCCCCAGGGTGCAGCAGGAGGTGATCGTCAGCGCGGTGCAGGCTTATCAGGAAACCGGCGGCTTGGTCGGCCGGGTGGTGCTGGCGGCGCTCGCCGTCTACATCGTCGGGCGCCGGAAGCTGCTGCGGGTCTTCCAGGTACCCGGACTGATTTTCGTCCCGCTGGTATTTCTCTACCCGGCGGTCAATAACCTCGAACTGCTCAAGTGGGGCGTGTTCTTTGCCGGCCTGGTGACCGTGGCCCAATTCAGCTTTTGGGGAAACTACCTGCCGCGTGTCTATCCCACGTATCTGCGGGGGACGGGCGAGAGCTTCGCCGCCAATTTCGGGGGACGATTGCTCGGCACCTCAGCGGCGCTGATCACCACCAATCTGGCGAATGTGATGCCCGGCGCCACGGCGGCGACCAAGCTGGCATACGCGGCAGCCACCGTGGCGCTGCTGGTCTACCTGGGCGGCTTCATCGCCAGCTTCTGGCTGCCGGAGCCGCAGAAGCAGGATCTGCCGGATTGATACGGCTGCCGGTTCCGGCTACACATCGGCGGCAAGCAGCGCTTTCGCCTTCAGCCGCTTGCCTGTGGCCTTTTGACCGGGCCTTCCCAAATACCGCCCCGTATGAGACCTCGGGGCCTGCGCGATATCGGCGGGCGTTCCGGCGGCGACCACCTCGCCTCCGCGCGCGCCGCCTTCCGGACCCAGGTCAATCACCCAGTCGGCCGCTTCGATGACCTCCAGATTGTGCTCGATGACCAGCAGGCTGCCCCCGTTTTCGATCAGCCGCCGGAAAGCCGCCAGCAGCTTGGCGATATCGTCGAAGTGCAGGCCCGTCGTCGGTTCGTCGAAAATGTAGAGTGTCTTCGCGCAGGACGCCTGCGAAAGGTGCGCCGCCAGCTTGACCCGCTGGGCTTCGCCTCCCGAGAGCGTGGTGGCCGATTGGCCCAGCCGGACATAGCCAAGTCCGACGTCGTCCAGCACCTGGAGTTTTTTCACCAGCCGTTTTGAGTTTTTGAAGAAATCCAGCGCCTCGCGCACGGTCAGCTTCAGAACTTCGTGAATGTTGAGGCCGTTGTAGCGCACTTCGAGGATGCCGCTCTTGTAGCGTGCGCCTTTGCATTCCTCGCAGATCAGCTCCACATCCGCCAGGAATTGCATTTCGACTTTCACCGTGCCGTCGCCCTGGCAGACCTCGCAGCGCCCGCCGGCTACGTTGAACGAGAAGTGTCCCGACGAATAGCGCCGTTTCCTCGCCTCGGGCGTGTCGGCGAACAGAGTGCGGATCAGATCGAAGGCCTGGATATAAGTCACCGGGTTCGAGCGCGGCGTGCGGCCGATCGGCGACTGGTCGATCATCACCACTTCCTCGATCAGCCCCGCGCCTTCCAGCCTCGTACAGGCGACACGCGGTCCGGTATCCGCCGGATCGGCTTCCTCCAAACCCTCCGCCGGCTGAGCCGTCAGGCCTTTCGACGCCTGCAGCGACCGGTAGAGCACGTCGTGGACCAGGGTCGACTTGCCGGAGCCGGAAACGCCGCTCACCACCACCATCATGCCGAGCGGAATGGTGACATCGAGGTTCTTGAGATTGTGCTCCCGGGCGCCGAAAATCTTCAATACGTGCTTCGGATTCACCGCCCGGGGCCGGCGCTCGCCGGCGACCTTCATCTCTCCGCGAAGATACCGGGCGGTGAGCGAACCGTTACCGCCGGCCAGCAGATCCGCATAGGATCCTTCGTAGATGACCCGGCCGCCGTTTTCACCCGCTCCGGGGCCGAGGTCGAGGATGTGATCGGCGGCGCGCATGACCTCGGGATCGTGCTCCACCACCAGGATCGTGTTCCCCAGATCGCGCAGCTCGTACAGAATGCGGATCAGGCGCGCCGTATCCCGGGTGTGCAGCCCGATCGAAGGCTCGTCGAGCACATAGCAGGCTCCTGCCAGCCGGGAGCCGAGGCACGTGGCGAGCTGGATGCGCTGCGCCTCGCCGCCTGAAAGCGTCGCCGAGAGCCGGTCCAGCGTGAGGTACTCGAGTCCCACGTCATTCAGAAACTTCAGCCGCTGCCGGATCTCGACCAGCACCTTCTGGGCGATGGCGGCCTCCTCCGGCGCGAGAGCCAGATTGTCGAAGAATTCCAGCGCCCCGGCGATATTCATGCTTACGATCCCGGCGATGGTCCTCCCTCCCACCCGGACGTAGAGCGCTTCCCGCCGCAGCCGCGCGCCATGGCATTCCGGGCATTGAGCATAGCCGCGATAACGGCTGAGCTTGACGCGTACGTGCAGCTTGTACTTTTTCTTTTCCAGTTCGGCGAAAAAGCCCTGCAACCCGGGGAAGGCCGCATTGCCCTGCCAGACGAAATCGCGCTCGGCCTCGGACAGGTCGCACCACGGCGTATCGAACCGGACCTCCCCGGTCTGGCGCAGACGCTGCAGCCAGTTCCTGTACTCGGAGCTGCGCCAGGGCTTGATGGCGCCATCGTCCAGGGTGCGCGCCGGCTCGGGGACCACCAGGTTGATGTCGTAGTCGATGGTGTTGCCGAAACCCTGACAGCGCGGGCACGCGCCGAAGGGGCTGTTGAAGCTCAACAGGCGCGGCTCGGGAGCTTCAAACTGGATACCGCAGGTCTTGCAGGCGAACTTCTCGCTGAAGCGCAGACGTGGCCCGCCCGGCGCGGCGCTCTCGAAGACGATCTCGCCGGCCTCGCGGTAGCTGGTTTCGATCGTGTCCACCAGGCGCTGGCGCTGGTCCGGCCCCGCGGAGAGGCGGTCGGCCAGTACGAACAGGGATTTGGCGAAATCGATTTCGAGCAGCGATTCGGGCGTCGAGAACTCGAAAGTGCGACCCTCCTGGAACAGCCGCGTGAAGCCTCTCTTCCGCAGGTCGAAGAGGCGGTCGCGCAAGGCTTGGGTGTCGGGCTTTGTCTCGGCGCCGGCGCGAACCGGAAACAGGGCATACCAGCGCGACCCGGGCTCGGCTTCGAGCATTCTCGCAGCCACATGGTCCACCGTGTCGCGCTGCACCTGGACGCCGCAGCCCGGGCAGTAGGTGCGGCCGGCGCGCGCGAACAGCAGCCGCAGGAAATCGTAGCATTCGGTGGTGGTGGCGACCGTCGAACGCGGATTGCGGGTCGTATTCTTTTGCCGGATGGCGATGGCCGGGGCGATGCCGTCGATCTCGTCCACGTCGGGCTTTTCCATCCGCTCGAGGAACTGCCGGGCGTAAGCCGAGAGTGATTCGACGTAGCGTCGCTGGCCTTCGGCGTAGATGGTGTCGAACGCAAGCGAGGACTTCCCGGAACCGGAGACACCCGTGACCACGGTGAACCGGTTATGCGGTATGGCGACGGAGACGTTCTTGAGATTATGTACCCGCGCGCCTCGAACCTGTAGGAATTCCTGCACGGAAGGGGGTCAGCTCCCATTGTATCAATCCTGAATCCTCCTTCCCTCAAAGGGGATGTTGGATGGTATAGACATTCCCGGGCTTTTCGTGTGTAATACGCCTCGTGCCTTACCCACTTCGAGCGTGCCCGTCGAAACCTTCGCGACGGGTTTCCTGCGCGTGTAAGCCACCGGCGGCATTCTCATCTCTGAACATGATCACCACACCAACACATCTCCCGGGCAAACCATTCACGCGCCGGCGCTGCCTTCAACAGGGGCTGCTGTCGCTGGGAGGACTGGCTCTCCGCGGCGCTCAAGCCGCTCCGGCGAGGCCCAACATCCTCTTCATTGCGGTGGATGATTTGCGTCCGGAACTCGGCTGTTACGGCCGGAATTACATCAAGAGCCCGAATATCGACCGCATTGCCAGGCAGGGCATGACCTTCAATCGCGCTTACTGCCAGCAGGCGGTTTGCTCGCCGTCCCGGTCGAGCCTGCTCACCGGGGCGCGTCCGGACTCGACCAAGGTGTGGGACCTGGTCACCCATTTCCGCGACGCTATGCCCAACGTGGTCACCCTGCCGCAGCATTTCAAGCAGAACGGCTACTTCGTGCAGGGCATGGGCAAGATTTTCCATCCCGGATACGACGATCCCCGGTCGTGGTCGACCCCGTGGCAGACTCCGAATCCGCCGGCCTATGCGCAGGTCAAAACCAGCCCGGTCGCCGACGACGACAAGCCGCGGAAGAACGGCAAGAGAGGGAAGAGCGGTCCGCCTTTTGAATCCGCCGACGTGCCGGACAACACCTTCAAGGACGGCATGGTGGCCGAATGGGCGGTGGGCACGTTGCGTGCCCTGGCCGGAAAGCCCGCGCCGTTCTTCCTTGCGGTCGGTTTCGCCAAGCCGCATCTGCCGTTCGTTTCTCCAAAGAAATACTGGGATCTGTACGATCCCGCCCGGATCAAGCTCGCGCCGAATCCGTTTCATCCCAGGGATGCGCCCGAATACGCGCTTACCAATAGCGGCGAGCTGCGGAACTATCAGGGCATGCCCGCGGACGGTCCCATCCCCGACGACCTGGCCCGCCGGCTCAAGCATGGCTATTACGCGGCAATCAGCTATACCGACGCGCAAATCGGCAAGGTGCTCGACGAGCTCGACCGGCTCGACCTGCGAAAGAACACGATCATCGTCCTGTGGGGCGACCACGGCTGGAAACTCGGCGAGCACGGCGAGTGGGCCAAGCATAGCAACGTGGAAAATGACGCTAACGCGCCCCTGCTGCTCTCAGTCCCCGGGATGAAGAACGCCGGCAAATCGAGTGAAGCCCTGGTGGAATTTGTAGACATCTACCCGACGCTGTCGGAACTGGCCGGAATGCCGCTGCCCGGTCATCTGGAGGGGAGCAGCATGAAGCCGCTGCTCGACAATCCCGCCCTCCGCTGGAAGCCGGCGGCGTTCAGCCAGTATCCGCGCGGCCGCGGGTTGATGGGATATTCGATGCGGACGGACCGGTATCGCTTTACCGTATGGGTCGGCCGCGGCGACCACTCCAAGGTGGACGCCATCGAGCTCTACGATCATCAGGCCGATCCGCAGGAGAACACGAACATCGCCAAGGCTCCGGCCAACGCGGAGCTGGTTCATCGTTTGATGGAACAGTGGCGCCGGGGCTGGAGGGCCGCAAAGCCGGACGCCCGTTGAATGGGGCAGGAAGAAAATGCTCCCGACAAAACCGCAAACCAAATCGAAACCGACCAGGAGGCAGATCCTGGGAGGACTGCTGGGCGGCGCCGCGCCTCATGTTCTTCGCAGCCAGGCCCCGGGCAAGCCTCCCAACGTGGTGTTCATCATCAGCGATCAGATGCGCGGCGACGCGATGAGTTTCGTCGGTAGCCCTTGCGCGCGGACTCCGAATCTGGACAAGCTCGCCGGCCGCGGCATCTCCTTCGATAACTATTTCAGCAACAGCCCGGTATGCACGCCATCCCGGAAATGCTTTTTCTCCGGACGCTATCCCCACGAGCACGGATCGCTGACCAATCGCCACGGCGAGATGCTCGCGCTGCCGGGCGCCATGATCGATTATTTCAAACAGCGCGGGTACCGCACCGGATACGTCGGCAAGAATCACGCTTATAAGAACGAGGTCTTCAAGTCGGTGGACGTGGCGCGGCTGCGCGACCGGGAGCCGTTCCGCAAGTACAACCGCTTCGTCCCGCCCGAGTGGCACGCCGACACCTACTGGCCCGCCGAGGAGTGCTACGCCTGGCTGAACACGGCCGACGCGCTGCGGTTCATCGACGGGGCGCGCGACAACAACCCGTTCTTCCTGACGGTCAGCTACTTCGATCCGCACCCGCCGTATATGGCGCCGCCGGAGTACACGTCGAAGTACCGCTCGGACCAGATGAAGATTCCGCCCTACATCGCGCCGTCCGCCTTGAGCGGCCGCCTCGACGACTTCGCCCGCGCCATGAAGGCCGACAAGATCAAGGATGCCGCGCTCACCGAGACGATGCGCTATTACTACGCCGCGATCGAGGGCATGGTGGACCACCAGGTGGGGCGGATCATGGCCGCGCTGAGCGGAAAAGGGCTGCTCGAGAACACGATCGTCGTATTCACCGCGGACCACGGCGATTTCATGGGCCAGCACCGGCTGGTGCGCAAGGGCATGTTTCTGTACGACTGCCTGCTGCATGTTCCGATGATCTGGAACGCGCCCGGTCTGAGGGGCGGCCGGCGCTCGAAAACGCTCGCGCAGGGAATCGACTATTTTCCGACCCTGGTCGACCTGACGGGAGGCAAAGCTCCGGACGGGCTTGCGGGTCGGTCGCTCAAGCCGTTTTTCTCCGGCGCCTCCGATCCGGCAGGCCACGCCATTTTTACTTCCGCTTCCTACGGCGAGCTGTCACGTGAGCTGGTGGAGACGAACAAGGTGGCGTCGGAGGACGCGGAAACGCCGCTGCACACCCTGGCGGAAGAGACCAGCAGCGGTTCCGGGAATCGTTATTCGATGATGCGCACACGGGAGTGGAAATTCCTGCTCAGCGAGTCGCGTCCGCCGGAACTCTACCGCATGAACGACGGCTGGGTGGAGCGCGAAAACCTGGCTGACCGGCCGGAGCATGCTCCCGTCCGCCGGCAGATGGAGCAGCGGCTGCGCGCCTTCTGGCGCTGGTAGGAGCTATTTCTTCCGCAGGTGCGTGTCGAACCAGTGGACCATCTCTCCCAGGTAGTCTGGCGGGTTCACGGCCCCGGGAAAAGTGGGTCCGTGTCCCGCGCCGGCGATACGCAATAGCTTGACAGTCACTCCGGCGGCTTTCAGTTTCGCTTCCATTTCCGTGGACTGCGAAAAATCCACAGACTGGTCTTTGTCGCCATGCATCAACAAGAACGGTGGATCGTCCGCGCTGACATACGTCACCGGCGACGCTTCCCTGTAAGTCCGATACTCGGCCGTGTTCTGGTCTTTTTCCTGGGGCTTGGCCATTCCCAGGATGAAATTCCCGTTGTTGCCGGTGAGGAAATCCACCGGCGCCGCCCGGGCCACCACGCACTGTACCTTGGCGCTCTCGCGCTCCACCGGATCGGGGTCCGTGGGATTGCCTTTTCCGTCCAGCGTCCCCAACATGCTGACCAGATGGCCGCCGGACGATCCGCCCGAGGCTCCAATCCGGTCCGCCCGGATGCCAAAGCGCGCCGCGTTGTGGCGAACGAAGCGGACCGCCCGTTGCACGTCCTCCACCGGAGCGGGGTAGCGGAACCGCGGCACGGCACGGTGGTTCACGGCGAAAACCGTATAGCCCGCGCCTGCCAGCGCCGTCGAATACAGCCGCGACTGGCTGTTCGATTTGAGCGGCTCGGCGCTGTAGGCAAGCGGGGCGGTCCAACCGCTGCCGGAGATGTAAATGACGCCGTACCCGTTTGGCTGGGCGGGCTTATAGACGTCGAGCAGCAGGGCTGTCCCGGAATACATCCCGAACACGACGTTCGATTCGACAACGAACGGCTCAGTGGCGAAAGACACGGCCGCAAGCAGGATCGCAATGGAATAGACTTTCATCACCTGTTCAGTGTAGTCGAATCCGGTCTGGAAAGCGGCGGTCCGAAAGCCGGCGTTGCATTGCTGCGGCCGTATTCGCCGGCGGCTGCACTACAACGGGAGATTCACTTCAGCTGGTCACAGCAAGCGGCGCCGAAAGAGAGCTAAGATATCTGGATGCTCTGCGATTCTCGCGGGCAGGATCGGGTGAATAGTTTTGCCTTGGTGGCCTATATCCCGGATCCTCTCCGTCGGTTCCTGGACGATTTGCGCCGGGAACTGGTACCGGGTTGCGTTCCCGCAGCCCACGTAACCATCTTGCCCCCACGGCCCCTTTCGGGAACAGTGGAAGAGGCGATCGAAACCATACGGACCCGTCTGCCCGAGTTCTCGCCTTTCGAAATCGAAACCGGAGAGGTCACGGTCTTTCCCATTTCGGATGTGGTCTATCTCGGCATTCGGGAGGGAGCCGACCGCCTGCGCCGGATGCACCCGGCCTTCAACATCGGTCCGCTCGAGTTCAAGGAAATGTTTCCGTTCCACCCGCATATTACGCTGGCGCAGAACCTGACGTCCAAACAGGCTCAGGAACTGGCGGCCGTCGCCACCCGGCGCTGGTCCGAGTACCCGTATCCGCGGGTGTTTCCCGTAGAAGCGCTGTCGTTCGTGCAGAACACTTCCAGCAACCTGTGGGTCGATCTGGCCCATTTTCAGCTCGAGCCGGCGGCCCCGGTCCGGCGATAAGACCTTCACAAGTCCGGCGGCGGACTAGATCTCTTCCAGAAGGTGTCCCATCTTGGTCTTTTTGGTGCGCAGGTAGGTCTCGGTGGAATCGAGCGGCGCGGCCAGACAGGGAATCCGCTCGACCACCTGGATGCCGGCCCGCTCGACGGCCTCCACCTTTTCCGGATTGTTCGACAGTAGCCGCACTTTCGTAAGTCCCAGAAACCGCAGGATCTCGCCCGGCAGCAAATAGCTCCTCAAGTCCGCTTTGAATCCCAGTCTCTCGTTGGCCTCCACGGTGTCGGCGCCCTGGTCCTGCAGTTCGTACGCGCGCAGCTTGTTCAGCAGTCCGATGCCCCGGCCTTCCTGGTGCTCGTAGATCAGAATGCCCCGGTCTTCCCCGGCGATGCGGCTCAACGCCAGCTCCAGTTGCGCGCGGCAATCGCAGCGCAGACTGTGAAAGACATCGCCGGTCAGGCACTGGGAATGGATTCGCACCAGCGGCGGCGGATCGCCGGCCAGCGTGCCGCGGGTCAGGACGACCGCTTCCTCTTCCGGGACATCGTCGCCGGCGCCGGCGAATCCGAGAATCCGGAATTGCCCGAGCCGGGTAGGAAAGGCAGCTTCGGCGACCTTGCGCAGCCGAAATGCACGGGTAGTCTGCATGAAGAAAGTTTTGACGCTCTAAACCTATTATTATAGTGGACTGGCGAGCTAACCCATGCCGATCGCGGAAGTATCCGAAGCCTCTCTGGTCACGTTGCTTGTGAAACTGGGAGTGGTAGCGTCGCTGGCCAGCATTCTGACGCGCTCGGCGGGCATGAAACGCACCCTGCTGCGCGAGCTTCGTACGCTGAATCAACGGCTGCGGTTCGCCTTATGGTTCGCCGCCATCTTCGGCGCCGGAGTCGCCACCCGCGTCACTACCAAGAGCTATCTGGCCGGCGACCTTGGCTTGGAGGGCAGCCTGCTTGCCGGAGTCCTGGGCGGGTATGTGACGGGCTTGCTGGCGGGTGTGCTTATTTCCCTGCCTGCGATGTTGAATCACGAGTTCCTGAGCATGCCCCTGCTCGCCGCGGTTGGGGTCATGGGCGGCCTGTTGCGCGACTGCGCTTCCGATACGGAAGACATCTGGAGCTTCTCCCCCATGTTCGACCTGAAGCGCTGGCGGAGCAGGCGCACGCTGTTCCACTCCTTCTTCCTGCTGGCGATCCTGTTCGCCGAGTTCCTGCGGCAGGGGCTTGGGAATTTATTCTCCGATCCGCATCGCATTTTCTACCTCCAGCCCGGCTGGCCGGCCGGCGCCCACGGACTGGCTGTCGGCGCGGTTTACATTACGACGCTGTTCGCCGTGGTCCTGCCCCTCAAGATCTGGAATAATGCTCGCAATGAGAGCAAGTTGCAGGAGCAGCAGCGGCTGCTCATGCAGGCGCGTCTCGACGCCCTTACCAGCCAGATCAATCCCCACTTTCTCTTCAATACGTTGAACTCGGTTTCGTCCCTGATCCGGACCGACCCTCATCAGGCCAGGATGGTGGTCTATCAGCTCTCCAACATCCTCCGGCGCCTGCTGCGAAAACATGATAACTTCAGCAGCTTGCGGGAAGAGTTGAGTTTCGTCGAAGATTACCTCTCGATCGAGGTGGTCCGCTTTGGCGACAAATTGAAATTCCGCAAGGATGTGGAGCCGGCGGCGCTCGATATGCATTTGCCCAGCATGCTGTTGCAGCCCTTGATCGAGAACTGTATCAAGCACGGCCTGAGCAGTAAGATCGAAGGGGGCGCGATTACGTTTCGCGCCCGGGTTGTGGAGGGACGATTGCATTTGCTCGTCGAAGACGACGGCGTGGGGATTGCCGAAGCGGAGATGGCGACCCTTCTCGAGAGGGGTATCGGCGTCAGCAACGTCAATGAGCGATTGAAGGTTCTGTTCGGCGCGGATTATCGGATGTGGATCGATAGCAAGCCTGGCCAGGGAACACGCATCGAGATAGAAGTCCCCGAATTACAGACCCGCCTGGCGGCGGTATCCTAAATCAGGAGCCTTGGTTGAACAAGCTGGAAGAAACTCCCTCTGCGTGGTCGGTGAATGGACTGCCGGACACTTTGGCCCGGCGGACGCGCCGCGCCTACGATCGAATGAGTCGTGTTTACGGGTTGTCCTCTTCTTTCTGGCACTCGCGCGCCCATCAGCAGGCAGTCAACAACAGCGGAATCGAGGACGGGATGCGGGTGCTCGAAGTGGCCACCGGCTCCGGCGAAATGTTCCGCCGTATCGTTCGCGCTAACCGCAGCGGGACCACCCTCGGGGTGGATTTGTCGCCCAACATGGCGGCGCTCACGCAGCGGCGGGCGCGGCGCAGCTATCCGCATTCGTCATCGCACTGCCAGGCCGTGGATGCCCGGCAGATGCCGTTTCGCGACGGCAGCTTCGACGCGGTGGTGTGCTGCTATCTGCTGGAGCTGCTCTCGTCGGAGGACATCGTGCGCACGGTGGATGAGTTCCACCGCGTTCTGCGCTCCCGGGGACGGCTGGCGCTGGTCATGATCGGCCAGGACACCGCTGTCTTCAACCGGATCTACAAGGTGCTCGGCCGCCTCGCGCCGGCGTTCTGGGGACGGCAGGTGGAACAGCGCGTTCCCGATCTGATCGAAGCCAGCGACTTCCGAATCATCTCCGAGCAGGTGGTGCGTCAGAGCTTTTATCCGTCGCGAGTCCTGGTCGCCCGGAAATAGTGGCTGCCGACCCATTCCTTGATGCGGCTATCGAGCAGGCTCGCCAGAGCCTGGCGGAGGGCGGCATCCCTATCGGTTCCGTACTGGTATACGAGGGAACCATCATCGGACGGGGACATAACTGCCGGGTCCAGACGGGCAGCCCGATCGATCACGGGGAAATGAACTGCCTCCGCAACGCCGGACGTCTGCCGGCCCGGGTATACCGGAGCTGCACGATCTACTCCACGCTGTCCCCGTGTCCCATGTGCAGCGGCGCCATCGTGTTGTACAAGATCCCGCGAGTCGTCGTCGGCGAGAACCGGACGTTTCTCGGCGCGGAAGATTACATGCGGGACAACGGCGTGCGTGTGGACGTGGTCCAGGACGAGGAATGCGTCCGATTGATGACGTCCTTCATTCAGTCCCGGCCGGAGCTCTGGAACGAAGACATCGGCGTGTGAACGCCTTCCAGCGCAGCAGTCAGGTTGAGCGTCCGCACTGCGGACCGTTGCCGCGAAGGTGTTCGACGGGGACCGAGTGTCCCCACGATATCTCGCCGGCCGAAACGCCCAGCGCCGCGGCCAGCCGGACGCGCTGCTCCGGACTGGCGGTGTAGTTGCCCCCGACGATAGCCTTGACCACTTTCGCGCTCAGTCCGGTGGCGGCGACCAGCTGGCCGATGCCGATTCCGGCCTCTTCCATGTATCGCGTTATGGGCTTCATTACGCACAAATCTTATCAGGTCCGGACCAACCGCAAATGGGCCGGCGGGCTGCCGCCCTGACCTTCGAGCACCGCAGAATCGTCCATTACGCGGGACGGCCCCTTCGCAACAAGCCCGATTACACCGGCGTCGGCTTCGAGCTGCTGGCGTCCAGGTTCACGCTGACGGGCTTCCAGGTCTGGACAGCGGAAAGACGGGACGCAAGCCCGCGTGAAGCGGTTCTGCGGACACGGTAAAGCCCAGTTTCGCCGGCCCGATTTTAGAACTCGAACCGGTCGATGTTTTCCCTGGTAAACGTGAACGGCTTCCCGAGAATGACCTGGTCGCCCCGGACCTCCACCTTTCCTACGCGGCCGGCTTCGTACGACGCGGCGCCCGGCTTGAGGCGGCCGCGTACCAGCCCGTCGGCCGTGTAGACCGTCAGATAGCCGAGATCGTAAGTATTCCACAGAATCACCGCATCGATGAAACCGGCATGCACATAGGGCCGGCAGAGGCTCGGCAGAGAGAGTCCGATCACTTTCACGTCCGTGCGGCCGGACTGCTTGACCGCTTCGGCTGCTCCGGGGACAGCCGGCGCCGCGATGCCCATGATCAGCTTTGCCTGCGGGTACACCTTGAGCACGGTCTGGGTTCGGGCAAAGGCTTTGTCGCGATCGTCGTCGCTCGGCTCGATGGTGAGGAGCTTGATCGCGGGATATTTCTCCGCAAGACGAGCCTTGATGTGCTTGATCCACTCGTTCTGGTTGGCCGAGCTCAGGGCTCCGGTGATAATGGCGAACTCGCCCTTGCCGCCCAGCTCTTTCGCGGCCTGATCGGTCAGGGCGTACCCGATGCCCTCGGGAGTGGCCTGGTTCACGAAGAAGTCGCGGGCGTCAGGCTCGGCATCGGCGTCCCAGGCAATGACTTTGATGCCGCGGGAGCGAGCTTTGCGAAGCACGGTGGAGATGGCGGCGCGATTCTCCACGCTGACGGCGATGACGTCCACTCCTTTGGTGATCCAGCCTTCCACCACCTCGTTCTGCTTCGCCGGATCGAGCTCCGTGGGCCCGTCCCATATCAGCTCCACTCCGAGCGCCCGGGCAGCTTCTTCCGCGCCTTTCCGGCAGCTCACGAAGTACGGATCGCCCTTGGCCTTGGGCATCAGCCCGGCCACGATTCGACGGCCCGCGGACGGCGTCGAATTCCGGCCATGCGCCGAGAAAGCCGCGATCGCGATCGTCACCGCGAGCGCCGCTCCGAGGAGCGGAGCCAGCCTCGGGTGTTTCGCCCGCTCGAGCAGAATGGTCGCGATCAACAGGATCCCCATCAGGACGCCGGTCAGCTCGGCCGGCAGCGCCGACAGCCGCAGCCCGTTCTGTAGAATTACGATGGCGAATAATCCGAGCAGCGTGCCGGTCACAGTGCCGCGTCCCCCGAAGATGGACGTTCCGCCCAATACGACGGCGGTAATGGCGACCAGCTCGTAGCCCAGGCCGGCGTCCGATTTGGCTTGTCCCAGGTGGGATACGTAGATGACGGCCGTGAGGCTTGCGGTGAGGCCCGACAGAATGTAAATGAGCGTCAGACGTCTTGACACCGGGATGCCGGCGTAGCGCGCGCCCTCCGGCGAGAATCCGATCGCCGCGAGTGTTCGCCCGATGGCGCTCCGATGGACCAGAATCCAGTACGCCGCCGCTACCGCGGCCAGCACGAAGAGCTGAGCGGGAATGACGCCTCCGGCGTAGCCTTGGCCCAGGAACAGGAAGCCGGGGGGGAATCCGGTGTAATTGACGGCGCCCCCCGTCACTCCTTCCGCGATTCCGCGAAACAGCGAGTACGTTCCGAGAGTAACGATCAGGGGCGTGATGCGGAAACGCGCGATCAGCAGCGCGTTCAGCCCTCCGCCCAGAGCGCCGATCAGCAACACGAGAACGACGCAGGCGGCGACCGGCACGCCGAGATCATGCCAAAGCGCGCCGAAGGAAACGGCGCAGAGCCCCATCATCGAGCCGACCGAAAGATCGATGCCGCCGGTCAGCAGCACGGGCGTCAGCGCCAGCGCCAACAGCCCGAGTTCGGCGCCCAGCCGTACGATTTCGAAACCGTTGGCGACCGACCAGAAGTTGGCGCCGGTGAAGCTGAATACCGCGATTTCGACCGCAAGCAGAATCAGCAGGGAGTTCATGCCGCCGCCCGCCTCGTCCCGCGGCCCCGGCCTGCCACGTAATCGGAGGCCACTGCCCCCAGGATGATCACCCCTTGGGCTGCCTTCTCCCAATAGGGACTGACGCCGGCGAAAATGAGGGCGGTCGCGATCACGCCGAGCAGCGCGACGCCGGCCAGCGTTCCGGCCAGCGTTCCCCGGCCTCCGCTGATGGCCGTACCGCCGATCACCACCGCGGTAATACACTTCAATTCCAGGCCGATTCCGGCGTTGGCCGGCACGTCGTGAAAACGCACGGTAGCCACCAGCGCTCCGATTCCCACCAGCATGCCCGCTACCGTGAAAACCCAGAACACCACGCGTCGGGGATCGAGGCCCGCGAGTCGTGCCGCTTCCCTCTCCGAGCCGGCGGCGTACACCGCTCGTCCCGCCGCCAGGTTCCGCAGCGACCAGGCGAACGCGGCAAACACGACTGCGGTGACCACGAGGATGACGGCTTGCCCGCCGCTCTGCCCAAGTCCGAACCATTGAAAACCGTCCGGCAGATTCTGGACCCAGGCTCCTTCGGTCGACCAGCGCAGTGTTTCGCGCCAGGCCATCATCGTGGCCAGCGTGACCACGATGGACGGAATTCCGCAGCCGGCCACCAGAATTCCATTGACGGCGCCGAGCGCTCCTCCAGCCAGGATCAGCACAATCACCACAGCGGCCGGCGGCAGTCCCGTTTTGGCCAGCGCGCCGGCCACGATGCTGAGGACCGCGAGTTGGGAGCCGATGGAGATGTCCACCTCACCGGTGAGGATCACCAGCGTGCTGCCGATGGCGCAGATCAATACCGGAGCGTTGCTCAGGAGCAGGTCGCGCAGGTTGCCGGCGCTGTAGAATGCGGGCGCGGCGAAAGCGAGCGCCGCCAGCAGCGTCAGGAGCAGAATCGCCGCCGCCGATTCCCGAGGGTGTCCGGCCATCATTGGCGCGTTCCCAGGGCAAGCGACAGGATTCGTTCCTGGGTGGCCTCGCCGCGGTCGAGGATTCCGGCCAGCGTTCCGCCGCGCATTACGCCGACGCGGTCGCTCATCCCCAGGATTTCGGGCAATTCCGACGAGATCATGAGGATCGCCATGCCCTGTTCGGCCAGATCGCCGATAAGCTTGTGGATCTCGGCCTTGGCGCCGATGTCGACGCCTTGGGTCGGCTCGTCGAGAATCAGCACCGACGGTTTCACCATCAGCCAGCGGCTGAGCGCCACCTTCTGTTGATTGCCGCCCGAGAGCGCGCTGACCGGCGACTGCACGGAAGGCGTCTTCACGCGCAGCCTTTCCGCCATGCCCGTCGCGCGCGATTGCTCCTGCCCGAAATCGAGCAGGCCGGCGTGCGTGAACTCGTCGAGGCTCGCCAGCGTGCAGTTGGCCGCCACCGACATCTCCGGAATCACACCGTGCCGGCGGCGATCCTCGGGCAGGTAGGCGATACCGTGGGCGATGGCGTCGCCGGGATTGGAGATGACGGCTTCTTTTCCGCGCAGCGTGATGCGGCCGCTGTCGGCCGGCGTCAGACCGAAAAGGATCTGCGCCAGCTCAGTTCGTCCCGAGCCGGTCAGCCCGGCAAGTCCGAGGATTTCGCCGGCCCGGAGATGGAAGCTGATGTCCCGAACTCCGGAGGACTGGCAGCCGAGATGTTGTCCTTCAAAGGCCGTGTCGCCGAGGCGGATCTCACGTTTCGGGAAGACTGCCGAGAGTTCGCGTCCGATCATCATGGCGATAAGCGCGCCGCGGTCCAGCCCGGCCATGGGGCGCGTGTCGACGGCGCGGCCGTCACGCAGCACCGTCACGCGATCCGCGATTCTGACCAGCTCTTCCAGGCGGTGCGAAATGTAAATGATGCCGGCGCCGCCCTGCCGCAGCTCGGCGATGATGCGGAAGAGGCGCTCCACTTCACGGTCCGCCAGCGCGGAAGTAGGCTCATCCATGATCAGGATTTTCGCGCCCGAGCCGATGGCCTTGGCGATTTCGACCAGCTGCTGCTCGGGCATCGTCAGGTCCGCCGCGCGTTTGTCGGGATCGAGGGTGGAGCCGGCGCGCTCGAGCAGGCGGCGCGTCCGGCCGCGGCGTCCTCTCCAGTCGATACGCCGCCATGCGCCGGGCGGCTCGAGCGCGAGCGAGATGTTCTCGGCGACCGTGAGGTCCGGCAGCAGGGCCGGCTGCTGGTAAATCGCGGCTACCCCCAGCGACCGGCTGCGAACGGGACTGTTGGCGGCGATGACGTCGCCGTGAATTTCGAGCGTTCCGGAATCCGGCTGTGTCGCGCCGGTAATGATTCTGATGAGCGTGGACTTGCCCGCGCCGTTTTCTCCGACGAGCGCGTGAACTTCGCCGGGCTGGAGGTCGAACGATACCGATTGCAGAGCCTGGACGGCCCCGTAGGATTTGCTGACGTTGGTCGCTTTTAGAAGTGGAACCTCAGCCATGAAGAGAATGACGATTCTACCAGAGCCGGGGACCAGGCCAGGCTCCCGAAGGTCCGGGCCGTGCGTCAGGAGCCGCGCTTGAAGCGCGCCGACCTCAATATTCTCTCTTCTCCGTTCCTGCGAACCACGATCAGGGCTGCGATTCCATCCTGCCCCTCCACAAATTCCAGGCCTCTGGACGCGCCGAGGACGCTGACGGCGGTCGCGAGGCTGTCCGCCTGCACGCCGCGAGGCGCGACGATGGTCACCGTGATCCTGTCGGTGAGTCCCGCGCGGGAGACCGGGTCGATGATGTGGGAATATCGCCTCCCATTCGCATCGAGACCCTGCTCCTGGTCACCGGACGTCGAGACCGCGGTGTTGCTCAATTCCAGAGTCTCGGACTGGACGCCGATCTTCCATCCCCGCCGCCCCGGGGGCGGATCGCCGAAAGCCAGGTCGCCGCTGGCGGCCACCAGCGCGCGGGTGATTCCAAGTCCCTTCAGGACGGCCAGCGCGGCGTCGGCCGCGTAACCCTTGGCAATGCCGCCCAGATCGAGTTGCATTCCCGCCATCGCGAGGCTCGCCGTTCGATTCGCCGTATCCAGACGCAGTTTGCGGTAACCGCAGCGCGCAGCCGCCTCCCGCAGAGCCGCCGGATCGGGTGGACGGCCGGTCCGGCGCGCTTCCCGCCACAGCCGGATCACGGGGCCCAGTGTCACATCGAACGCCCCATTCGTCTCTTCGGCCAGCTTCTGCGAGGCTGCCAAGACGCGGAACAGATCGTCGCTCACCGGCAGGGGATGCTGCACGGCGGTCCGCGCGATGCGGTTCAGCTCGCTGTCGGGTTTGTAGTCGGAAAGAGCGCTGTCCAACTCGCGCACGCGATCGAATGCAGCCCGGAAAGCCTCTGCGGCGACGGTCTCGCCAGTGGCGTACAGCTTGATCTGGAACAGCGTGCCCATGGCGGGCTCGACCGATTCGAACAAACGCAGTTCGGACGCGCCGGCCCCGGTGGCCAGTATCAGGACGGCTCCGATTCTATTCCAGCCGCTCCACACCGCTGTTCCAGTATTCGTACATCTCGTCCGCCGTGGGGATTTTCGCCGGACGCACCAGCCTGAAGCCGAGCCACTGCGCGTCGGTCTCGTACCAGATGCTTTTGGGCAGTTGCGGATCCTGCTGCTTCCAGGCGGCCTCAGAGGCGACGCGCGCGGCGCAGCGGACCATCTCCGCCGGATCGTTCCAGGATCCTCCCCGGACCGCGTGCGGATAGAGCTCCTTCGCTTTTACCCATGGATTCACGGCCGCGGCCGGCTTATAGCTTTCGTACTGGTCGAGCGTCCACTCCATCACGTTGCCGAGCATGTCGTAGAGGCCCCAGGCATTCGGCTTCCGTGTGGCGACGGTT
The DNA here is from genome assembly GCA_035495815.1 of Bryobacteraceae bacterium. Classification (GTDB taxonomy): domain Bacteria; phylum Acidobacteriota; class Terriglobia; order Bryobacterales; family Bryobacteraceae; genus DATJFH01. Next base: position 75,132 of record DATJFH010000237.1, read on the forward strand.
TGGTACTTGCCGCCGCTGTTTGCGGCAAACCACGCGAAGTCGCCGAGGGGAGCAGGATCAGCGGCGGCGCCCGCCCGGCACGCGTATTCCCATTCTGCTTCCGTAGGCAGGCGATAGAATTCGCCTGTTTTCGCGCTCAACCATTCGGCGTACTTGTTGGCCGCGTGCTGCGTCATGCTGATGGCCGGGAATCCGTTGATGCCCATTCCGAAGCTCATCTCGACATAGGGCCGCGTTGGGCGGCTCACCGCATCGAGCGTGGTGTCCTTGCCGGCGACCTCGCCCGCCTGGCTCGCGAACATGAATAGCCGGTATTCGTCCCAGGTGACTTCGTGTACCTGCATCCAGAAGGCATCGACGCGAACTTGGTGCGGAGGCTGCTCGTCCGCTTTTGCGGTAGATCCCATCGTGAACTCGCCGGCGGGAATCGGGACCATGCCGTAAGAGATCAGCGTGTTGGGAATGGTCACCTTGTATGCGGCCGCCGGATCCGAAGTCTTCGCTCGAGCTTCGATACTGGCGTGGATCCGGCGCACGGTCTCGTGCTCGTCGCCCGCGCCGGAATCCGTGAGTTTGAGGGCTGCTCCGTCGGGCCACGGCGCGCCCTCCTCGATCCACCGCTTCAAGACTTCCAGCTTTGCTTCCGGCAGCCGCGGACCGCCCGGAGGCATCGCGCCGGGACGTCCGGCCGGAAGCGCGGCGGCGCGGTACAGCAAACTGGCCTCGGGATTCCGGGGCACGATCGACCGCTTGTCGAGCAGCGCCTTACGCGAAGTCACGGCCAGCCCGCCGGCAGCCTTGCCGGCATTATGGCATCCCGCGCAGGATTGCTCCAGGATAGGTGCGACGTCACGCTTGAAGTCGACCGGCTGGGCAAAGAGGGATACCGCGGCCAGCGTGCAGCACGCGCCCGTGAATAATACTGTCCTGGCGCGGCGCGGCAGTAGGAAACGCCTGCCCCACCCGGCAGCGCCGGCGGATCCTCGAGGCAGGAGACCGCCGGGATAATCCGGTGCAGGTGGTTTTCGCGGGGGTTGCACAACGGTCTCCATGGTTCAGCGCAGGCGTCGGCGCCACTGTCGCGGCAGGCCGAGTGCGCGCGTTACGAGAACTTTGTAATGCCGGGTTCGGCGCGCGGGCGGACTTCCATGCTGCCGTTCCAATCCACCTTGTCCGGGAATAAATGCTCCTGCGAGTTCAGGGCCTGGTCCCAGGTGATCTGCTGACCGGTGTAGGCTGCCATGCGGCCCATCATCGCCAGCAGCGTGCTCGTGGCCATGCGCTTGCCGTCGTTCATGGGCTGGTTGCGGCGGATCGAGGCGAACAGCAGGTCGTGCTCGCGCTGGTACATGTCGTACTGCTTGCCGGTGAACTGCCAGGGATTCTTGCCCTCGATCCTCGGCGCCGGGCCGCGGCCGATCAGGCACGTGCCGTCCGATCCCAGCAGGTAGTCGGAGTTCTCGTTGTGACAGCCTTCGATCTGGCGGTTGGCCAGGAACGCCCGCATGCCATTCGGATAGATGTAGTTGATCTCGAAGTGATCGTAAATGTTGCCCCCTTCGGACGGTATCGACCGCCCGCCGACGCCTACGCAGCTCACCGGCGGCTCGTCGCCCATCGCCCAGGCGATTTTATCCGCGCTGTGCACGGCCTGTTCCACCAGGCTGTCGCCGCACAGCCACACGAAGTTGTACCAGTTGCGGATCTGCCACTCGACGTCGCTCATTCCGGAGGGACGCGTGGCCGCCGGCGGCATCGGCTTCACCGGATTGGTGTAATACGTCGCGTAATAAGCCACCAGCTTGCCGATCCCGCCCTTCTGCACCTGATCGAAGGTCTCGATAATCATGTTGTTGTAGCGCCAGCAGAAGCCGGCCACCAGCGACAGATTCTTCTCTTTCGCCTTTTCCGAGGTGGCCATCACGGCACGCACGCCGGGCGCATCGGTGGCGATCGGCTTTTCGCAAAACACGTGTTTATTGGCTTCGATGCAGGCCGCCAGATGACCGGGCCGGAAGCCGGGCGGCGTGGTGAGAATCACCACGTCTACACCGCTGTCGATCACTTTCTGGTAGGCGTCCAGTCCGAGGTACCGCTTCGAATCGTCTACTTTCAATCGCGACGCGATCTTGCCCCGCCGCTTCAGCGCCTCCAGCGACTTGTCGACATTACCGGCGTCGATATCGGCCACCGCCGTGAGCTCCGCGTAGTCATCCGCGGTCAGCGCCTGCGAGGCAGCTCCGGTTCCCCGGCCTCCGCAGCCTACCAATCCGACCTTGATGGCATTGGTTACCGTCTGGGCGGAGATGATGCCCGGGAACGACGTCACCGCGGCGCCCAGCGCGCCCGTGGTGGCTTTCAGAAAATCGCGACGATCGGTGCTCTTTGGTTGTTCTTTCATGGCTATCCTCTTCTATGATCCCGCAACAGGACGGCTACCGGCGCGACAGGTCGCGAATGCTGATGTCCTTGAACCGCATGTTGCCCAGCCCGCCGGAATGCAGCTGCAGCGCGATGTAGCCGTCGAACGATTTCGGCGTCGGGTCCGTGAAATCCAGGATCAGCACGCCGTTCAGGCGCGCGACGTAGCGGTTGCCCTCGACGATCAGCAGATAGTCGTTCCAATCCGTGGGTCTCAGCACCGTCTCGAACTCCGGCGCGGGCCAGGCGATCCACTGCCGCCCGTCGCCGTAGAGCCCGCCCGTGTGGTGGTTCAACGCCCGGTCGATCTCGAACTGCATGCCCTGCGTGATCGTGGCTGTTCCCGGCTTGAATTCCGAATGGACGAAGACGCCGCTGTTGCCGTCGGCTTCGCACTTGAAGCGCAGAGAGAGTTGAAAATCCTTGTACATCTTCTCCGTGCGCAGATACCCGTAGTCCTTCGTTACCCCCTGGCCGTGTATCGCGCCGTCTTCTACTTCCCACTTCTCGTTCCCGACCTTGACCCAACCGGTCAGGTCCTTGCCGTTGAAGAGCGACACCCAGCCGGTTTCGTACGGTTTCGGACGCGGCGCCCGGGCGGCCTGGAAACCGTAAACGGCCGCGGCCGAAGCCAGTATCAGGGCGAAAAGAGATCTGCGCATCCCCTTACTTTAACCGATCTCCCGCTCGATGGCGCCCGCGATGCGCGTCGTGAACTCCTCCACCTGCTTGGGATCGGCGGCCTCCACCATCACGCGCGCCAGAGGCTCGGTACCCGAGAAGCGCACCAGGACCCGCCCGGTGGCCCCCAGCGCCTCCTGGCATTCCCGCATCTCGCGGGCAACCGAAGGCAGTTCGGAGAGGCTCTTCTTTTCGCGGATACGGACGTTGACCAGCCGCTGCGGATAAATCTCCATATCGGTTGCCAGCTCGTCGAGCCCTTTTCCGGACCTGGCGGAGATCGACGTGATCTGAAGCGCGGTCAGCATGCCGTCTCCGGTCGTCGAATAATCCGTGAAGATCACGTGCCCCGATTGCTCGCCGCCCAGCGCGGCGCCAGACCGCAGCATCTCCTCGAGCACGTACTTGTCGCCCACCGCCGTGCGGATCAGCCGTATTCCTTCCCGCTCCAGGGCCTTCTCCAGCCCCAGATTCGACATCACCGTGGCCACCACCAGCCGATTCTTCAGCCGTCCGGAGGCCAGCATCTCGCGGGCGGCAATCAGGAGCACGGCGTCGCCGTCGATCACCCGGCCGCTCTTCGATACGAAGATGGCGCGGTCGGCGTCGCCGTCGTAGGCCACCCCCAGATCCGCCCCGGCCGCCAGAACCGCCTTTTGCAACGGCTCCAGGTGGAGTGCGCCGCATCCCAGATTGATGTTCCGGCCGTCCGGATCGCGGCAGATGGCCTCAACGCCCGCGCCTGCCCGGCGGAACAGTTCCGGGGCCAGATGGGACGCGGCGCCGTTCCCGCAATCCAGCACGATTTTCAAGCCGTCGAACCGGTTCGGCGCCGTCGAGAGCAGGTTGTGGATGTATCGCAGATCGAGCCCTTCGTCCACGCGCAACTCGGCCGCCGCCGGTTTCACGCCGGCCTCGCGGAGCCGAAAAATCTCCTCCTCGATGCGGTCTTCCTGAGCGTCGGGCAGCTTGAATCCGCTGTGTCCGAAAACTTTGATGCCGTTGTCCTGATACGGATTGTGGGACGCGGAAATCATCACTCCGGCGGCGAATGAATCGGTATGGGTCAGGAACGCCACCCCGGGCGTCGTCACTACTCCGGCGAAGCGCACTCCGGCGCCCGCCTCCCTGAGCCCCCCGGCCACCTGGGCCGCGATCCATGGGCCGGACTCGCGGGTATCCATGCCGATCACAATCTGCGGGTTGGGCGCAAGATCCTTCGCCACGCCACCCAGAGCCAGCCCGAACGCATGCGTCGTCTCGGGGTCCAGCGGAAATTGCCCCGCAACTCCGCGGATTCCATCGGTTCCGAACAGTTTCTTGGCCATGAATTGCTTCTAGGGATGTTTCTCCATGAACACGGTGACGGAAATCCTGACCGGTTTCTCGAAGCGGACATGCGGATCGCCCACGTAGGCGTTGACGTGAAACTGCGATTCGCCCACCACCGCCGCCACATCGATCGGATCGGTTACCGCGTACTCGATCTTCTTCACGTGGCTTGCCGGTCCGAGGATCGTCAACTCCTTGGGCTTGGCTTCATAACGGGCCACGTGGTAGCCTTTCGGCAGCGCGCCGGAGAATCGTACCTGCACCGGGACGGACAACCGCGTCCGCTGCTCGAACTGCAGCCGGATCTGCGCCGGGATAGCCCGCACCAGCCGCATGCCGGTCGGCAGGTTCGTATTATGCTCGTCGATTTGAAACGTGCGCTCGCCCGGCTTGTGGATGTCGGAAAAATCGAGCACCACGGCGGATTTGGCGCTGTTGAAATTCTCGATCTTGTTGGCCGGCCCGCGCAGGTCGATCGAAACCGAGCCCACCAGGTCGGAACTGATTTCCAGATCGTCCGGCATGCCGCGGTACTCGACGGGCACGGAAACAAAGGTTCCGATTTCCGGATCCCTGGCGTAGGCGAACCAGAGCATCAGCGAGACGGCGAGTGAGAAGAGTTTCCAGCCGGCATTGCGCGTCAGCGCCTCGATCATGGCCGGCTTACCTTCTGGATGGGGACTCTTTCACGGGGCAGCCGTATCTCTTCCCGGTCCTCGGAAGGCCGCCACAAACGGCGGTTTCCGCCGAAATGCCTGGCGATCCGCTGACCTACCTGCTCGGGCGTGAGATCCAGCTCGATCTCACCGAAGGCGGCGATGGAAATGCGCGCGTTCTCTTCGGACACGATGATGGCCAGGCAATCGGTCTCCTCGGTGATGCCGATGGCCGCCCGGTGACGGGTCCCCAGCTTGCTCGAAAGCGCCGGATTCATGCTCAGCGGCAGAAAACAGGCCGCCGCGCTGATATGATCCTTTTGTACGATCACCGCTCCATCGTGCAGCGGCGCTTCTTTCCGGAAGATACACAAAAGCAGGTCTCTCGAAATATGTGCGTCCAGCCGGACTCCACTCTCAATAAATGTACGCAAACCGATGTCCCGCTCGAGGACGATCAGCGCTCCAGTCTTCTCGGCGGACAGGCGGGCCAGCGCCAGCAGAATCTCCTCCGTATATTCCCGCCGCCGGAACGTATGGCCGAAAAGCCGTTTCCGGCCGATGCGCGCCAGCGTTCTGCGGATTTCGGATTGGAACAGCACAATCACCCCGACCGCCATATAGGGAATGATTTGCGAAAGAATTGTATGCAGGAGTTCCAGGCGCAGCCAGAATGACAGGTTATAGATGGCGACCAGAACCAGAATTCCGAGCAGAATGTGCGCGGCCCGGGTGCCGCGGACGATCATGATCAGCTCATAAATCAGAAAAGCGACGACAAGGATGTCCACCGCGCCCATGAGGGTAAGCTTCGGCAGCGATTGCAGCACTTGGGGAAAAGTCGCCGGCATGAGCCATCTCGGGACCAAACATCCAAGTCCTATCTTATCGCGGAAGCAGTTCTCTTGTCAGCGAATTCGTGCGGATATACGCCGGAAAGCGATACCTTCGCCGGGCGGCGCCCGCAACCGTTCATTTTGAAGCCGGCCAAGCGCGTCATCCACCCGCCCGGGTTCCGGATCTGGCGGCGGCGCTTTTTCTCTTGATCTGCCGCTATAATTATGGATATAATTATCCACATATCCAATGTTGTCTCAAACTGTTGAATACGCATTGCGCGCGATTGTCTGGCTGGCCTCCAACCCCGAGGATCCGCAGACCAATCAGCAGATCGCGGAAGCGACGCTCGTACCGGCCGGATACCTGGCCAAGGTCATGCAAGCGCTGGGCCGGGGCGGTCTGGTATCCGGCCAACGGGGCAAGAAAGGCGGATTCCTGCTGTCCCGGCCGGCGGAGACCATCAGCGTGCTCGAAGTGGTGAATACGGTAGAGCCCATCCGGAGAATCCGGCAATGCCCGCTGGGAATCGCCGCGCACGGCGCGCGTCTTTGCCCGCTGCACGCGCGGCTCGATTCCGCCATGGAGATGATTGAAAATGCTTTCCGCGGCGCTTCGATCGCGGATGTGCTGTCCGAGCCTTCCGGGAGCCGTCCGCTCTGCCGGATCGCGGGGGTGCATCATGTCGCGTAAAAGGGCTGCGGCGATCCTGGCCGCGATCGCCGTGTTGATGGCCGCGCATGCGCTGGCCGACCTCGACGGCTCCTACGTTCTCCCCCTCGACGACTGGGCGATCCAGTATTCGACCCGTCCCGTGGATGATCCCATTGCGCGGCTCCAGCAGCGCATCAGGAGCGGCGACGCCAGACTCGAGTACGATCCCGACTACGGCTACCTGCCGTCCGTCCTGCGGAACCTGGGCGCGCCGGTGTCTTCGCAGATTCTGGTCTTCTCCAAAACCAGCTTTCAGGCGGCCCGCATTTCGCCGCGCGTGCCCCGGGCTCTGTATTTCAACGACCAGGTCTCGGTGGGCTGGGTCAAGGGGGGAGACGTGGTAGAGGTGGCCTCGGTCGATCCGAAGCAGGGAGTGATTTTCTACACGCTGAACCAGGAGAAATCGTCATCGCCCAAGTTCGTGCGCAGGGACGAGTGCCTGCAGTGCCACGCTTCGGGCAATACTTTGGGAGTGCCGGGGCTGGTGGTCCGTTCCGTTTTTCCGGATGCCGGCGGAATGCCGCTTTTTCACGTGGGTACGTTCATAACCGATCATCGCAGCCCTCTTTCGCAGCGCTGGGGCGGCTACTACGTCACCGGCACGCACGGAGAGCAGCAACACATGGGTAACCTGATCTACGAAGACGGCCAACCGCCGCGGCCGGCTTCAGCAAAGGGAACGAACGTCACCGATCTGAAGGGGCGGCTCGACACGGGCGGCCTCCTGAGCCCGGGCAGCGACATTGTGGCGCTGATGACGCTCGAGCACCAGTCGCGCATGCAGAATCTGATCACCCGCGTGGGTTTCGAGACGCGGATGGCGCTCGAATCTCAGGCCGCCATGAACAAGGCGTTGAAGCGGCCAGAGGGTGAGCGCAGCGAGTCCACCGTGCGGCGCATTCACGGAGCGGCGGAAGCGCTGGTCAAATACATGCTGTTCACCGACGAGGCTCCGCTTGAAGGGCGGATCGAAGGCACGTCCGGCTTCGCCGCCGGGTTCGCCGCGCAGGGACCCAAGGACCGGCAGGGCCGCTCGCTGCGCCAGTTCGAGCTGACCCGCCGCATGTTCCGCTATCCGTGCAGCTACCTGATCTACTCGGAAGCGTTCGACAACCTGCCCCCAGCTGCCCGGGATCGCATCTACCGCCGGCTGTGGGAGGTTCTGACCGGTGAGGATCGCGATGCGGCGTTTGCCCGCCTGTCGGCGGAAGACCGGAGAGCGATTCTCGAGATCCTGCTCGATACCAAGAAGGGCCTGCCGGACTATTGGCGTCCGATTTCGACCCAACGGCTCCACGGAACCACGCCCGCTTCAGGCCTCGGCGAGTCTTCGAGCATCGAAAGCAACTCCAGCAGATTGCCGTCCGGGTCGTGGAAATAGACGGCCGCCGCCGGCATCCAGCCCAGGACCACCGCTTCCTCGGTTGGAGCGCCATCGAAATCGAGCGGGGCGATGCCGGCGTCCCGCAGCGCTTTCGGCGCGGCCAGGACCTCCTGCAGGGTCGCCGTGAAAGCCACGTGCAGGCTCAACCGCTGCGGGCTGGAACCTGTCTCCCAAAGACCGAGCATCGCCTTACCCGGCTCTCCGATCCAGAAAAAGGCGGCGCGCCGCTCCGGAAAGACTCGCGCCAACGGAAGTCGGAGCCGCTCGCCGTAGAATTTCACCGCCCGGTCAAGGTCGGCGACCGTCAGGTGGCTTTCGAACAAATCCTGAATGGTAATCATGGAACCTTGGCTGGCAGCGCGGCGAGCAGTTTGCCGATACTCTGCATCAGCTCGTAATCGCGCTTGCCGATCCGCTGCTTCAGGTCGGTTAGCGCGGGCGCTACCTGCTGTAAATCCGGCCGGAGCGCGGAAAGCAGATCGAGAGACAGCCCTATCCGGTGATGCAGCTCCAGACGGTGCGAGGATTCCGAGCTGCGCGCCAGCGGCGTATGCGCCAGGTCGTCCACCACGACCTCCAGCAACTCCGGCGGCAGCGGATCCAGCATTTGCAGCAACGCGTGGGCGATGCGCCGGGAATCGTCGCTGTTGCCGCGCAGCCAGCCGGCGAGCAGCTCGTCGCGGTCGGGACGGTCCGCGATAAGATCGAGCGCGAACGGGGCAGTGGAGAAGCGCGGATCGGCGTACCGGAGGACGGTTTCGACCGGCGTCTCGCGCGTGAACTGAAGCACGCGCCAGATCGTGTCATACTCGCGCAGGTGCAGCGGCAACCGGCCGGGCGCGGGCTCCTGCGGCCAGGGCCAGAGCCGGAAACGCTGCGCCGGCCTCATCCGGCCCTGGCGCTCCCACTCGCTCCGCTTGTCCCCCTCCAGCTCTTCCAGCGTTTCGCGCCGCCAGCCCGCGGGAAGGAACAGCCAGTCGCCGCCATCGGCGCCGGCGCGCCTGGGCCAGGCGGCAAGCCACGCGAACTGCGCCTCGGGCAGATCCAGAACGATGTGGCCGTAGAGCCGGATATCTCCCGCCCGCGGCTCGTCCACGCAGCTTTCGACCACACTCACGGAGCCGCAATGCAGGCACGCCGTGACGCGCGTGTTCCGTCCCGTCTGGTCCA
>DATJFH010000238.1:0-15103 GCA_035495815.1 Bryobacteraceae bacterium
TGGGACGCGTGAGAGCTTCGGCCAGCACCGCCCGCCCGCTGCCGTTCGAGTAGGGACCGGGATTCTCTCCGTCGAGAATCCGCAGAAAACGGCGCGGCGCTTCCGCTCCCAGGTTGAAATGATTCCCGCGCTCGTGAACGCGCAGGTTGTGCGGAACATCCTCGTAGGAAATACGTCCGAAGACTTCCTCCGGAAGGGACGCTTCGAGCGGATTGGCGGGCGCCAGAGCCGGCAGCGTCTCGGAAGGCGCGGGCGGGGGCTCCTTGTTGTCCGAGAACACAATGGATCCCACGACGATGTGGCCGTCCCGGCGCCGGTCGGCGATCTCCAGGTGGCAGACCTGGTTGACCTCCTCTTTCAGGGCGATCGTTTTCCAGCGCAGCGTCCGGTCGCCGTTCCCCGCGACGCCTTTCGGATAACGGCCCGGCGCAAAGATCGTCACGGCAAGCTGTGAAGGCTCTTCGCGCACGGGATTGAATTTCGTGCCGGCCACCCGCACATGGATGTACCTCTTGGTGGGAACAAAACTGCGGGAGACCAGGATTCCGGTCAGCTTGTCGGAGACCCCGCGCGAGGAATCGAGCGCGCCGGCTGCGGATTCGGCAAAGGCGGCGCCGGAACGGCTGAACTGCGCCATATCGAAGAGCTCGTCGCCGGGGCGAAGCGGAACGGGCTGCGGAGCGGCGCCGGCGGGAACGTACTTCTTGAGCCGGGCGACGATGGACTCGATCTGCCGGCTGACGTCCGGAGAGGAAATCACGGCCGGCGCGGTTCGGGTGCTGTCGAAAATGCCGCCCAGCGCGTAGTAATCGGTAGTAGAAATCGGGTCGAATTTGTGGTCGTGGCAGCGGGCGCAGGCCACTGTAAGGCCGAGAAAGGCCTTGCCGAACACGTCGATCTTGGAATCGCGCATCTCGCCGCGGACTTCCTCCAGGTCGGTGGCCCCGTTGCGCTCTTCCCCCAGCCCGAAGAAGCCGGTAGCCAGGGGCGTGTCCCAGTATTTTCCGTCCGTGGATAAACGCCCGCGCGGCGCCTGATCACCGGCAATGTGCTCGCGCACGAATTGGTTGTAGGGAAGATCCTCATTGAAGGCGCGAATGACGTAATCGCGGTAGCGCCATGCGTCGTATTTGTAGAAATCGAATTCGTGGCCGTTGGTTTCTGCGAACCGGACCAGGTCCAGCCAGTGCCGCGCCCAGCGCTCGCCATAGTGAGGCGAGGCGAGCAGCCGGTCTACGACCTTTTCGAACGCGGCCGCGGAGGTGTCGTTATCAAACGCCTCGATTTCCGCCGGCGACGGGGGAAGCCCGGTCAGGTCGAAGGTCACTCGCCGCAGCAGGGTACGTTTTCCGGCAGGCTGCGCCGGGGTAAGACCGGCGGCTTCGAGTCTGGCCAGAATGAAAGCATCCACGGGCGAACGAACCCAATTCGCCGCGCGCACCTTCGGCGGTTCCACGGGCTGCATGGGCTGGAAGGACCAATGGCGCGGGGCCTGCTCCCAGTCGATTGCGGCCGGACGCGGCGCGGCGGGCGCTTCCGTGCGCGGGTCGGGCGCACCCTGCCGGATCCATTCGCGGAAGTCCGCGATGACGGCGTCGGGCAGCTTGCCGGAGGGCGGCATCTTCAGAACCGGATCGCGATACGAAATCGTTCGCAGAAGCAGGCTGGCGTCCGGATCCCCTGGACGGACGGCCGTCCCTCGGCTGCCGCCGCGTTCCAGCCCTTCACGGGAATCCAGTTGCAGTCCGCTGGTGGCTTTGCCCGCGGAGTGGCAGCCATAGCAGCTGGTCGCCAGAACCGGCCGGATGCGCGTCTCGAAGAAATCGGCTTGAGACCACGCCGATGGCGCGAGCGCGAGAAGGATCAGGACGAGGCGGCGCATGGCTGGCGGTTCTGCCATCAGCCATTCATCATACATCGCCAGGCGCCTGATAACCTGGGACCTTACAGATAAAATGCAAGTTCGCGGGCTTCCTATCGACGTTACTTTTCTTCCCTCGCCGCGGGCGCATCGCGGCAAGCTGCTTTCCGGGGAGACAGCCAAAGGACGGGAAGTTCACGCGGCCAGCTTTCTGCGTCAGCGCAGGATCGTCCTCGACGCCGCGCTCCGGCAGCGTCCCGCCGAGCTGCGGCGGATCCTGATCCACGAGCTGTTTCATTTCGCCTGGCTGAGGCTGGGCAACCCGAAGCGCCGCTCCTACGAGGAGATGGTACGCCGGGAGTTGGCGGGAAAGGTTCCCGGCGAGCTCGGATGGTCCGCCGAATCGGTGAAGGCCGCCCTCACGCGCGCCGACCGGCTCGGCCGCTCCCGCCTCTGGCGCCACTACGTTTGCGAAAGCTTTTGCGACAGCGGCGCCTGGATGTTCGCAGGCGTCCGGCGCCACGGGGAGTACACGCTGCCGGCCGCGGCCCGACGTAATCGCCGTGTTTGGTTTGAAGCAGCGGAACTGACTACCCGAATCTCGGTATAATCGGCACAGAGGAGAATTTGTGTCGGCTAACCACTTCCGCCTGCTGGCGGCGTCCTGTGTAGCGCTTGCTCTGATCGGGAGTGGATGTAACTCCTCGAAGCCCGTCAGGGCGGCCTCGAGCAAAGCCGAAAAAGACCGCAAACCCGCGCCCGAGTTCGAGCTCAAGGACGCCGACGGCAAGACGGTCCGGCTGTCCGATTACAAGGGAAAAGTGGTGCTGCTCGATTTCTGGGCCACCTGGTGCGGTCCCTGCAAGATCGAGATCCCGTGGTTCATCGAATTCGAGCGCAAGTACAAGGACAAGGGTTTCGCAGTCATCGGCGTCTCGATGGACGAAGAAGGATGGACCGCGGTCAAGCCGTTCGTCTCGGAACTCGCCATCAATTACCGGATCCTCCAGGGCAACGACGCCACGGCCGATCTTTATGGCGGCGTGAACGCTCTGCCGACGACGTTCCTCATCGACCGGAACGGCAAGGTGGTGTGGAAACACGAGGGCCTGGCGGGCAAGGATGCCTTTGAAGATGAAATCAAGAAGCTCATGGAGAGCACCTCGGCCGGCCTTACTCGCCGTTTTGCTCCTGCCCTGCTGCTGGGCGCAGAATAGCGTCCTTTCAGTCGCGCCCCAGGAGAAAGTGACCGCCAAACGCGGGGGGACGGTGTCCGTCACTACCAGAGTGCTTTTGAAAGAGGGCTATCACTGCAACAGCAATATGCCGAGCGAGAGTTATTTGATTCCGCTGCGGCTCACCTGGGAGCCGGGTGTGCTGGTCTCTCCGGAGGTCGCGTTTCCGGCGCCGCACATGGAGAAGTACCAGTTCTCGACCAAGCCGCTTTCTGTATTCACCGGGGATTTCGAGCTGGTGACGAAATTCAAGGTCGCGCCGAATGCGCTCACGGGGCCCGGAATGGCGCTGGGAAAACTGCGCTACCAGGCGTGCAACAACAACTCCTGCCTGCCGCCGAAAACGGTAGAGATCAAGCTTCCGGTAGTGGTGAACTGAGCGCCGTGTTTCCGGGCATGCCGGCGCTTCGGGCTGGTCCGCACCTAGTGACCTGGACGAACCGTTAGCGCCGGCCCCGCGAACGTTGCCTCGCTCACACGCTTACGACCGGGCACGGGGACTGGCGAATGATCGAATAGGCGTTCGTCCGCAGTCTTCCCAGCATGCCGGTGGTCGAGCCGCGGCCGATCACTACCAGGTCGGCTTCGATGCGGGACGCGGCTTCGCAGATGGCCGTCGGGATGGAGTTGCTGTCGGTGACCAATAACTCCGCCTGTGTCCCGGCCTCCTTCTGCATGGCCTCCAGCTTTTCCCGGGCGGAGCGTTCGAGGCATCCCCGCCAGTCGGGATCGAAATACTCTCCCCGGGGTTCGAGCGAGGGATTGATGTGGGCGATAACCAGGTGCGATTCGAATTCCGCGGCGAAGTCTGACGCCCATTTCAACGCTTTCTCGCTTTGAGCACAGAAATCGACCGCGCATAGCACGTTGCGGAAGCTCCGTGTCGCATCCGGCGGCGCGTCCGGGATATGCGCGCCGGTGAAAACCGGGCAATCGGCGTCGTGAAGGATCTTGGCGGAGACCGAACCCAGGATGAACCGGCGGAAGGGTCCGTACCCGTGCGTCGGAATCACGATGAGGCTGGCGCGCTCGGAATGGGCGAACTCCACGATTTCAGTAGCGGGATCGCCGGTAAGGACGACGCGGCGCGTATTGAGCCTTGCGAATTCTCCAGGCAGGAAGTTGTCCAGGAGAGCGGCGGCCTCCCGGCTCCGCTCCTCGGGCACGGAACTGACGACTGGGCCGGTGAACTCGTAGGCGCTCAGTTCGTACGCGGCTGCATCCACCACGTGCAACAGCGTCAGTTCCGAGTGGAACCGGCAAGCCAGCATGCCGGCATAGCGGGCAGCGCCCGGAGAGCGCTCCGAAAAATCGATGGGGGCAAGAACTCTAGGCAATGACAGCATGGTTGTCCTCCCTTGCTCGATGAGCCTACCGCCACAATTGGGCGGAGGCGGCCTCCCAGTTCTGGAACAGGTAGACGGAACCGAGCGCGATACCTGAAACCAGGGCAACCATGGTGAGCATTTTGCCCCAGCGATCGATGACGTCGAGCTTATGCCCGACCAGGACCTGTTGCGCCGTGAGGCCCGCCTCCATCACGTGAAGTGAATCGTCCTCATTCCTGGCCACCCAGGCTCGATAGGCGATCAACGCAACTACGGCAGCGGAAAGCAGCATCCAGAGGATACCGAATGGGAGCAGATTGACGTTCATTTGCGGACTCCTTTAATAATTCCAGGATCCTGGCAAACATCGGCGAAATGACGCACGCCGCGGCCGAGCTTGGGTGTAGTCGCCATTACGGTAGTACCGAAGCCCGCCCGCGATGTTTCTTTTGACTGGTTTCCGCCTCATATGCCAGGATCCTGAAACTGAATATGCATTCGAAAAACCAATGAGGAGTGGGCGATCAAACGCTGAGTACCGGACACGGAGCCTGACGGATGATGGAACCGGCCGTGGTTCGCAAGCGGCCGGCGGGACTCATCGCCGGGCCCCGCCCGATCACCACCAGGTCCGATGCCATTCGCGCCGCGGCCTCGCAGACCGCGCGCGGGACATCCATGCTGCTTTGAATCAGAATACCGGCGTTCGCGCCCGCGGCCCGCTGCATCTCTTCCAAACGGCGGCGGGCGCAGGCCGCAAAATTCTCCTGCCGCGCTTCGGTCACCCAATAGCGCCGGCGTTCCGGATCGAAATACGCACTGTCTCCGCCTTCGGAGGAGGGTGTAATGTGGACCAGGACCAGCCGCGCCTTGAACTCGCCGGCGAGGCGGGCGGCCCACTTCAGCGCGTTCGCCCCCTCCTCCCCGAGTTCGACGGCGCAGAGAATGTTCTGAATGCGCGGAGTTGCGGCTGGAAAGCTGTTCCGCCGGTGGATGCCGGTCACGACCGGACAATGGACGTCGCGCAGGATCGCACTCGCCACCGATCCGAGGACCAGCGGATGGAACGGGCCGTCCCCGTGAGTCGCCATCACGATCAGGCTGCTGTTCTCCCGCCGGGCGAGTGCGGCGATCTCTTCCGCGGGGTCGCCGCTCCGGACGCTCGGACGCGCGTTCGGGCAGCGCATTTCCCCGGGCAGCAGAGTCTCGAGCAGCCCTTCGGCCCGCCGTCTCCATTGGTCCTCGTCGGCAGTGCAGGCCACGTGCAGCAGGGTCAGTTCGGACCGCAGGCGGCAGCCCAGGTATCCCGCCCAGCGGACGGCCCCCCGGGCGCTTTCTGAAAAATCGACCGGCACAAGGATCTTCGGCAACGGCAGCATGGCAAAATCCGCGCGGGTAAATTAGCGCCGCTGGGCCAAGGCACGCAGATCAGCGCGAAATGGCCCATTTTCCCGGCGGGGAATTGGGCGATTTCACCACCTTGCTTCGGTCGAATTTTTTCCCGGCTGCTTCCTCGATCGCGTCGATTACCGGAATCAAATAGGCGTCAAGAGCGCAGGCGACCATCTGCCGGGACTGGCACGAGCCATCGGCCGCCTGTTCGGAGCACACCGAGCACACCTGCGCGCGAATAGACTGTATATAGTCGCGAATATCATCGCTATCCGTGCTTTGGATCGCTCGCGCAACTTGTGGAAACAGACGAAACAGCGCGCATGTGGATGGATTGTCTAGGCCGCATTCTCCGGTTATCGTACGATCCGTGCAAATGCGGCAGATGCGCTCCCGCACTACGGCCTCTATGTCTTCCAATGTCCGTCTCATAAGTTCCTCATGGAGATGAATGCATGCGACTCGCCACTATGCCTGTTGCGCCTGCCGGAGGCGGCTATCATGAAAGAGATGGAGCCACTCGGGACCCAAAAAGCGGGCGCTGAACCGCCGTTGTCTTTATCCGTGCTGCGCCAGATGCTGGACAAGAGTCCGCTGGCCACGGTGGCGCTCGACCGCGGCGGACTGGTGCGGCTATGGAGCAACGGCGCGGCCAACTTGCTGGGCTGGACCGAGGCCGAGACCCTGGGACGTCCTCTGCCCGCGGCTTCCGGGTTGTTGGACATCCGATTGCATACATCCGTCGAGCAATTTTTCGAGTTCGTCTGGCCGCGAAAAGCGGGCAGCCCCGTTCAGGTGGGGTGTTCTGTTTCGCCGTGGCTCGATGATGACGGTCAACCGGGAGGTCAGATCGTAATCATGGTTGACGTCACTGCGCAACGAAAACTGGAGCAGGAGCGCGTCGCGCTGATGGAGAATGAGCAGTTGGCCCGGGAGCAGATCAAGGCGGAAGGCCGCTTTCGCGAACTGCTCGAAGCGGCCCCGGATGCCATCTTCGAAGTGGATAGCGAGGGCCGCATCGTCCTGCTCAACGCCGTGGCCGAGAAGATGTTCGGCTACAGCCGGGAAGAGCTCCTGGGGGAACGCGTCGAACTGCTCATCCCGTTCGACCATCGCGAGAAACACGTCCGCCATCGCTCGGCTTACTCGGCGCATCCTTCCACCCGTCCCATGGGGGGCGATCTCGAGCTCTCCGCGCAAAGGAAGGACGGCACGCGCTTCCCGGTGGAGATCAGCCTCAGCCCCGTTCATTCCGAAGGCGGGATGCGCGTCAGCGTCATCGTCCGCGACGTCACCGACCGGAAGCTTACCGAGCAGAAGATCCGGGCCATGCACGAGGAATTCACGCGTGAGCTCTCCGCCACCAACCAGCAGCTCGAACTGCGAAACCGCGAGGTCGAGCGCGCCAACCGGTTGAAGAGCGAATTCCTGGCCAGCATGAGCCATGAGCTGCGTACCCCGCTCCATACGATCATCGGTTTCTCCGAGCTGCTCAAGGAGGAGCTCGAAGGTCCGCTGAACGAAAAGCAGCGCCGGTTCATGGATCACATTCACCAGGACTCACGTCACCTGCTGGAGCTGATCAACGGCATCCTGGACCTGAGCAAGATCGAGGCCGGCCGGCTGGACCTGCATCCGGAGCAGTTCGACGTGGCCGAGGCGCTGCAGGAATCGTTGCCCAGCGCCAGGGCCCTCGGCGCGCAGAAATCCATCGTGATCGAGAGCCTGGCGCCGGGAGGTATCGTGGTCCGGGCGGACCGCACGAGGTTTAAGGAGATTCTGTACAATCTGCTGAGCAATGCGGTGAAATTCACCCCCAACGGCGGACGCATCTGGATCGAGGCGAAGGAATCGGGCGGTTTCGCCGCCATCTCGGTGACCGACACCGGCCTGGGGATCGCGGCGGAAGAACACGAGTCGATTTTCCAGGAGTTCTACCAGGTGGGAGCCACCACCAGGGGTGTGCGCGAAGGCACCGGGCTTGGCTTGGCGATTACCAAGCGGCTGGTGGAGCAGCACGGCGGCAGGATCGAAGTGGAGAGCGAGCCCGGAAAGGGCAGCCGCTTCACGCTCACGCTGCCGCTGGCGGGCGTCGACCCGGTATCGGTTCGGGAAAGGCCCTTGATCATGATCGTGGAAGACGAGCCTGGCGCGCAGGAGCTGCTAGCCGGCTACCTGAAGGCCGGCGGATATGACACCGTGGTCTGCGCCAACGCCGATGACGCGCTCCGTAAATCCAACGAGTGCTTGCCGGACGCGATCACCGTAGACCTGATGATGCCCGGAAGAAGCGGGCTTCAGCTGCTGCGCGAGCTGCGAAAGATGCCGCAGACCAAAGCGCTGCCCATCCTGGTGGTCTCCGGCGTGGACGAGGAAGCGTCAGCGCTGGCGTTCGGAGCAGATTTGTATCTTTCCAAGCCGCTCACCAAGGAAGTTTTCCTGAAGTCTCTCGACCAGTACGTCCGGCGGGCTGGACAGCGATGAAAACAATCCTGATCGTCGATGACAATCTTCCCAGCCGGGAGCTGATCCGCACCGTGCTCGAACAGTGCGGCTATGCGGTTGCGGAAGCAGCCGACGGCCGCGAGGGTGTCCGCATGGCTCTCCATGCCCGCCCCGACCTGATCCTGATGGATTTGCAGATGCCTACCCTGGACGGCTTCGGCATGCTGGCGGAAATCCGCGGAGACTCGCGTTTTGCCGGCCTCCCCGTGGTGGCGCTGACCGCCAACGCCATGCAAGGCGACCGCGAGAAGGCGCTCGAAGCGGGGTTCACCAGTTATCTGAGCAAGCCCGTGGCTTTGGCCACGCTGCGAGGAGAAATCGCCCGGCTGCTGCCCTGAGCCGGTGGTAGGATGTTGCCATATATGTCCGACGTCTCCGTGTCTCTCGTCATCATTGACGACAACCCCGGTAGTCTGGAGCTGCTCTCGAGCGCGCTCGCTCAGCCCGATCTGAAGATCTCGACGGCTTCGGATCCGGAAGCGGGCCTCGACCTCGTTTACGACCTGCATCCCCAGATCGTGCTCACGGATCTGGTGATGCCGGGAATCAGCGGGATGGAAGTGCTCGAAAGGATCATCGAGTTCGACGCGGCGACGGATGTGATTTTGATGACGGCCCACTACTCGAGTGAATCGGCCGTGGAAGCCATTCGCAAGGGCGCCAGCGATTATCTCAACAAGCCCGTTTCCATCAGCGCGCTGAGAGAGCGCATCGGGGTGCTGGTGGACGAAGCCCGGCGGAGGCAGCGTACTCTGCAAATCCAGGATGAGCTGCTGAGCCGCTCGGAGTTCGAGGGCATCGTGGGAAACAGCCCCCTCATGTGGGAGATGTTTTCCAAGATACGGCGCATTGCGCCGCACTACCGCACCGTGCTGGTGACAGGCGAGACGGGGACCGGCAAGGATCTGGTGGCGCGCGCGCTCCACAGGCTGAGTCCCGCCTCCGCCGGAAGATACGTGGTGCTGAACTGTTCGGCCGTGGTGGAGAGCCTGTTCGAGAGCGAACTGTTCGGCCATGTCAAAGGCGCCTTCACGGGCGCCACCCAGGACAAGATGGGCCTGTTCGAGCACGCGCACGGAGGCACGCTGTTCCTAGACGAGATCGGCGATATGCCTTTGGCGACGCAGGCCAAGCTGCTGCGCGCGCTTCAATACCAGGAGATCCAGCGGGTCGGATCGCTGAGCGCCCGGAAGGTCGACGTGCGTGTGGTGGCCGCTACGCACCGCGATCTGCACGATGCTATCGGGACCAAACAGTTCCGTGAAGATTTGTATTACCGCCTGTCGATGGTGGAAGTGCGGGTCCCGAAACTATCGGACCGGCTGGGTGACCTGTTACTGCTGCAGCGAAGCTTCGTCTCGAGGTTCGCCTCCCAGTATGGAAAGACCGTCCGGGGCCTGACGCCGCGGGCTCAAATCCTCCTCGGCCGGCATTCCTGGCCGGGGAACGTGCGGGAACTGGAGAACGTGATCGGCCATGCCTGCATGATGGTCATGGGCGACACTATCGACGTGCGCGATCTACCGGAGTATTTGTGGGAGCCGGCGGACCGCGCCGCCGCGTCGGCCGGCGAGTTGAACGGCGCCCAGCCGGCTTCGGCCGGGTTCGAATCCCTGGAAGAGCAGGAGCGGCATCTCATCATGCAGGCTCTTGAATCGGCTCAGGGAAACCAGTCGCAGGCGGCCCGTCTGCTGCGCATCGGCCGCGACGCTTTGCGGTACAAGCTGAAAAAGTACAATCTGGCGGCGCCTTAGAGCAGCCGCGCCCGGATGGTCGGCCGCTCACCTTCTGCGCCGATCATGCGAGGGCTGTGGCTGCTTCTCGTCGTCCTGCCTGCTGCGGCACGCATACATCTCCGCAGGTAAAAGGCTGTACGAGGCCTACTGTTCGGCCTGCCACGGACGAGGGCGGGCGCGCGGCGCCCGTCTCACGCCGCTTTCGTTCGCACACTGCAAGAGGACCAGCCCCCTGGACTCCTCTTCGGGCAACGCCCGCGGAGCCGCGATTTATCTCCGGTCCGATTGGGCGCGATGTCATGCGATCGGCGGCCAGGGCGGCGCGCTTGGCCCCGACCTGTCGGACGTCGGTCGGCGGCGCGTGCCGGATTACCTCCGCCGTGCGCTGCTCGATCCGGAAGCCGACATCGCCGACAACTTCGGCCAGTACCGCTGGGTGATCACCATTCCCGACAACTTCGTGCAGGTCCGCGCCGTCACCAGGGACGGGCGGGAGATTCGCGGCGCGGCGTCAGAGCCCGTCGCCTGGCTCACTTATTCGGGAAGTTATTCCGGCCAGCGTCACTCCGCTCTCCGCCAGATCACGCCGGCGAACGTGGCCGGACTCAAGCCGGTTGGGTCCACCAGACCAACGAAGTTGCCGTCGCTGCCGGCCACGCCCTGTTCGTTTTCGGGCTCTGACGCCCGCGCGTTTTGTCCTATCATTGATATGGATTGGAGTGTGGGGAGGAACGTGGATATGAGACGGATGCTGCCTGGAATCGCGATCGCGTTGTGCGCCCATTGGGCCTTTGCCGCCGATGCGCCGCAGCCTGGCGTCAACAAGATCTTCGATCGGGATCTGACTACGATCGAGCGGGAGATCGTTCCCCTGGCCGAAGCCCTGCCCGCGGACAAGTACGATTTCGCGCCCAAGGGCGGCGAGTTCAAGGGTGTCCGCACTTTCGGGCAGCAGATGAAACACGCCGCCGCCGTCATCTATATGGTTTCGGCGAGCGTGCTGGGCGAGAAAAATCCGGACACCGGAGGCTCGGAGGCCGGTCCGGAGTCCGTGAAGACCAAAGAGCAGATCGTGAAGTACCTGAAAGATTCCTTCGCCTACGGGCACAAGGCCATGAACTCGCTTACCGCCGCCAATCTGGCCGGCATGGTCAACTCGGCGTTCGGAGGGAACCAGGTCCCACGCGTTTCGATGGCGACGGTTGCCGTCTGGCATACTTTCGATCACTATGGCCAGGCAGTGGTCTACGCGCGCATGAACGGCGTGATTCCACCCGCCAGCCGGAAATAGATTTTCCCATGCAGCCCAGACTGCTGATCTCCGTTCTGCTCGCGCTCGCCGCTCACGGAGAGCAGTACAGCATTCTGGGCACGGTGGACCACTTTGCCGGAAACGAGATTCGAATCCGGAATCCGAAGCGAACCGTGACAGTGCTGATCGATCACCGGACAGTGGGCGCCTCGGGTCTCAAACATGGCGGTGAAGTCAGCGTCCGCGCGGATCTGGACGGGTCAGGCAAGCTGGTAGCCAGGAGAGTCTGGACGAAGGTGGTCACCTTCTCGGCGACGGTCAGGGGCGGGGAGCAGGACGATATCGAAGTCCTCACCAGCCCTCCGCGGGAAGAGCACCGGATGGTCCACCTGCTTCCGGAGACAGCCTTGAGCACGAACCGGTCCGACTTGAGTCCGGGCCAGTATATTCGCGTGACCGGGATTGAAGTCGAGAACGGGTCCGTGGACGCCGCCAGGATCACCATCTATAACACCGATCTGCCCGCCCGGCGTGAGCGTTTCTGAAGCGTTGAGAGACTACCCGTCCCAGCGGATCGATTCGCCATTCACCTGAGAGTCAACTGACGCTAGGTCCCACAGAGGCTTGCCGAACTGTTCGCTCCACGCTTCGAATGAGACGATCTCCGGACACGCGCAGCTAAAAACAGGACGCCGGCCAGGCTTGGCCGGTCAGCCGGTCATGGACGGGATCGTTGCGCCCGCCACCACACGAGCTTGCCATGCCACACCCGGTTTACGCCTCCGGCTTGAAGTACCACAGCCAGAAATACTGATCTCCCGCACCGTGCCGGTATCTCGGCTCGAACCCGCAGCGCGTGGCCATGGCCACTGCCGCGTCGTCGGAGAACGGCACGCCGAGCCAGGTGTCGTCGGGCGCGGTGGTCAGGGAGGCGTCGCCCTGCACCTGGAACTTGAACAGCGCGCCGGGGCGCAGCAGGCGATACACCTCACGGACGTAGCTCTCGATTACCGCGTAGCTCGGGATGTGCTGGAAGACGATCGTCGAAAAGGCGAAATCGAAGACCCGGTCGCCGACTACGGCGAGGTCCTTGCCGTTGTTCTGGTACACGAACGCGTTGGGACGGTCGGCCAGAGCCTGCCGGGCGCGGCTCACCATCTCCCCGCTGACGTCGACCGCGTGCACTTCGCCGAACAGGCCCGACAGCGCGCGGGTGATGCGTCCGGCGCCGCAGCCGATCTCGAGCACGCGCATGCGGCCCGGTTCCCTGCCCTGGCAGATGTTGATCATGTCCGTGAGGATCTCTTCCTTCACGGTCTGCTCGCCGGAGCGAAAGAAGTCTTCGTCGGTCCACTCCCGCCGGCCCGTCACCACGTAGTGGCGCGCGTTCTCGCGGGCGCGCTCGTCCCAGTCACGGCGCATCTTTTCGAGCTGTTTTTCAAGATCCGGATCGGCCATCATGTTATATTGTAATTATTACCGACGAGAGGGCCGCTAGCTCAGCTGGGAGAGCGCCGCGTTCGCAATGCGGAGGTCGGGGGTTCGATCCCCCCGCGGTCCACCAGTCAGTTCGCTATCGGGATCCATCCCCGGGACGAGATGTCCGCCATCGTCAGTCCGATCAGCAGCGCCAGCCATAAGAATCCACCCACCACGACCAGTTTTGTCAACCGCGTGCTGTAGCGGATGTGCATGAAGAACAGCACCACCAGGATCGCCTTGGACACGGCAATCGCCAGGGCGGCGACGGTGTTGAACCGGCCGAGGTCGATCTTCGACACCGCCACCGTGGCATAGGTGAAGATCAGCAGCGCGGCGAACACCGCGAAGTAGACTTTCCGCGAGGTAACGTGCTCGGACATCAGTGTCCTCCTCCAGCTTTCAAATGCCCGCCCAACAGATACAGCAGCGGGAACAGGAAGATCCACACGATATCGACGAAGTGCCAGTACAGGCCCGTCATGTCGATCGGCGTGTAATATTCCGGCGTGAAAAAGCCGCGCTGCGCCCGCACCGCCAGGATGGCCAGCAGCACGATCCCGATAACCATGTGCAGGGCGTGCAGGCCAGTCATGGCGAAGTACAGGGAGAAGAACAACTGCGCGCTGGCCGGATCCGGTCCATCGAAATGGAACGACGCTCCGGGCACATGATGATGCACGAACTTCTCGTGATACTCCACGGCTTTGATCCCCAGGAACACCGAGCCCAGAAGGATGGTCAGGACCAGGAACCCGACCAGGCTCTTCCGCTGCCCCATCTGCGCCGCGCTTACCGCCAGCACCATCGTCAGACTGCTGCAGATCAGCACCGCGGTGTTGATCGCCCCCATGGTGATGTCGAGCTCGTGGCTGGCGGCAACGAACGCCGCCGGATGGATCGTGCGATAGACCACGTAGGCCGTGAACATGCCGCCGAAGAACATGATCTCGGTCACCAGGAACAGCCACATCCCCAGCGTCGAGGCGTCCTTCTGCTGATCGGCGGTGTCGAAATGGTGCAGCAGCGCCGCCGGGTGGCCGGCCTGTTCGTGAACGCTAGTGCTCAACCAGTTCCTCCTTCCCGGAGTATGCGTAAGCCGGTTCCGTCACCTGCGGGGTGATTGCAAAATTTTCGGTCGGAGGCGGCGAGCTCGTCTCCCATTCCAGTCCCTTGGCGCCCCAGGGATTCGCCGACGCGCGTTTGCCCCATTTCAGGGACCACAGAAAGTAGGCCATCGGCAGAGCGTAACCGACCGCCAGGATCGAGGCGCCCGCCGTCGACATCACGTTCAGCACCTGGAACTCTTCCGGGTAAGCATGGTAGCGGCGCGGCATCCCCAGGTAGCCCAGCAGGAACTGGGGAAAAAACGTCAGGTTGAAGCCGAGGAACACGGTCAGCGCCGAGAGCTTGGCCAGGATCTCCGGATACATGCGCCCGGTAATCTTGGGCCACCAGAAGTGAATCCCGCCAAGGTAAGCCATGATCGTGCCGCCGACCATGATGTAGTGGAAGTGCGCCACAACGAAGTAGGTGTCGTGCACGTGCACATCGACTCCCAGGGCCGCCACGAACAGGCCGGTCAGCCCGCCGATCGTGAACAGCCCGATGAAGCCGTAAGCGTACAGCATCGGCGTCTGATAGGAGTTCGACCCCTTGTACAGGGTCGCCGTCCAGTTGAAGACCTTCACGGCCGAGGGGATCGCCACCGCGTAGCTCAGGAACGAGAACACCAGGCTGGCGTAGACCGATTGCCCGCTGACGAACATGTGGTGCCCCCAGACCAGGAAGCCGAACACCGCGATGGCCACGCTGGCCAGGGCCACCACTTTGTAGCCGAATACGCGCTTGCGGGTCGAGGCCGCCACCAGCTCGCTGATCACCCCCAGCGCGGGCAGAATCATGATGTAGACCGCCGGGTGCGAGTAGAACCAGAACAGGTGCTGGAACAGCACCGGATCGCCGCCCAGGTTCGGATCGAAGATACCGATGCGGAACATCCGCTCCAGGCCCACGAGCAGGATGGTGACCGCCACCACCGGCGTCCCCAGGATCATGATCAGGCTGGCCGCGTAGTTCGACCAGATGAACAACGGCAGCCGGAACCAGGTCAGGCCGGGCGCGCGCATGGTGTGGATGGTCACCACGAAATTGAGGCCGGTGAGAATCGACGAGAAGCCCGTGATGAAAATGCCGACTGCCGTCACCAGCACCCAGGTGTTCGAATACGTGCTGCTGTAGGGCGTGTAGAAAGTCCAGCCCGTGTCGATGCCGCCGAAGATGGCGGCGAAGACGGTGAAGCACCCGCCTACCAT
>DATJFH010000239.1:0-24668 GCA_035495815.1 Bryobacteraceae bacterium
CGGTGTACTCCCACCCGAGCCGGTCCGCGGTCTACTCGCTGACCCCCCGAACGGCCACGGTCCACGAAATCGACCCGGTTTCCTGCGTTCTCCGCCGAAAAGTGCGCCTGGGGTTGTCGGCGATCTCGATGCGGCCGGCGCCGGACGGCCGCTCGCTCTGGATCCTGAGCCGCGAAGAGCGGGAGCTGGTTCAACTGGGGCTCGACGATTTCAAAGCCGGCGTGCGGGTCAAACTTCCGGCCGCTCCCGAGGATTTCGATCTCGCGACGGGCCGGGCGGCGGTGAGCTTTCCGGCCGCGGGCACGTTCGCCGTCGTGGGGCTGGACTCCGGCCGTGTCGAGCGTGTCGCCGAAAGCGGTCCCGGCGCGCAGACGGTGCGGTTCTTCCATGGCGGGCGGCAGCTGCTGTGCGGCAATCGCGGCAATCGTACGGTGACCATTTTCGATGTGGAGAAAGGACGTCTCGTTTCCCGTCTCCCGGTGGCGGTGACGCCGGAGAACTTCTGCTTCAAGGCAGCCAACGACGGCGAGCTGTACGTGACCGGGGCCGGGGGCGACGCTCTGGTGGTGATCTATCCCTATCAGGCCGAAGTGTACGAGACCCGGCTGGTGGGCCGCTCGCCGGGCGCGATGGCCGTCTCGGGTTCGCCGCAGTACTTGTTCGTAGCCAACACCGAATCGGATAACGTGACCGTGATGAACATCCAGACCGGCAGGACGGTGGTGGTGTCGGTGGGGGCCGAGCCGAGGCACATCGCCGTCACGCCGGACGATCAGTACGCCCTCACGCTCAACCGCCGCAGCGGCGACATGGCGGTGATCCGCATTCCGGCGTTTGCGAACAAGGACCGCGCGAAGACGGCGCCGACGCCTCTGTTCACCATGATTCCAGTGGGCGCCAAACCGGTCAGCGCCGCCATCCGCCGCGTCTGAATCGGCCATCGCCGGGGAAGTGTTGACCGTTGCCGATCCGGGAATCGCGGCTGGGCCGGAATCACCCTGAACGGAGCCGCTATACGAGCGCGCTCTGGAGGAAATCGACGCCCCGAAAAACACGCGCAGCCGGGATGGAAGAAAAGGGGGCGGAAATCCCGGCCTATGAATCCGCATTCCGGGAGAGCAAGTAGGAATTTGTGGCATAGTACGAAAGTGCGAAATTGGAAAAAACATTTCCTGCTTCCCGGCCTCCTCTCCCTGGCCGGTCTCCTGCTTGCGCAAACGCGCCCGGCGCTCACCGGTCAGGATTTCGATCAAT
The DNA here is from genome assembly GCA_035495815.1 of Bryobacteraceae bacterium. Taxonomy (GTDB): domain Bacteria; phylum Acidobacteriota; class Terriglobia; order Bryobacterales; family Bryobacteraceae; genus DATJFH01. Next base: position 1,255 of record DATJFH010000239.1, read on the forward strand.
GGATGAAGGATCTCTCCAACTGGGGACGCTGGGGCAAGGAAGACGAGATCGGCGCGGTGAATCTGATCACCGCGGCGAAGCGCAAACAGGCGGCCGCGCTGGTGAAGGAGGGCGCATCCTATTCGCTCGCCCGCGACGCGGAGACAGAGAAGGCGGACGACAACCCGGTCCCCTTCGAGCACAAGATGATCCGCACCGGCATCAACAACCCCGGCACGTCCAGCGGCGACATGTTCACCATCTCTCATCACGGCTACGCCCACACCCACATGGACTCCCTCTGCCACTTCTTCTACAAGGGAAAAATGTACAACGGCTTCGCCCAGGAAACGGTGACCCAGAAAGGGGCCGAACACCTTTCGATCCGCAATTTCAAGAACGGCATCGTGACCCGGGGCATCCTGATGGACATGGCGCGGCTGAAGGGCGTCGCCTATCTCGAACCGGGTTCGCCGATTTATCCCGAGGACCTGGAGGCGTGGGAAAAGAAGGCCCGCGTCAGGGCCGGCCCCGGGGACGTGGTCTTCATCCGCACGGGACGCTGGGCTCTGCGGGCGGCCAAGGGGCCCTGGCCCGCGTCGAAGAGCTCCGCCGGTCTGCACATGTCCTGCGCGAAATGGCTCAAGTCGCGCGACGTAGCCATCCTCGGCAGCGACGCCGCCAGCGACGTGATGCCGTCCGGCGTCGCCGGAATCGCGCAGCCGATTCACACGCTGGTGCTGGTCGCCATGGGGATGCCGATCTTCGACAACTGCGACCTGGAGTTGCTGTCGAAAGAAGCGGCGCGGCGCGGGCGCTGGGAGTTCCTGTTGACGGCGGCGCCCCTGGCCGTGCCCGGCGCGACCGGTTCGGCGCTGAATCCGGTCGCTACTTTTTGACGCGGGCCGGCTCATTCGAGCCGGGAGTTACTCTCCGAGCACCTGCTCCAGAACCTCGTTCAACTGCGACTGAGTCCAGGGCTTCAACAGCACTCCATCGAACCCGAATCTCCGGAATTCGGCGATCGTGGAATCGTCGGAGTACCCGCTGGAGAGTATGATCTTCGCCGACGGATCCATCGCTTTCAGCTTGTCCGCTGTCGGCTTGCCGCCCATGCCGCCGGGAATGGTCAGATCGGCGATCACTGCATTGAAACGATCGCCGGCTTCGGCCGCCTGTCTATACATGGCAATCGCTTCCTGCCCGTTCCGAGCCGTTTTCACTTCGTAGCCGAGACGGCCGAGCGTCTTCGTCAACAGCTTGCGGATGAGATCTTCGTCATCCATCACCAGGATCTTCCCGCGCCCCTGAGCCGGAAGATGCCCCTTCGCGGCCACCGAGGCCGCTTCCCGCGATGCCGCCGGCAGATAAATGGAGACGGTCGTACCCGCTTCCAATTTGGATTGCACGGCGATATAACCCTGGTGCTTGATGACGATGGCGTGAGCGGTGGCCAATCCCAGGCCCGCGCCGCCTTCCCGTGTGGTGAAGTAAGGATCGAAAATCCGCGGCACGATCTCCGGCGGTATTCCGCAGCCCTGATCGCGAATCGAAATCAAAATGTAGCGCCCCGGACTTACGGGAAGACCCTCGCCGGCCACCGTGTTCCCGGCGCGCACCGAGACTGCGCCCCCCGCCTCCGAAGCCTGACGCGCGTTGAGCAGCACGCTGTGCAGCGCCTGGCTCATCTGACCGGCGTCGAACTCGCATGGCCAGAGGCCCGCTTCGATTTCCAATTGAAATCGGACCGGCGATCCGGCTCCTGCCAGGGCCACTGCCTCCCGCAGCAGGCCGGTCAGATCTCCGGTCTTGCGAACCGGCGCCCCGCCTTTCGAGAAAGTGAGCAGTTGAGATGCCAGAGAAGCGGCCCGGCCGCAGGCCGACAGCGTCTCGTTCAAAATCTCCTGCAGCGGACTGCCGGGCTCGATTTGCGCCGCCGCCAGGGCGATATTTCCCTGCACGATCGTAAGAAAATTGTTGAAATCGTGCGCGATTCCCCCCGCCATTACTCCGAGAGCATCCAATTTGCGGACCCGCAGCGCCTCCTCTTCCATCCGGCTGCGCTGCTCGATCTCCATGCGCAGCCGCTCGTTGGCCTGTTGCAGCTCGCTGGTGCGTTCGGCCACGCGCAAAGCGAGCTCATCGCGAGCCTGTGTCAGCGCAATGCGGCTCTCCTTCAAAGCCAGGTCGGTGGCCACCTGCGCCGTAACGTCGAGCGCGTGCCCGAGCACTACCGGCGGCTTTCCCGGCTCGTCGTGCCGAATATTCCGGTAAGACCAGACCCGCTCGGTTCCGTCGCTGGCCACCAGGCGCATGAATCCGGAATCCATTCCTTGTATTCGGATGCGCTGCAAATAATCGTCAAACAGGTGGCGTACGGAAGCCGCTAGAAATTCCTTGAGATTCCGGCCCGTTCCCGCTTCGGGTGGATAGCCGAGCGAGCGCCCGACTGCCGGATTCACCGCCAGCAGGACGCCGTCCAGATCGTGGATGCACATGAGGCCCAGACTTTTCTCGACAAGCAGCCGGTACAAAATCAATTGCTGCTCGGAATCGCGCATCCAGACCCACCCTGTTCCCATTTTGGGCCGCGTCAACGGGCCCGTCAACAGATTTTCACCGAGGAATTCGTCAATTTCGCCGCACAATCAGTGAAATTACCGATTTATTTCCGCGGCGAGACAGGAGCCGGGCGGATCGTATACTGTCTATGAATGACGCCGCTCGCGCTGATCCTTCTGGCCGCCGCCGCGGGATGGGTCCCGGCTCGCTGGAATTCGAGCGACCCGAAATCGCTCGACGCGCTGAAAGGCGGCGCCGTCAACTGCGTTCTGGTGGAATCATCGCACTGGGACCCCACTTTTATCAAAACCGCCGGCCGTTACGGCATTGCGGTTTTGGGGCTGGTTCAACCCGGAAAAGGCGCGGAGGAAAAGGCGCGCCGGGCGTCGCAACTGGGACTGGACGGCCTGGCCGTCGAGGGTGATTTCGACCAACCGGATCTGAAGCGGATCCGCGCGGCGGGCGGTAGTCTGATCCTGGTGGAGCTGCCGGCCCGGGGCGCCATACGGCTCGACAGCCGGGATCCGGTCGTGGGGACCTGGCAGGGATTGTGGCCCGGAATCGTGATCGAACACGGAGGCGGAGCGGCCACGGCAGGGCCGACCAGCACACCCTGGATCAACACCAATACCGGTTTTTTGCGATTCGCCCGGGCAGCCACGGCCGCGGCGGTGTGGGTGGGCGAGCGGCCGCCGCCGGGGTCGGTTTTCCCAACCGCGCGGTACGAACTCTCGGTCGCCGACGCCGCCATGGCGGGGGCCCGCTGGATTATCGCGCTCGATTCGGATCTGGAGCGCCGCCTGCTTTCGGGCGACAAGGCCGCCCGGACCGCTTGGAAGCGCATCGACGCGCAGGTCCGCTATTGGCAGAATCCGGACTGGCGGGAATATCGGCCTTACAGCGAGCTGGCGCTGGTGCAGGATGCCGGCAGCGGCGGCCTGCTCTCGGGGAGCATTCTCGATCTTCTCTCGGTGCTGCACACTGCGGCGCGGCCGGCGCCGACCCGTCGTCTGAACCCGGGCAGTCTGCAAGGCGCGCGTGTGGTTTTGAACCTGGACGCCGAATCCGTCACCCCCGCACAACGGGCCGACCTCGAGCAGTTCACCCGCGCCGGAGGCCGCGTCGTCAATCCTCCCAAAGGGTGGCGCTTTCCGGAGGTCGCCGCGGACCAGACTACGCCCACCCGCCGGCAGCTCGACCAGATCCAGCCCATCTGGGAGTCCACCTACGAAGCCACCGCCAGAAAGAATTTTGGTGTGCGAACTTTCAATACCGCCAGCGTTTTGTTCAACCTCATGCAGGCGCCGGACGGCCGCAGCCTGCTGGTTCATCTGCTGAACTACGCGGATTATCCGGCGGAGGATGTGACCGTGCAGGCGCTTGGGAAATGGCGCCGCGCCCGTCTCTACAGTCCGGACGGCGAGGCGCGGGACCTGCCTGTGTATCCGGTCACCGACGGCGGGAGGGAGGGGACCGGCGTCGATATCGCGCGCATCCGGGTCGCGGCGACGCTGCGGCTGGACTGAGCCGGCCGCTGTTCTGTTAGTTGCTTCCACCCGGATTTACCGCGTCACGGAAATGAACACCGAGCAGCTCCGCGCCTTCGATCGCAGCCGGACCGTCGTGCTGCTGTATGACGGTCGCGGCAGCCACGGCCGAAGAAAAGCGGTAACAGGACTGGCTGAAAAGAATGGAATCGTCCGGAACCAAATCCCGGCTCAACTCCAAAGTTCGTTGATGGGCCCGTACAGATCCTGATCGGAGAAAGGCACGTATTCAAAGCCGCGCTTGAAGGGATCGTCGTAGCGGACGCTGGTCCAGTTGATCCCCATGGCGGAGTAAATCGTCGCTTCGACGTCTTCCGGCTTGATGTCGCGGCCGCGCGACCAGCCGTAATCTTTGGTGTTGGCGCCGGTGGCGTCCGTCGAGCCGATCGCCCGTCCCCCGCGCACGCCCGCCCCGGCGAAGATCACCGATTGCTGCGGGTAGTGGTCGCGCCCGCCGGCGGCCGTGATCCTGCCCACCGTCCGGCCGAACTCGCCCATCATGACCACCAGGGTCTCATCGAGCTGGCCGCTGGCTTTCAGGTCCGCCAGCAGGGCGGACACGCCGTCGTCGAGGATCTTGCCCATCGCGGGCATCGCATTGGCGGCCGTGCTGTAGATGTTCTGGTGCATGTCCCAGCTTCCGTAGGTGATCTGGACGTAGCGCGTTCCCTGGTTGGCGGCCAGAACCTGCTTGGCCACCAGGCAGGACGCGCCGAAAGGAGTCCGTCCGTAGCTGGCCGCGTCCTCGGCCGTGAACTTGAAAGCTTTGTCGACCACGCTGTTGTACATCAGCCCCTTGGCGGCCTGGTAGAAATCCTCATAGTCGGAGACCGGAGCGCCAAGCGGAGAATTGACCCGCAGCGAGTCGTCGAGACCGTGCAGCATGCTCCAGCGATCCTGCATGCGGCTGGCGCCGGCCGCGTTGGTGGTGTTCGGAAGACCGAGGCCGGGATTGTTGACGTTGGGGGTGAGCTTGAACGGCGCGTAGCGGGCCGGAAGGTAGCCGGGGCCGGCCTGATTGGTGGCGTTGAGCGCCAGGAACGTGGGAAACACCTGATCCGAGCCGCGTTCGCCATCCTTTTCGATCGCCACCACGCTGCCGATATTGGGCGCGATGTTGCCCAGCGCGGCCGCCGGATTGCGGCCGATCTGCACCCAGCTCTGGGAGAGCGAATGCACCAGCGCCCAGGCCCGGACCGAGCGCACGATCGCCATGTTCGGAAGCTGCTCCGCCATCTTCGGCAGCAGTCCCGTGGGCCAGGCCAGGCCGTTGATCGTTTCCGGCTTGAACGAAGCGGGCGTGTCCGTCGATTGCTTGAAGTCGAACGTGTCGGTGTGGCTGGGCGCCCCGGTCAGCAGGATGAAGATCACGTTCCTGGCCTTGCTCTGCATGCTGACCGGCGTGGACCGGATGTCGGCGGCCCAGGCCCGGGGCCGCAGCAGCATGGACCCGGTGACTCCCGCGCCCAGCAGTTGGAAGAACTCGCGCCGGCTGGCGTGCGGCCGCTGGAAAAACGGCAGATGGCTGTGCGGGTACCGCGTGACGAAACGATTGAATCGATCTTGCAGGTTCATGGGTGACGCCTCTAGTAATTGAACACGAAATCCACTTTGTTGAAGAGCGACCAGAGCAGGTTCTCCGAAGCCGTCCTCACGGCCACGCCCTGGAATCCCTTGAGCGCCGTCGCCAGCTCTTCGGGAGTCGGGTTGCGGGACAGCACGGCCATATAGAAATTCTCGACGATTTGGGCGGGCGGCAAGGTCTGATTGGTGGCCAGCAGGCCGGTCCGGGGAGCAGTGGCGGCGTTGACACGCGAGGTGATCAACGGGTCGTTCATCATGTTCAACGCCTGCAGGACCGAGCCGTCCTGGCGGCGGCCAGCGTCATCCCGGTTACCGCGCATGAAGGAGTCGAGGAAGCGGCTGACCGCGCCGTTGTTGTCCGGCGAGTTCCTTACGTCCGGCGATTGCATGGCCCACATCACCGGTCCGAAGGTCGGATAGCCGGTGTACGGAGAGTTGGCCGGGAACACGCTGAAGTTGTTCAAGTTGTAGCCGTTCCCGTTGCCCGGCAGCATGCCCGTGGCCTGCACTACGGCGTCATGGATCTCTTCGCCCCACAGCCGGCGGACCATCTTGCGCGCGAACAGCGTCTCGTACTCCGGTTTCCAGTCGCCTTCATAGCGCGAGGAAAGCTGGTAGGCTTCGGAGTTGGCGAAGCGCCGCATCAGATTCTTGAGATCGAACCCGTCGGCGGCGAATTCCCTGGCCATGGCGTTCAGCAGCCGGGCGTTGGTCGGCTGCAGCCTCCAGGGCTCGGCGGGCGGATTGTCCGGGTCGAGCCGCGCCGGGTCGAACTGATTGGTGGGCTCGACGATGCCGCGTCCGAAGAATTCCTTCCACATGTAGTTCACGATGGCTCGGGAGAACTGGATGTCGGAGGTAATGATCCGGGCCAGCGCCACGCGATAGTTTTCCCCGGACTTCGGCTTCTCCCCGGTAAAAGGATAAACCGGCGACATCGTTCGGGCGCCGCCCACGGGCTGCCGGGCCGGGCGGTTCCCAGTCGTGGTGTTCAGGGTATAGTCCTGGATCGCCACCGGGTCGAGAACGGTCCAATAGTACTGGTTGTTCACCTGATCGATCCGGACGCGCGTGGTCGTCGTGTGCGACAGGAAGGACGCGAAATTCCAGGCAGTTGTCCGGGGTGTCGTGGTTCCCCACAGGCTCAAAGCGTCCAGGTGGCCGCGGCCGTTGTGACACAGCAGGCAATTCATGTGGGAGATGCCGAGGAACGTCTCGGCCACGTCGGCCGCCTCCTGGTCGATGTTGTCCTGCTGTGGCGTGTTGATCACCCACGATCCGAGCAGCCAGTTCAGCTCGCCCTGTACCCAGCTGTTGTTGCCCTGCGCGGAGATGAGCTCGGTGGCCATCTTGTTGTACGGTTTGTTGGCGGCCAGCGAAGTTTTGATCCACTTGTAGAAAGCGTTCCGGCCCGGCTCATAGCGGTTCACGAACGTGTTGCGGTCCGTATTGTTGTACAGATCGCCGAAGTACATGGTCCACTTGTCGACCCACTCCGGTTTGGCCAGCAGCTCGTCGATCAGCTTGGCGCGCTTGTCGGGAGCGGTGTCGGCGACAAAGCTCTGGACGCGCTCCGGGGCGGGGATGCGGCCGGTCAGGTCCAGGGTGACCCGGCGGATGAACTCGAAGTCGTTGGTCTTCCCGGCCGGCGCCACGCCGTGCTCCTGCATGTCGAGCAGCAGGTACCGGTCGATGGTACCCAGCTGGTCGGTATTCTCGAAGCTGGGGATCCGGGCGGCGGTGGCGCTGCGCTGCTTGCTGACCTGACTGGTGGTTTCGGTGAGCTGGCCCCGGGGCATCACTCCCGCCCCGCCGCCCCGCTTGGAAAGCCTGTCCCGGCTCTGGAAAAAGGAACAGTCGGCATGTTCGACCACGGATGCGCCCGAATCCTCGACCCTGGGGACCACTTCCTGAGCCTTGGAAAGAAGAAATCCGGAGGCCAGCACTGTCGCGCCTCCGAGGATCGATATAGTCTTTCTTATCATTTCAGTACACCCTTTTTCACCCGTTCCGTCCGACTCGCGGCCGCCAGAGACGATTGCTAAATTTAACACACCGGTGCTGATAAAGTTACGGCCCCCCGAGGGCGCGCCCGTACCATGACGGGCCGGCGCTGCCAAAACGATGAGAATCCAATACGCTTTATCGGTTATATTTGAAAGTCATGCACGTCTCTGAGCTCGACACCCCTGCTTTAGTCATCGATCTGGACATCTTCGAACGGAACCTGTGCCGGGTCGCCGAATATACGAAAGCCAACGATCTGCGGCTGCGTCCCCATACGAAAACGCACAAGACGCCGGCGGTGGGTAAGCGGCAGCTGGAAAGCGGCGCCGTGGGCCTGACCGTCGCCAAGGTGGGGGAAGCCGAAGTGATGCTCGCCTCCGGCACTCCCGACCTGCTGGTGGCCTACCCCGTCATCGGCCGCGGCAAACTCGAGCGGCTGACCGAGGTGGCCAAAAAGACCCGGGTGACCGTCGCGCTCGACAATTCATTCACCGCGCGGCAACTCTCGGAGGCGGCGCGGCAGGCGCAGGTGAGCTTCGGCGTGCTGGCGGAGGTGGACGCCGGCATGGGGCGGGTCGGGGTGTCGCCCGGCGAAGAGCTGCTGCAACTGGCGCAGGCGGTCGGACGGCTGCCGCGGCTGACCTTCGAAGGCGTCACGTTCTATCCGGGGCACATCAAGATGTTGGGTGACGACGGTCCGGAAGAGGCGCTGCGGCAGCTGGCGCGCACAGTGAAAGGGATCCTCGACGACTTCCGCCGCGCCGGCATCGAAGTGCGCGTAGTAAGCGGAGGCTCCACGCCGACCCTGTTCCGCTCGCACGAGATCCCGGGACTCAACGAGATCCGCCCCGGGACCTATGTCTACAACGACGTCAACACCGTCCGCACCGGGGCCTGCTCATGGGACGATTGCGCCGCTTCGATCGTCACCACGGTGGTCTCGACCGCCCGCAAGGGCCAGATGATCGTCGACGGCGGATCGAAAACCTTCTCCTCCGACCGCCTGGTGGGATCGGCCGAAGCCAGCTTCGGACGCGTGGTGGAAGCCCCGGAGTGCGTGTTTCACAACATGAACGAGGAGCACGGCTACGTGGATATCCGCAAGGCGGGCAGGGAGTTCTCCGTGGGGGACCGGGTGAGCATCATTCCCAACCACGTTTGTGTGGCTGTGAATCTACACGAAAGGGTTTACGGGGTCAGAAACGGAAATGTGGAAGTGACGTGGAAAGTGGAAGGGCGAGGCAAATTGCAGTAGGCCTCGCCCTCCCCAAGTCTCTGTAGAAAATCTGAACCCAGGGCCGATCAACAGTTACATCTTGACGCTATCGACCGACAGCTTATCGCCATCGACCTTACCGGTGATGGTCACTTTGTGACCGGCGTGGGGCTGAACCTTTTCCTGGTTGTCTAACTGGTATACCTTACCGCCTGACACCAAAACCAACGCGGCGCCCTTCTTGGCGCAACCGGCGGCGCAGCCGGCGTGGGCATCGCTCTCAGCCTTCGCGACGTCCTTGGCGCACTTCGCGTCACTGATGTAGCCGGTCAGTTCAGCCGCCGAAGCGCTAAAGGCTACCAGCGACAAAACCAGCAGTACCGCAAATACGAGTTTCTTCAAGTTAAGCCTCCTCAAGAGAGTGTAAAACACCCTAACTATATCCCAAGAATCAACCGAGTGCAACCGCCGGAAATCGGGTTATGGGTTGTGGCGGGTTGCGGCCGGCGGAAGCCCGCTCAGCGCAGGCTGATCGAGTACACGTTCCCCTTGACCTGCGAATACTCGTAGACTACCTCTTCGGTCCCGGGCCGCCACGCAGGATTGCGCACAAAAGCGCCGTACCCGGTGTAGCGGGTGAGCTGTTTCCGCTCGCGCGTCACACGGTCGATCGAGTACAGGTTCCAGACGCCATCCCGATACGAGGCGAACACCAGCCTGCGATTGTCGGACGCCCAGGAGTTGGGCCAGTCGAGTCCGGGATCGTCCGTGAGCATCCGCGGAGAGCCGCCGTCGCGGTCCGCGATGCCGATCTGCGTCGTGTTCCCGCGGCCGACTTCATACGCCAGCCATTTTCCATCCGGCGACGGGGTGGGGAAGCTGGCCCCTTCACGGTCAAAAGTGAGCTGCCGGGTGGCGCCGTCCGCCAGCCGGAGCCTCCACAGGTTGAGCGGCGCGGGACGCACGAAGATCACCTCCCGCTCGTCAGGCGAGATGTGCGGCATGCCGACCCTCCGCTCCTTGTGGTCTCCCAGCGCGCGCCATGACCGGTCGGCGGGATTCAAGCGCCGGAATTCGTGATTATTCCCGTCCGAATGGCTGTATAAAATCGACGATCCGTCGCTGCTCCAGACAGGCGCTCCTTCCACGCCCGGTTGGGTGGTGACCTGGACCGCGCCGGTTCCATCCGCGTTCATCGTCCAGATGTCGTCCGCCCGCCCGCTCGACCGCACTACATAGGCCAGCCGCTTTCCGTCCGGTGAAAAGACGGGCAGCTTGGCGCGCAGCACCGCGTCTTCGAAGATCGGTTTGGCGCCGGCGCCCTGCGGGCCGGTGACCCACAACTGGCTGACGTTCGAGATCCGGGTGTAGAGCAGCCGCTTTCCGTCCGGCGAGACGGTCACCCCGATCGGGATCTCGTTCCGCGTGGAATACAGCTCCACCGGCTTCTCTCCCTCGAGGCTGATCCGATAGATCCCGAACTCTCCGGCCTTGTTGAGACCGCTGGCATAGACGTTCCGCCCGCGGGGATCGAAGGCCGCCGACCCGAAGTAGAACCCGGCCTCTTCCGTCAGCGGTTTCAACTCACCGGAAGTGGGATTCACGGTCCAAAGGGAAGGCTGGCCGCCAAGCGCGGCAAAAGAGATCCGCCTTCCGTCCGGACTCCACCTGGGGACGGCATGCTGCCCGCCCGGTTTGCCCGCCGTCGTCAGCCGCCTCAGTTGCGAGCCGTCGGCGGCGACGGTCCAGATAGTGGAGTCTCCTACGCCCGGGAAGTCGAACCAGGCCAGGGAGTAAGGCTCAAAGGAGCGGAAGGCGATCTGGCGGCTGTCCGGAGACCACGCCGGTGACGATCCGAATTCGGTCAGCCGGTGGGCGGTCCCTCCCGCGGCCGGTATCAGCCAGATTCCGTGGGAGGCAACGGAGCGATAAGCCACCCACTTGCCGTCGGGCGACCATTGCGGCTCCACATTCTGTTTCCCGTCGAAGGTCAGCTGCCGGACCACCCCGCCCGGATTGACCGGCCGCAGGTAAATCTCGAACCGGCCGGACCGGTTCGAGCTGTAAGCCATGGAGATCCCGTCCGGGCTGAACGACCCGCCGAGGTCCACGCCGGGCGACGTGGTCAGTTGAACCGGCCGAAACTCCTGGGTGGAGATGGACGGGCTGTGGCCCGACAGCAGCCACGCCGAGCCGCCCGCAACCGCCGCCAGCAATCCGGCCGAAAGCGCCAGGATCATTCCTTTGGGCCGGGCGGCAGCCGTCGGCGGGAGGGAGGCCTGACGGAGCGGCGCGATGAAACGGTAGCCGAGCGTGGGCAGAGTCTGGATGTAACGGGCCTGCCTGGCATCGTCCCCCAATTCGCGACGCAGTTGGGCCACGATCCGGGTCAGCGCGTTGTCGGTAACCGCCGCGCCTTCCCAAACCGCGTCGATCAGCTCTTCCTTGCTCACCGCCCGGTCACGGTTTTCGATCAGGTGCAGCAGCGCCCGCACCGCCTTGGGCTCCAGGGAAAGCGCCCGCCCGTCCTTCAGGACGGCAAATGCCGCAGGCTGCACCTCCACGTTATCGAACTGATAACAAGTCGCTTCCGCCGCCATCACGTTTCCATCACACGCCCGCCCGGGGTCTGGGTGAACAAATCATCCCTTCCTCACGACTCCACTGCCTGCCTCCCGCTACGCTTTGCCCATGAAGTCCGCGACCCTGGTTCTCCTGACCGTATCCGCCCTGACTGCCGCGCCCGGAACCGCGCTTCCAACCTGCCGCTCGGGTCGATTTCTGGTCCTTCCTGAAGTATACGTGAACGGCGCCGGTCCGTTCAGGATGATGCTCGATACCGGCAATGCATCGAGCCTGATCCGCCCGTCCATCGCCAAAAGGATCGGCCTGCGGCCCACCGGATGGCTGGAACAATCGACCGCCGCCGGCGAACGCATCCTCCCCGCTGTCCTTTTAGACGAACTGAGGGTGGGAAACGTAATCGACAAAACGGTGGAAATGATGATCGGCGACGTGCGCCTGGCAGGCGTGGATGGAGTGCTCGGCCAGAGCTGGCTGGTGGGTCACGACTACCTGCTCGACTACCAGGGCGGAAGGCTGGTCCTGGACGGCGGCGAGCCGGCGGGCGGTGTCCGGGCCGGATTGCAGTCCTCGGACGGACGGCCGGCGATCGCAGCCGAGGTCGACGGAAAAAGGCAGGCGCTGGTCATCGATTCCGGCGCCGACCGGTTAGTCCTGTTCGAGCGCGGTCCGGACACTCCCAGGCATGCCGTGCTGATGACGAACTTCAGCTCGGTCCAGGCGCGGCCGGGCGAAGTCATGCTGGGCATTGGAGACGCCTTTCGCCGCCGGATGCGGGCCGTCAGGGTCCGTGCCAAAGACCCCGATGCGGGCCTGCTGCCCACCGCGGCGTTCGGATCCGTCTACGTTTCGAACCGCAACGGAAAAGTTGTGCTGATCCCCTAGCGCTCGCTCGCTCGCGAGCGACAATTCCATGCTATAATCGCGATTGTAGATCAGCTTTTCGGGCCTCGCCGCCGTCCTGTTCTCATCCTGTCATCCTGCTGAAACTCATTGCAGGCTAACATTTTCCATACAGAAATCCCCGCCGATTGAGTGGATAACCGGAGGTAAATATGACGCTAAAGCACTATCTCTTTGCCAGCGATTTCGATCAGACGTTGAGCTTCAACGATTCAGGGCTGATCCTGAGCGAGTTAATCGGCTCCTCGCAATTCGAGGCGAAAGTTCAGGGCTTATCCCGTATGCATTTTATCCAGCAGGGTGGGGAATTGGCTTACCTTCTGCTGCATGATCCGGAGTACCGCTGCATCCGCCGGGAGCACCTCATCGAGACCGGCAAGCGTATCCGGCTGAAATCGAATATCCGCCTGCTTTCGCAGCTGCTGTCCGGACTGGAGGGCTACCAGTTCTCCTTCTACGTCATCTCGGCCGCGCCGGAGGAAGTGATTCAGTCGGCCCTCGAAGGCATCGTCCCACCGGATCATATCCATGGGACGCGCTTCCATTACGATTCCTCGACCGGCGAGATCCAATCCATCATCCGCGTTCCCGCCGGCTATGGAAAGGTCGCCGTGCTGGAGCAGCTCAAGGCGGACCTGCAGGTGGCCGACGACCGGGTGGTGTACGTGGGGGACGGCAGCTCCGACGTGCACGTAATGATGCACGTGAATCGCGGCGACGGCTTGACGGTGGCGGTGTCCGAAGCCAAATACATCACGCGCATCGCGCGCCGGACGGTATTGGGCGACGACGCACTGTGCGTGCTCGTGCCGGTGCTGGAGGAGCTGGCGGGCTGGGAGCCGCAGCGGATTCGCGCGCTGTTCGGATCGAACGGGTTCGTCCTTCAGGACTGGGAGAAGGCGCGGACGGACCGTCTGACGATTCGCGGGCCGGAACCGGCCGCCTCGCATGCGGCTTGAGGCAGCCATGACGGACTCCATCGGCTGGGTCGCCACGGCGCTGTTCGCCGCCTCGTACTTCTGCAAGCGCCCCGGAGCGCTGCGCCGCGTGCAGGCCCTGGCGGCCCTGTTGTGGATCGGCTACGGAGTGCTGCTGCACGCCTGGCCGGTGATCATCGCCAATCTGGTGGTGGCCGGGGTGGCGCTGTATTCGTCGCTCGGCGAATCCGCGCGACTTCGAAACTAGCGGTAGAAGGGCTTCCAGGTGATCCAGCGCGGACCGTAGTGCGGTTCCGGCCGATTCAGCTCGATGGCGCCGAGGTCGGGCGCTTTCCCGGTGAAGTCGTCGTTGATCGTCGGCAGGACCACGCCCGCGTCGACAGCCCTGGAGCCGGGCTTCAGGCGGAAGTTCAGATCCATCGAGTGGTAAACCTGGTGGCGGCGCGCCGGATCGGGGGGCGCGAGGTTCTCGAAGATATCGTAATCCACTTCGATGCCGTGGGCCTCCTGTCCGGTCGCTTCCCGAAATTCGGCCAGGGTGGCAAAGCTCCGCCAGTCGGATTCTTTCGCTCCGTGCTCGGTCTTGCCCGGCGCGGGCGCGAGCCAGTTGTACTGCCGCCGGACGTTGCGGTTGGGACGGAAGCCGTTATAGTCGCTGCTGTAGTTTCCGGTGGCGTTGGCCCACGTCATCACGCCCCGGTCCGCCGTATCGCGGCCCAGGAACAGGTTGTTGCGGAAGTGGGCGTTCGAGTAGGGATCCCGGGCGGTCTGCTCGCCGATCAGAGTGTTGTGGTAGGCCAGGATGCCCGCCGGCGCGGCATTGAATTTGAAGGCGCCGCCCGCGGGCACGTGATAGAGCAGGTTGCGGTAGAAGTAGACCGGACCTCCGAACAGCGGCTGCGCGCTGTACCCGTTATGGGCCGCGTTCACTCCGCGATTCTGGAACACGCGGATGTTGTGCGCGCCCCCGTCCGATTCGATGAAATCGTCGTTCGTCAGGTGAATGTCGTTATTGTAGATATCGATGGACGAGGCGCGGCGCTCGGGGTCGGCATCCGGCGGGCCGTAGGTCGAGATGCAGATGGCGTCGTGAAAGTAGGCGATCGCATTGTGGCGGATGACGTGTCCCGGCCCGTAAACCTTGATGGAGAAGAAGCTGCGCAGCTGGTGCGAAGGGTAGATGCCGGCCGTCCGCATGCCCGCCTGATTCCACCCGATGAGGCGCATCCGGTCTTCGCGGCCGAGGAAGAGATTGTCGGAGATAAAGAAGTCGCGGGAATCGGCGCTTTCGGTCCAGATCCCGACGCCCACGTCTTCGAAGCGGCAATTGCGGACGGTGAGCGCCACCGCGCCCATCACTTCCTTCTCGCCCGCGAACAGCGCGATCTCGGTATTGCGGAAGGTCAGTCCTTCGAAGATGTGGTATTGGGTGGCCATCACGTCGAACAGCTTGTGGTTGCCCGCGCCGTCGAAGATCGCTTCGCCGTCGCCCGCGCCCTTGATCGTGATCGGCTTCCCTTCCGTGCCTTTGAGCGACAGGGACCAGGACCCGGTGAACGGCGCGCTCAGCGGGTCGACGTAGTTCAGCCGCTCCGGACGGTACAAGCCGGCATGGACCAGAAGGGTGTCGCCGGGCTGGGCTTTGTTCATGCGGACCGCCGTCCAGTCGCCGCGGCCTTCGCCGTAGTAGGCGGCTTTGAGCCCGATAAAGGCGGGCTCCTCGCGCTTCCCCACGTGGTCGGGAGGATAGACGTGCAGAACGCGGCCGCCCGTGTGGGATTTCGGTTCGGCACGGGTGGCCACGGTGACCCGCTGCTGCGCGTCCCCGGCGACGCCGTCGGGATCGCGCAGCGTGAACTCGCATTCGTAGCGGGTGGCCGGCTCGAGATTCAGGATGCTGCCGGCAAAGCCGTGGGGGACGGTATAGGACATGTTCTCGCGGTCGCGGAACACCCGTTCCCCACCGATGCGCAGCAGCGGGAGCGCCGGCCGCCACTCCGTGGAGCCCTCCTTGCGGAACCGTACTTCGACGGTGGCATTGCGGTTGGCGTCCCCCTCGATGGCCCATTCGAATCCCAGGTTCAACAGCGTCGGATGTTCGACCTGGAAACGCCCGGGCCGGGTGGAGTTCTGGGCCTCGAGAGCACAGGCGGCGAGAAAAAGGAGCACAGCGGCGCGCATAAGGATAGAACTCGATGATAGTACATCAATTTCCCCTCGCTTTCACGGCCGCCGGCTGATACGCCCCCGGGACAGCGCGGAACGCGATCGACAGGCGGTTCCATCCGTTGATCGCGACCACGGCCAGGGTCAGATTCACCAGCTCCTCATCCGAGAAATGCCGGCGCACCTCTTCGAAGACCGCGTCCGGCACATGATCCCCGGCAACCAGCGTGACCGCCTCGGTCCACTCGAGCGCCGCCCGCTCGCGGTCCGTGAAGAACGGAGTTTCGCGCCATGCGTTGAGCGCATACAGCCGCTGCTCGCTTTCGCCTGCGGCGCGGGCGTCCTTGGAATGCATGTCGAGGCAGTAGGCGCATCCGTTGATCTGCGAAGCGCGCATCCTGACCAGTTCGAGCAGTTGAGGCTCGAGCTTCGACGACTTCTTGACGAACATTTCCAGGGACTGCATGGCATGGTAGGCCCCGGGCGAGGCTTTGATGGCGTCCAATCGTGATTGCATCAGTTCAAACTCCTTTCATTTTCCAGGATAGACCGGTTCGACGGCCGCCGGCCGGCGCACGGGGGTGATAAGGGACGAGCCGGATTCCGGCCAATTGCGCGTGGAACCGGCGCGGCGGATGTGGATCTTGTCGCCGGCTGAGGCGACGCGCCCGAGCGGATCTCGGACGCGCGCCGGGCGGGAGCTAAAATCGGAGCCTGACCGAAATCTGAAGCGACCGCGGTCCGCCGGATTGGAAGAGCGGGGCCAGGCCGCTGCCCGGGCTGCCAGTGCCCAGCATGAGATTCAGCATCGAGTTGGCCTGGCCGAACAGAGGACTGCTGAGAAACCGGACCGGGTCGGCGAAGTTGGCGTGATTGAGCGCATTGAAGGCTTCGACGCGCAATTGAATCGAGGCTCGCTCCGCGGAGAAGAACTCGCGCCGCAGGGACAAATCCATCTGCGACATGCCCAGCCCGCTCAAGGCATTCCGTCCCAGGTTGCCCTGCTGGCCGGGGCGCGCGCCGTGGAACGAGGCCGGGTTCAGACGCCGGCCTCCGGGAGAGGACGCGTCGCCGATCCAGTTGGGCTGGCCGAAAACGTGGTCGGGCCGCAGAATGTTCTCGAACGCGATTCCGTTGTACTGCTCCGCGTTCATGACGTTGAGCGGGAATCCGGTGCGCGCGCGCAGAACCCCATCGAGCGCCCAGCCGCGCCACAATGCGGCCCGCGCGGCGCGGGGGAACTGATAGGTGAATCCACCGGTGAACGTCTGGCGGACGTCGAAATCGGACGAGCCGCGGTCGCGCTCCGGCGTCAATCCCGCTCCGGCCCAGTAGAGTCCGGAATCGGTGGAGCTGTTGTCGAGGGAGTGAGACCAGGCGTAGGAGACCAGCGCTTCGAGATGGCTGCTGAGGCGGCGGCGGTAGTGGGCCTGCAGGCCATGGTAATCGGAGGCGCCGTGATTCGTCGCCAGCGCGAGCCAGTCGGTTTCCGTGCTGCCCTCGCCGCCCATCTCCCGGCGGATGAGGTCGCGGCCGATCGAGCCGACGTAGGCGGCGGACAACACGTTGTGATCGTCGAATCCGTGCTCGAGGGTCACGTTCCATTGCTTGACGATGGGCAGCCGCAGGTCCGGCCGGAAGCCGAAGCGCAGGATGGTGGAGAAGGGGGCGTTGCGCGCGCTGCCGTATTGGGAGACATTGAGCGGGCCGTCGTTAACCAGATCGGTGGCCAGGTTCAGGCTGGAATCCAGGTAGAGTCCGGCGCCTCCGCGGAGGACGGTCCGTCCCTGCCGGCCGATGCGGTAGGCCAGGCCGGCGCGGGGGGCGAAGTTGGCGTAGCTCGAGCGCCAGATCGGCCTTTCGAGGGGCGAGGAAGCGTTCTTGACCGGATTCAGAAAGTTGGCCGGCCCGGAAGGCTCGGGAGCGGGGCTGATCTCCCAGCGGACGCCGAGGGTGGCGGTGAGACGCTGCGAGGCGCGCCAGGTATCCTCGGCGAACAGCGACAGGGCGGTGACGACGGCCGACGTGCGGCGCGGCGGAGAGTTCGCGGTCCAGAGGTTGTTTCCGTCCAGGTCGGCGAGGCTGTCGGTGATGACGCTGACGGCTCCGGTGGCGTCGCTGCGAAGCGGGGTCAGCCGGACGTAGTCGGCTCCGAAGTGAAAAGAGTGCGCGCGGGGATTCCAGGCCACGGTCTGATTGATCTGGAATTGCGACTGGCTCCGCCGCCCTTCCGACCCCGAGACGACCTGCCCGGCGCCGGCGATGGACAGCCGGACCAGGGAGTCGCAATCGCCGGAGAAGCCGGGAAACTGGAAGCAGGCGGGCGCGGCGAGAGGACCCGGAGGACGCCAGCGCGAGTCGCCGGTGGCGCTGGAAGTGTTCCATCGCCAGTCCAGGATCAGGTTCGGCGCGAGGCGCAGATTCAAGCCCGAGGTGAAGCCCCGTGAGCGGAGATCGAGCAGGTTGACGACATTGCTGCCGAACTCGGTCGAAGAGGGGGTATCCGTGTAGCGGCTGAAGACGGTGAGGCGGGAGGCGATGGAGTGGTCGAACCGCAGGCTGCCGGCGTCGAGGCGGGAGGGGCGGCTGATGCGGCCGGTCCACCCGGCCAGTCCGTTTCCCAAAGGACCGCCGTTGGCGGCCGGGAAGAGTTTCAGCACCGGTTGAACCCAGGCCGGAGCACGCTCCCGCGATTCATCGCTGGGTACGGGCTGTCGCCAGACGAACGGCTGGTAGAGCCGCATGGCTTGGTAGGAGGCGAAGAAGAACGAGCGGTTGCGCCGCAGGGGACCGCCCAGGGCGGCGCCCACGTCGTGCAGCCGGAGCGGGGCCCGGGGATCGCCATGCTGGTTGGCGTACCAGTCGTTGGCGTCGAGGGCCTTGTTGCGGAAGCCGTAGGAGAGCGAGCCGCGCCATTCGTTCGACCCGGACCGGCTGCTGAGCGACACCTGCGCGCCGGGGAGGCGGCCGAACTCGGGCACGGTGCTGGAAGTCTGCAGGCGGACCTCCTGCAGCGCGTCGCGGGAGACCAGGTTTTCCAGACTGCCGAAAGCCGTCATGCCGGGCAGCGCGCCTCCGGTGGACTGCGCGGGGAGGCCGCCGCCGCTCACGCCGGAGTTGGCGCTGATGCCATCGACGGTGAAGTAGTTCGCATTGGGCCGCTGTCCGCCGACGCTGAACTGACCGGCTTCTCCGCGCGTGGCCGGCGTGACCACGGCCCCGGGCGCCAGTTCGATGACGCCCAGCAGACCGCGTCCGTTGAGGGGCAATCGTTCCATCTCCTCGCGGCCTACTTGTGTGCCCACGGAAGGGTCATCGGAAAGCAGGAGCAGCGGGGTTCCTTCGACGGTGACGGTTTCCTGGATGCTGCCGACGGCCAGGTTGAAATCGGCGCGGGCGGGTTGGGAGGGGCCCAGCTTGACACCGAAGCGGATGACGGTCCGGAATCCGCCTTTCCTGACGGTGATCTTGTAAACGCCGGGCTGGAGGGAGGAAACGACGTAGCCGCCGTCGGACCGCGACTCGGTGATGCGGCGGAACCCGGTGTGCTCGTTGACGACCGTAATCAGCGCGCCGGGCACGGAGGAGTAGGAGGCATCCAGCACGAGCCCGGAAACATGTGTGTAATCCTGAGACCGCAGCGGCGTCAGACCGGCCAGGCAAAGAAGGAGCATCGCCCGGAGCCGGCCGGAGATCATTGGATCTTCTGCTCCAGCGGTTCGGGGGCCAGCCGGTCGTAGGCGTCGAGTCTGGCGCGCAATTGAGCCAGGTTTTGGAGCAGGCGCGCGGGTAACCGGTCATCGAAGGCCTCGTCGGCGGCGCCGAACAGGACGGCGGCGGTTCTTTCCACCTGCCGCGCCGATTCGAAAAGATCTTCGGCCGCCGGCTGCCACGGGCCGGAATAATTCACGGGAGATGGCTCCGCCACCGGGCCGCTGACCGGCGCCAGGGCCGGCTTCAGCAAGCGATCGATCTCCTGGGCTTGGCGCCGCAAGCCGCCGGCATGCTCCTGCTGGAGCCGGACCAGGTTGCGCCAGTCCGCCGGTGTCAACTCGGCGTTGATCCGCGCGGGGAAGCGCTCGGCGAGCCGCCGCAAGGCATAAGCCCGGGACATCATCGGCTCGGTCAGGTCGAGGACCTGGGCGGCGAGCTGCGCAAAATAGGCCGGACCGCCGAGGCGCTGCGCCAGGCGGGCCTGGGAAGGCGGTATGGCGCCCGGAGGCGGGGTGGAAACGGGCGCGCCGGTCCCGGGCAGGATCCCGGCGGGAGAGGAATCGCTGAAACGCACGACGACATGCGGCTGACTGGTGACCGCGTCGTTGATCTCCTGCTGACGCTGTGGCGGGATGCCCACTCCGGTAATCAGTATCTCACTTCCGGAGCGGGAAACTTCGACCGGATCGCCGAGATCGGCGCCGACGCGGTTGAGCGCGGCCAGCACGCGCAGCTCATCGCCGACGGTGGCCGGCGCCGGCGGCGATGCCGGCGCTTTCTCGGGCAGGCGGAAGGCGGATCGTTGCGCGATTTCCGGGGACCTGGCTTCGGCCAGCGACGGGGCGGCTGGGGAGGCGTCCGGCAGTTCCGCGATCTCGACCCAATCGCCGGCGGCGAACTCGAATCGCTCTTCCACGGGGCGCAGGTCCTGGCGGCGGAGGGTCAGGGTGGCGGAAGTCAACTCGCCCGACGCCGGCCGGGTGCGGATCCTGTAGTTCTGGGAATCTTCGGCGACTTCGTCGGATTTGTGCGGGAGCCGGTCGCGCCAGGCCTGGTAGGAGCGGGCGCTGAGAGGGTCGGTCCAGTCGTAATTGGCCGACTGAAAGCGGGCCTGGATACCGCGCATGACTTCGGCGTCCGCGGCATTCAAAGCCAATTTCAGGGGCTCGCCGGCGGGCCGGGTGATGCGGCGGTCGCGGGTGCGGATCTGGATAGGGCGGGGCTTACCGGCGCGGATGTCGGCGGCGGCGATGGCTTTGCGGAGCAGCTCGGCGGCCTGGACCGGCGGCGGCTGGCGGAACCGGTACGCGATCACGGCGGCGACGAGGAGGGCGGCGGCGACCGGGGCCCAGCGGTTCACCTGTCGCAGGGGCGCGCGGAGCAGCCGCAGGGTCCGTTCGAAAAAGCCGGCCTGATCGAGCGCGGCATCGATGCGGGCGAAGCCGCGATAAATATCGGGCCAGGGCGCGGGGGGCGGCGGCAGATGGCGCGCCAGCACGTCCTTGCGGTAGCGCACGCAGCCGCTGACGGTATTCTGCAATTCTTCGAGCGCGGCGCGGCATTGCCAACAGGCTTCGAGATGCTCGCGCGTGCGGTTGGCCTCGGCTGCCGGGGACTCTCCATCGGCGTAACGCAGCAGTTGCCCTTCGTCGGGATGGCTCATCTGCAGCCTCCTCATAGTTGACCTTTTTTCAAGCGCGCGACGGCGCGCCTCAGGAATTCGCCTACAGCGGAAGGGCTGATGCCCAATACCGCGCCGATTTCCGGGTATCGCAGGCCTTCGAGGCGCAGGAAAAGACAGCGCCGCTGCTGCTCGGAAAGGTTCTGGACAGCCTGGTGAAACCGCAGGTCCTGCTCGCGGCCGATGACGCGTTGTTCGGGATCGGCTTCGGAGCAGGCGATGCGGGATTCCAGGTCGGCGTCGAAGGGGGCTCCCGAGTTCTGCCGCGTTCGGATCTTGAGTCCGATGTTATGCGCCACTCGAAAAATCCAACCTCTGGGGTTCTGGATATTTTCGCCCTTCTTGAGTGTCGCGTACAGCCGCAGAAATACCTCTTGAGCCCCCTCTTGCGCTTGCGGGGGATAAAGCCCAAGGCCCAACAGGTAACGGTACACATCGTCGCGGGCCTCTTCGAACAACCGGGCGACCTGATCCTGCAGAGTCAGGTCCCGGTCGCCGGGCGCGACATCCGTTAACTCCCTGCCGAGCGAGTAGAAAGACATCACTCAAATGGATTGCGAATTTACACCAAAGACCCCGCCGGGGGCGGATTCAACTACACCATTCGAAAAAAAATCCGCCCACAGCCACTTTCGAGTGTAGTTCAATCGGCCCCCCGCGGGGTCTTAGACACGAGCGAACTGACGGACCCCCCCGGATGCCAACTTCGGTCAGCGTTACCATCGTCACCCACAACAGCCGGCGGTTCATCAAGTCCTGCCTGGGGTCGGTGTTCCGGCAGACCCACCAGCCGCTCGAGATTGTGGTGGTGGACAACGCCTCCGGGGACGGAACGCGCGACCTTCTGGCGCGGTTCGAAGGCCGGATCCGGCTGATTCAAAACGAGAAAAACGCCGGCTTTGCAGCTGCCCAGAACCAGGCGATCGCGGCTTCGGCAGGCAGCTGGGTGCTGGTACTGAACCCGGACGCGGCGCTGGAGCCGGATTTCATCGAGCGGCTAGTGGGAGGCGGACAGCTGGACGCCCGGGTAGGGACGGTCTGCGGACGCCTGCTTTCCTGCGGGCGGGACCTGCAGCCGCTGACGCCGCCCACCATCGACTCGGCCGGAATCTACTTCACGCCCAGCATGCGGCATTTCGACCGCGGCTGGCACGAGCCGGACGACGGCCGGTTCCGCAAGATGGAGTACGTCTTCGGAGCGAGCGCGGCGGCGGCGCTGTACCGGCGAGAGATGATCGCCGACATTTCGATCGGCGGGGATTTCTTCGACCCGGACTTCTTCGTGTACCGCGAGGACGCCGACGTGGCCTGGCGAGCGCAGCTGCTCGGCTGGCGCTGCCTGTACGTGCCGGACGCGGCCGGGTATCACGTCCGCAGCGTGGGGCCGGTCAACCGGAGCGCGGCGCCGAGCCTGGTCAACATGCACTCGGTGAAGAACCGTTTCCTGATGCGGATCAAGAACGCGACCGGCGGCGTTTACCGGCGGTACTGGCTGGCGGCGACGTGGCGGGACCTTCTGGTGGTGGGCGGCTGCCTGCTGTGGGAACACCGGTCGCTGCCGGCGTTCTGGCATGTGGCGCGGAGCCTGAGCCGGGCGCTCGAACAGCGGCGGTGGATCATGCGGCGCCGGCGGGTGGCGGACGAGAGCCTGGCGGAGTGGTTCAGCGCCGAGCCTTCGGCGAGGCCAATCGAGCAGACAAAGCGGCCGGTCAAGGCTTTCGGGCTGGTCGGGATCCGGCCGGCGCGGTAAGCAAGCACCGACAATATCGTTGCATTGCGTCCGCCTTTCGGGCTGGGCGGCCGTTTCATCGAAAAGAAATCGCGATGAATTTGATGAATTCTGATGAATCGGGGGCCGTGGAGACGCCGCGATCCGTTCAGACGCTCCAGCCGACCTGTTCCAATCCAATCCTAAACCGGCAGCGCGGGGGCGCAGGGCCGGAGTAGCGTCAACGGGCTGAAACGAAGACGAAGAAATATTCTTGAATGGCGTTACCGAGTCCGCTGGACGGGTCCGGTCGGGATGATTTGCGAAAACCGGCACAAGCGGAACGCAGGTTATGGGCCCGCGGAAGCCGCCTTGACACGTTGCGCGATTCGGGGTTCATGATTCGATTTCCAGAGCACACCAAAGCGGCGAGCCGTTTCATCGGCGATGAATGTGATGAATCTTGATGAATCGGGCGCCGTGGAGAAGGGTAATTATATACTTACCAGACCAAACGTGCTAGGCTGGAAATGGGAAGGGCCGATCCGAAGACCGGCGGCGGCGTCCCGGACGTAGTTGAAGGTTGGTGGTGGACGGCGGCCGGCCGGCCCCCAAAAGTGACTGCTGCTCGACGCGGGACGCTGGTGCTGTGAACATCAGCGAAGGGCGCTACTTGAATGGTAGCATGTTGACACCCGCCCATCCCGGCCTTTCAAGCGAAGACGAGGATGTTTTAGTGGCTGTTCTATGGGCCTATTTCGACGAAAGCGGAAAAATGGCTGATACGACGAATGTGGCCTTTTGTGGCGCAATTGGCTATGAATCC
>DATJFH010000240.1:0-2582 GCA_035495815.1 Bryobacteraceae bacterium
CTGTTCGACGAAATCGAGAAAGCCGCGCCCAGCATGACGCGCCTGTTGTTGGGCGTGCTGGATAAGGCGGTGTTGCGGCTGGGAGATAACACCTCGGTCAACTTCGAGCGCACGCTGATTTTTCTGACCAGCAACCTGGGGGCATCGGCGATGCGGAAAGAAATGCTGCCGGATTTCGGCTTCAGCGCGGCCATGGCGGGAACGGGTGCAGGAACGCTGCACAAGCTGTCGAGCATCGGACTAGGCGCCGTGAAGCGGAAGTTCGCGCCCGAATTTGTCAACCGGATCGACGCGGTGATCACGTATCAGCCTCTCGACGCGGACGCGCTGGAGGCGATTCTGGACCAGCAGATCGAGGCCCTGGAGCGGCACATCGAGCAGCGCCTGGAAGAGCGGGCCTTCGCTCTGGAACTGGATCCGGGCGCGCGGAGGTTTCTACTGGCCAAGGGAACCAGTCGTGAGTACGGGGCTCGTGAATTGAAGCGACTCATTCTACGAAAGCTGACCCAGCCGCTGGCGGCGATGGTGGAAGCCGGCTTGATCCCGCCCGGTTCGGTGGTCCAGGCGGTGAATGCCGGCGATGCAGAGGAATTGACGCTGAACGTAGTCGACTAGTCTTTATAGTAAAGACAGTGATCCTTCGGATGATTGCCGCCGTTCTGCTCGCCGGGTCCGTGACGGCGCAGCAGGTGACCTTCTACCGCGATGTTCTGCCGATTCTGCAGAATCGCTGCCAGGAATGCCATCGCCAGGGGCAGATGGCTCCCATGGCGTTTTCAACCTATCAGCAGACCCGGCCGTGGGCCAAAGCCATCCGCGAGGCGGTCCTCACCCGCAAGATGCCGCCGTGGTTCGCCGATCCCTGCTGCGGGAAATTCGCGAACGACCGCTCGTTGACTGCTTCTGAACGCGAGACGCTGGCGGGATGGGTGGACGCAGGCGCGCCGCAGGGCAGGGAATCGGATGCTCCTCCCGTTAAGGCGTGGACGGAGGGATGGAACATTTCCAGACCCGACGCCGTGATCCAACTGCCGCGCGCATTTCGCGTCCCGGCAAAGGGCGCGGTCGCGTATCAGTATTTCATCGTGCCTGCGGGATTCACCGTGGATCGCTGGGTGCAAGCGGTGGAAGTGCGCCCCAGCCAGCGCTCGGTCGTCCACCATGCCGTGGTTTACATCCGCGAGCCCGGCGATACATGGACGCGCGGGCCCACCAAGGCCGATATTCTGGCCGTCTATGCGCCGGGGAGCGCCCCGGACGTGTATCCGGCGGGCATGGCCAAACTGGTCAAGGCGGGATCCGATCTGGTGTTCGAGATCCATTACACGCCTTCGGGCAAGGCAGTCGACGACCGGATCAAGGTGGGGATGGTTTTCGCTCCCGCCGGACATCCTCCCGATAAACGCGTTCTCACGCTGCAAATGGACAACGAGAAATTCGTGATCCCGGCGGGGGAGCGCGATTTCCGGAGCAGCGTGTGGGGCACGCTGCCCAACGACGCGCTGCTGCTGGGATTCTTCCCGCACATGCACCTGCGCGGAACCGCGTTTGAATACACCAGACTCCTGGATGGTGGACTCCCTGAGACGTTGCTGCGCGTGAAGCCCTACGATTTCTACTGGCAGCTCTACTACCGGCTGGCGGAGCCGATGGCGCTTAAAAAAGGAACCCGGCTTAACTGGATCGCGACCTACGACAACTCCGCCGCGAACTCCCGCAACCCGGATCCCGCGGCCGACGTGCGCTACGGTCCCCAGAGCTGGGAAGAAATGATGGTCGGGTTCTTCGACGTCGCGGTGGATGCGTCCATCGACAAGCCGGCGTTTTTCGTGCGGTAACTCTACTTCACGGGCAGCGTTACGGTGCTGCTATCCACGCCCCCGACGGTTACCTTCATATCGACCGCGCCGGAAGGCAGCGTGCCGGTCAGCTTAACCCGGACCACAACCATGCCGGCATAGCCATTGGCGGCGCGCGAGGAGATCGGGGTATAGGTTTGCCCGTCCACCGTCACCTTCACTGAATCCACCACGTTCCAGATCCCAGTATCGGGAGTCGGGAAGCCGTCGACCAGCGGATGATCGTAGAAGCCGAAGCCCGTACCGAGGATGGTAATGGTCTCATTCAGCGCGGCAGGGCTGGCGGCGTTGAGTATCGTTCCGTCCTCATGGAACGCCGCTACGGTGCTGCCCTCCGGCGAGTACCACTGGAAGAGCCCCGGCGAGTCCCGGCGGACAGTGAAGTCCCGGCTCGCATCCGCTTGCGCGGTGCGATGGACGGTCAGAGTATAAGTACCGTCCGGCAGATCGGAGAAAAGCTGCGCGTTGATCAGCGTGGGCGACACATAAAGCAGCGGCAGCAAACGGTCATTTATCGTGACCCAGACGTCATCGAGAGCTTGGTCGAGTTCGCCGGGAGGAGCGGACTTAGTAGTCGCCGAGAGATCTTCGCCATAGATCGAGATGTCGGACCCCGGTCCTACAGTATTGAAAGGAGTTCGCCCGGCGGCGTTTCGGATACCGTCTTCGGAAATGAAGGGGAACCCTTCCAGTAAAGCCACGACGAAGCGCGGAGCGTTCATG
>DATJFH010000241.1:0-16694 GCA_035495815.1 Bryobacteraceae bacterium
GAATACAAAATGTCGTTCAGCGATCTGCCGGCGATCGGTTCCGTGGAGGACGTGTACAACGGATGATGCGACAGAAAAACCGTGGCGCGGCCGCCGGCATTGTCGATCTTGTCGCGCAGCCATTCGACCTCCGATTCCTCCAGGAAAGTCAGCCCACCCCCCGGCTGGGAATCATGCAAGCCGGTATCCATGGCTAGAAACTGCCAGTAATCATTGCGCAGGGCGAAGTAGCTGGCGGGCTGTCCGAGCGAATCGATCAGCCTGTAGTACGCTCCGCCGCCGCTGTACATGTCATGATTTCCGGAAAGCGTGAACGTTCGAGTCGACCCGAGATCCAGGGTTTGACGCCAGATCGTCTCGAACCAGTTTTCCACCTCGAAACCAGTGCCGGCGTAATAGATGTCGCCGAGGTGGATCACTACGTCCGGATGCTTCCGCGCGATCTGCTGGAGCACGGTCCGCGCTTCCGGCTGACCCGTTCCCCAATCGCCCACCAGAGCGATCCTGGCGACGGGCGGGAGGTCCATCACAAAATCAGCAGGGGACGAGTGCCTGCGATAGGGAATCGTTCCAAGGTCGATCACGAACTCGATGTATTTCTCGATGACCTCGGCCCAGCCCGTGTCGCATTTCGTGAACTTGCCGGTCAACTCGCGGCTGTAGCGTTCGATACCGGCCCGATCGCCAAAGAGCCTGGCTTCGGCCAGTTTCAGAGCGAGCATGGAACAGTAGGAAACATCGGCTCCCAGCGCTGTTTCGCCCGCCAGATCCTTTCTTCGTCCTGACATCGGGACGCCGGGCTGAAGGCTCAGGATGTGGGCCGTTGCCGACCGAAGCATTCGATTCCGCGTGTTCGGCCGGCGGCCGGGCTGTCTACGTGCTACTACTTCGTCTACTGCCGACTGCCACAGAGAAAGCCTGGGGGAAGAGACCGGGACCATGGCAGCGTCGCCGGTACCAGTGTAGCAACCTTCACCGCCTCACCACGGCGCCGCCGTTCTTTCGCGCTCGCCGGCTGGTCTTGCGATCCTGCGGCTCATCACTCCCGCCGTCCTGATCGTTATTGGAAACCGGCGCTCCCGGGTACTTTTCCAATCGGCTCTCCCATTCCGCCTTGCGCTTTTCCATCCCGGCAAGCGCTTTTGCGTACTTCGACTCGCCCGCCACGTTGCGCGTCTCCCAGGGATCGTTTTTCATGTCGAAGAGCTGGCAAACGGAATCGTTCGGATAGGAAATGTGTTTATACTCGGCCGTCCGGATCATCAGGCCATGCCCCGCGGCTTCGGCGGCGATGAAGTCGCGCTGCGGGGCGCCGCGGCCCTCGAGTAAGGGCTTGAGGCTGAAGCCCCGGCTCTTCGGCATCGTTTCCACGCCGGCGAAATCGCAGATTGTCGGAGCCAGGTCGAAGCCCGACGCCAGGTGTTTTTCGTCTCGTACGCGCTCGGGCAGCTCGCCCGGCCAGGAGATCACCAGCGGCACGCGCGCGGCCGAATCGTACAGGTAACCTTTGATCACCATGCGGTGATTCGCCATGCCCTCGCCGTGGTCCGAAGCGAAAATGACAACCGTGTTCTTCGCGAAGGAGGAATCCTCGAGCGCATCGAGGACGCGGCCCACTTCGGCGTCCACCATCTCGGCATGGCGGTAGTAGCTCCACAAATAGTAACGCCAGTGCAGCTCGGACCAGTGCTCGGCGAATTTATGAGCGGCCCCGCCGGCGCGTGCGCCTGCCAGGATCTGCCGCGGCTCACGACGGTCGAAGTGATAGTTGGGCGGCAGCGGCGGCAGTTCGCCCGCGATTTCCGGACAGGGCAGTTCGCCGATATCGCGATAATGCCGCATGATCCAGTAGCAGATGTCGTGCGGCTGCAGAAATCCCAGCGTGAGAAAGAACGGCTTGGACGCGTTACGGCTTCGCAGGAAACCTTCCGCGGCGCGCGAAACAGAGCCGTCGCCGTTCTCGCCCATGCCCGTTCCCGGCGTCAGGTAATGGAAGCTCTCGGCGACATCGTGTCCTTTGATGTGCCACTTGCCCGCATAGAAGGATTCGTAACCGCGGGCGCCCAGCCACTGGCCGAGGTCCGGGATTTCGGGGCGCATCAGGATACTGCCCGGAGCGCCGGTTTCACTCGACGGCCGTCCGCTGAACCATCCGCTGCGGGAGGGGCAGCACACCGGGTTGGCGCAATAGGAATTGTGGAATGAGACGCCCTGCTTCATCAGGCGGTCGATATTCGGCGTGGCCACGTGCTTGCAGCCCACGCCCGAGATGGCGGTGGCGTTGAGCTGATCGACGTTGATGAAAAGAATATTGGGCCTGGTTTGCTTCACCGCCGCCCCGAGCGCTCCGGCGCCGGCGGTTTGCAGAAACTGGCGGCGATTGAGATTGGTCGGCATCGTTCAACCCTTTCTTTCCGTGTCCCAGATGATGGCGCGCAGGCTGCCGGTAGCGGCGATGAGACGGCGCTGATCGTCGAGCAGATAATGCATGGGCAGGATGCCGCGGCCGATCTGCCGGAACCCGTGCAGGCGCGTGCGGCGTCCGCCCAACTCGAGAGTCAGCTCGCCCAGCGGCCGGAGCGATTGCCCGGACTTGAACAGATCCAGGTCCTCGATCATGTCGAATTCGAGCGGCTGCGCCGCGTCAAAAGGCAGCCGCTGCACGGCATCGATGAGAGACCAATTGCTGGTAAGGGCGCGTTTGGCGCCGATCTTCCGCGAACCGCGGCCGCTGCGGAGAATCATGCCGTCACGGACGGACCCGGTCTCGCTGACAGACGCTCCGCCGGCAGCGGCGCCGTTTTCGAGCGTCTCGGAGCGAAGCTCCCACCGCAGCGGGCTGGCCACGCGATCGCTGGAGCACGTCAGCGAGGCCCGGGTCCGATTTCCGGAACGACCGCGCGTGAAAATCGACTGCTCGACTTCGAGGTTGAACCGGCCCGCTTCCGCCGGGTTGCGCTTCAACAGCAGCTTTCCATAGGGCTGTGGATGCTCGCCCTTCTCCTGACGCTCCGGATTGAGCAGGCAGACGGCATACTGATGCGTCCAGGCGCCTTGCGGATGGAAGTCGCCTTCCGGCGGCCGGACTTTTTGCAGGATTTCCAGCGCCGGCGCGAGAAATCGCCTCCAGACGGGATTGTTTTCTTTCGCCATTTCGTTTCCTGCCTGGACATTATACTTTGCGGCCGGTTGCGGAGCACGCGGGTGCAACAGGCGGCGCGGCCGTCGATACGAGTCTTGGCGCGGTTGCGCCGGCATTGTATTTTCGACGGCGCGTGCGCTCTGATCCCGATTCTGTTACGATGATTGAAAATCCAGAAGCGGCAATGCGCAAGATCGCCGTAGTGAACATGAAGGGCGGTGTGGGGAAGACTACCACGGCAGTCCATGTCGCGGCGGGTCTGGCTGCGCGCGGACGCCGCGTCCTGCTGGTGGACGCCGATCCGCAAGGCAACATCGGACATGCCTTTCGCATTCGCCCTCCATTCACGATCGAAAATCTGCTGGTGGGCGACGCGCCGGTCGGCGACGTGATCGTGCGCGGAGTACGGGAGCGGGTGGATGTCATCGCGTCCACTCCTTCGGCCTTTTCGCTCGAGCGGCGGCTGGCCGGGGAAACACAGCGTGAGACCATTCTGGCGCGCCGGATGCGCGGTGTCAGAGACTATGACGCCGTGGTGATCGACAGCTCCCCGGCCATGAACCTGCTGACCTACAACGCCCTGCTCTTCGCGGAAGAAATCATCGTGCCGGTCGGCATGGACCTGATGGCCATCATCGGCGCGCGCCAGACGCTCAACGGCGTGGCCGAGGTGCGGGACCTGTGGCCCGATCGACGGCTTGACCTTCTTGCCGTGCTGCCGACGTTCACCTCCTCCACCAACAACGCTACCAAGGCGGCGCTCGAAGCCATGGAGCAGGATCCCCAGCTGGGTCCCCACCTTTTTTCGCCGGGGATCCGGCAGTGCATCGATCTCAACTACGCCACTTCGCAGCGGCAGACCATCTGGGAGTACGCCCCGCGCAGCCGCGCGGCGGAAGACTACACGCGATTCCTGGATTTTATCGATCGCCAGGAACAAGCAGGATCTCATGCCATCAAAGAAGAAGCCAAGACCGCTGTTTGAGGTTCCGGTCGAGATCGGATCGCGCCTGGAATCAGGATGGGTTTACCGGTCCGGCGTCTCCCGCATCGAGCCCGCGCCCGCTCCCGTCGAAGTCATGGATTCGCCCGGCGGGCACAATCCTGTGGCCGCGCCCGGCGTCCGTGAAAGCGGAGCCGGCGTCACTCAGGAATGCGCGCGCACGGTGGGTATGGCGCTGGCGACGGTGGCCGAGACGATTGTGCTGGCGGCGAAGATCGCCGTCCTGCCGGTTCGGATCGGATTCCGGACCTTCCAGCGGCTGGTGCGAGCGGACCCCTCCCATTGAGACGCCCGATTGCCATCGCTGCGGCGGCCTGCCTGATCGCGGCTTCCGGATGTTCCCGAAATTCCGGCGGCGAATCCGCGGCCGCGAACGAAAAGAAATTTCAGGAAATGATGAGCGGGGTGGCGCTGGTCGGCCACTCCACCCGGACCAACAAGGAAGGTCTCTCGGGCGAAGAGCGCTACGTCATCGACAAGGCGACCAAGCTCGCGGGGGACACCTGGCTCATCCAGGCCCGCATGCAATATGGCGGCAAGGACATTCCCGTGCCGGTTCCGGTCACCATCAAATGGGCCGGCGACACGCCGGTCATCACGCTCACCGATCTGGCGATTCCGGGAGTCGGCACGTTCACCGCGCGCGTGCTGCTTTACCGGGGACGGTACGCCGGAACGTGGAGCGCCAAAGACCACGGCGGGGAAATGTTCGGCAAGATCGTGCCGCGCTGAGGCTCAGGTCTCGAAAACGCGCGCCAGATCTTCACGCAGCATGAGCGTCACTCGCGTTCCCTCCCGGTAAAGCGCGCCGTCCGCGGGTTCTTCCATCTCCACCGTTTCGCCGGACTGCGTACGGACAGCGTAGCGCATGCGCGTGCCGAGGTCCGCCGCCGTTTCCACCGTGACGATCCTTTGAAATTCGGTTTCCGGCGCGGGTTCAACGCCCAGCGGCCGGAGGCGCGCGTGTTCCTGACGGAACGCGATCACGCGGCGCCCCGGTCCGGCGAGCGCCTGCCAGCCAAAGAACCGGGCGGCCCGCAGCGTTCGCGGCGCCGTGTAGAATTCGCGCGTCGGACCGGCCTGTTCGAGCCGGCCGTCGAGCAGCAATCCGGCGCGGTCGGCCAGCGCGGCTGCCTCCTCCTGATTGTGCGTGACGAAGAGCGTCGTGATCCTCAGCATGCGCTGCACGCTTCGGACGAGGCGCGCCATCTCCATCCGGAGATTCTGGTCGAGCGCGGAGAAGGGCTCGTCGAGAAGCAGGACATTGGGTTCGATCACCAGCGCGCGGGCAAGAGAGACACGCTGCTCCTGCCCGCCGGACAACTCGCCCGGACGCCGGGTCTCGAGCCCGCTCAGCTGCACCAGTTCCAACGCCCTGCCGACACGCTCGCGCATCTCGGCCTCCGGCGTTTTCCGCATCTTCAATCCGAAGGCCACGTTCTCCCGCACGTTGAGATATGGGAACAGGAGAGGCTTCTGGAACACCATGGCCGCGCTGCGTTTCTCCGGCGGCAAGCCGGTCACGGACTTGCCGTCAAACAGGATGTCACCGCTGTCGGGCGCCATCAGGCCCGCCACCAGTTTCAAAACGGTCGTCTTGCCGGAACCGGACGGGCCGAGCAGCGCCACCAGCTCGCCGCGCTCCACGGTCAATGTGAAATCGGCGATGACGCGGCCGCGCCCGTATCCGGCCGAGACGGCCTCCAGCGCCAGCGCAGTGCTGCCACGCGGTATGCTCACCGGCGCAGGACTCTCGCCCGCCAGTCCTTCTCGAAGCGCGTCAGATACTCCGCGTCCGGCTCAGGCATGAAATGCGATTGCAGCTCTTCGATCGAAAGCGACGCCGCGTGCGCGGGCAGACTCCTGACACTCCGGCGTTGCGCTTCGGTCAGCGACCCAAGCTCCAGCGGGAAGGAGTTCCCCAGCGCGCGGCACATGTCCATGAGCTGGTCGAACGACATCAGTTGGTTGATTGTCACCAGCGCCCCGGCCACATTGGCCGCGTTGAACGGCACGGCCAGAAAATTGTAATTGCCGATGGTTCCTTCGGAAAGGACGAAGGTCCGGGTTGTGGCCGGGAACTCGCCTCGCTCGATCGCCAGGGCGGCGAAATCGGGTCCGTAGCTCATGGCGAAGTCGACTTCCTGATTGGCGAAGAGCCTGTTCAGCTCCTTGAGAGTCGCCGGATAGGTCTCGCCGTGGCGCCAGAGATACGGTCTGATCCCGCCCAGGTATTCCAGGGAAAGCTCCGCTGCCCGCGCGTACAGGTCTTCACGGAATCCGCTCTGAAACTGCCGCCATCCGCCGCCAAAATGGATCAGGACGTGCCGGATGAAGGCCGACCCGGTGTAATCCGGCGGCGCGATGTAAGTGAACCGTCCCGGATGGGCTTTGATCCAGTCGCGCAGGCTGTCGATCGACCGCGGTGGTTCGGGAGTGCGCCCCTGATCGTAGGCGAAGACGAATTGGGATTTCTGCCACGGCGCCTCGTAGCCTTCGACCGGCGTGCCGAAATCTCTTTTCGTCGCCTCCGGATCGTAAAAGCGCAGGTTCGGAAGCGCGTTGGCGAACGGTCCCCAGAGCACTTGCGCCTGTCTGGCCGTGCGGAAATTCTCACCGTTGATCCAGATCATGTCGATGGACCCGCCGGAATGCCTGCCCGCGGAACGCTCGTTCAACAGCTTGTTCACGAGCTCCACCGTGTCGGCGCAGGGGACGATCCGCAGCGTGATCCCGAACTGCTGCCGCAGGGTCCGGGTCACCGTGGTTTGGAAATACCGGTTCCGAACGTCGTCACCCGCCCACATGCCGAAGTTGACGGTGGACCCGCGGGCGCGCTGCGTGATGGCGTCCCAGTCGAGGCGCGCCAGATCCGCCGGCGTCAAGCCCGATCCGGTCACGCTTGTGCGGGCGCAGCCGGAAAGCGCGGAGAGCAGCGCCAGAGCGGCGAAGTTCGTTCTCATTCGTCCGTTTCCCGTACGCTCAGGAAACGGGCCACGGCGGCGAACACGGCAACCGCCGGACCCAGGTAGACCAGCGACAGCGCGGCCGCGACCGACTCGTCACCCCCACGCTGAAAGTTCACCAGCAGAAGCGGCAGCGTGATCACCCGCCCGCCTCCGATGAGCAGCGTCAGCAGGTACTGGCTCCAGGAGATGAGGAACGAAAACGCCGCGGCCACGGCCAGTCCCGGGGCGATTGCGGGCAGGGTGACGTGCAGCCAGGTTGCCGAGCGGCTCGCGCCCAGCGTGCGCGCCTGTGCTTCCCAGGCCGGATCGAATTGGGAAAAACTGCCGGTCAGCATGAGGGTGGCATAGGGGACAGCCGGCGCGAGATGCGTCAGGACGATGCCCAGGATGGTCTCCGCCAGTCCGTACCGCAGGAACAGCTCATGGACGCCCATGACCGCGGCCAGTGGCGGGGCGAGCACCGGCGCCAGCAGCAGAAACAGAACGGCCCGCTTACCGGGGAAGTCGCGCCAGGCGAGCGCACGGGCTGCCGGGAAGGCGGCGGCCACACTCAACACGGTGACAAGCAGGGCGATCAGGGCGCTGTTGGAGAGAGCGTCGAGAATGCCGGTTTCGGGCGACGCCACGTAGCCCCAGGCCCGCGCGCTCCAGACGGCCGGCAGCAGCGACGGCCAGTGCCATCCGCGCGCGAACGACCACACGCCGAGCAGCGCCGCAGGCGCGATTGTGACCGCTACTACGGCTGCGAGGGCGGCGCGGGCGTTCACGGAAGTCAAAACAAGGTCGGCCGCTCCACACCGACCGCCGCGTGCGCGGCTTTCAAATACATCCAGGCGAGCAGCGCCGTGACCGCCGTCATCAGGACCGCGATCGCGATCGCCGCCGGCCGGTCCGCCAGGTCCAGGCTCCCGTAGCGCTGCTGCGCCACCACGCCGAGCATGGCCGGATACTGGCGCCCGAGCAGGAACGGCACGTCGAAGGCGCCGAAAGTGAAGGCGAACACGATCAGCGAGGCCGAGATCGCCGCCGGAGCCACCAGGGGCAGGGTGACATAGCGCAGCCGCTGCCCTGCCGTCGCGCCCAGGGTGCTGGCCACGGCTTCGTAGTCGTGCCCTGTGCGGGCAAGCAGCGCGAGCGTCATCGCCGCGACGAAGGGCGACTCCTTGAGCACGTAGACCAGCACGATTCCAAATCCGAAACGGTCGTTGATGAGCGCGGGAAATCCGGCGGGAGCATCGATGACTCCGGCGGCGAAGGCGATGCGGGCGATAAGGCCGCTGGGCGAGATGAAATGGATCAGGGCGACGGCCGCCGCAAGGTGCGGGATCGCGATGGGAATCTGCAGCAGCGTGTGGACGGCCCGGCTGCGCAGCGCCAGTTCCCGTAACGAGAGGGCCAGCCAGAGCCCGCCGGCGGCGGAGAGGACGGTGGAGACGGCCGCCAGCCCGAAGCTCATGAGCAGGGAGTAGCCGAATTCCTTGTCCGACGCCAGGGCAGTGTAATGACGGAGCGTAAACGCGGATTCGCCCGTGGGCGGAAAGAATCCCAGGCTTCCGGCAGCGGCCAGCAGGAGTCCACCTATGAAGAGGGGTACGATCACCAGCAGGACGGGCGATAACGCCAGCGCGATGGAGGCTGAGGGGCGCAATTGAAGTTTATTTTACCCGGGATTGGGGGACCCATCCGCTGGGCCGTTCAAATCCGTAGCGCGCCGGGCCGCGATATCTCGCATAGCCAGCGGCGATTCGGCCGGTTGAAATCGGGGAACGTTCAGCGCCGGTCAGTTCATATTGTTGGCGGCGAGGCTGATATTCGATACAGCGCCTATCACTCGGCCGAGGGAGTGGATCAAAACCGGAATCCGAAACGGACCCGGGTGTTGCCGGGTGTACAATTGAATTGCCATTTTTTGGGTGGGGCACTTTTTCCCGCCATGGTTGAAGAGGGGTTATGGACAAACCGGCTCAAAACATCCAGGACGCGTTCCTGAATAACGCGCGCAAGGAAAAGAGCGTCATCACGATTTACCTGTTGAGCGGCGTGAAGCTGTCCGGGCGGATCAAAAGCTTCGATAAGTACTCACTGGTGCTGGAGACCAATAATCAGGAACAGTTAATTTTCAAGCATGCGGTCTCCACGGTGGTGACGCTCAAGAGCAGCCATTCCTACAGCAGCGCGCCGGCGCCCGCCCAGACGCAGAACGCTCCACTGGCAGGCGCGGCGGCGCATCAGGATTCCTCGGAGGCCTGACATCCCGGAATCCCGCGGCAGCGCCGGCGAGCGCACGATCCTGGTGGGGCTGGAGCTGAAGAGGCGCGCCGCTTCGTCATTCGACGCGGAAGAATCCCTGCAGGAGTTGGCGGAACTGGCGGTGAGCGCCGGCGCGGTGGTGGTGGACCGCGTCATTCAGACCCGGGACAAAGTGGAAGCAGCTACCCTGATCGGCGCGGGCAAAGTGCGGGAGCTGACGGCGGCCATCGCGGCCGGCGGCATCGACGCCGTGATCTTCGATCAGGACCTGACACCCACCCAGCAGCGCAACCTGGAGAAGCTGCTCGAGGTAAAGATCATCGACCGAACTCAGCTCATCCTGGACATATTCGCCAGCCGCGCCCGCACCCGTGAGGGACGCTTGCAGGTGGAACTGGCGCAGCTCAATTATCTGCTCCCGCGGCTCACCGGCCGCGGCGTGCAGATGTCGCGGCTGGGCGGCGGCATCGGCACGCGGGGACCGGGCGAAACGCAGCTCGAGACCGACCGCCGCAGGATCGCGCGGCGCATAAAGAAGATCGACGAAGATCTGGAAGGCGTGCGGACGGGCCGCTCCGTGCACCGCCGGCAGCGCTCCGCCGTCCCGCTCCCGGTACTGGCGCTGGTGGGGTATACGAATGCGGGCAAGTCCACGCTGTTCAACCGGCTCACGAGGGCGGGCGTGCTGGCGGACGCCAGGATGTTCGCCACGCTCGACCCCACCGTGCGCCTGCTGACGCTGCCCTCGCGCCGCCGCGTCCTGGTGGGCGACACCGTGGGGTTCATTCGCAATCTGCCCACGACGCTGGTGAAAGCGTTCCGCGCCACCCTCGAGGAGGTAGCCGACGCGACCCTCATCCTGCACGTGGTGGACGTGGTCTCGCCGCAGGCCGTAGCCCAGACGGCGCACGTTTTCGAAGTGCTGGCCGAGATCGGCGCGTCGGAGACACCGCAGGTGATGCTGTTGAACAAGATCGACCGGCTGCCGCCCGAAGAGGCGCGGATCGAGACGTTGCGCCGCCGGCTACTCGCCGATGCGGAGCATCACGGAGATGCCAAAGCCGTGGGAATTTCCGCGTTGACCGGAGCGGGAGTGGACGAGATGCTGCGGCTGATCGACGACGCATTGCCGTTCGACCCGGTGATCCGGGCCCGGTTCCGGCTGGCGGCGGGCGACGGGGCCAGCATGCATTTGCTGCACGAGTTCGGACGCGTCTTGGACACCCGCTATGAGAACGACCACTGCATCGTGGAAGCGGACGTGTCCGAGTCGCTCCGGCAGCGGCTGTCGGCGCATGAGGTGTGAGCGGATCGAGTCCGCCCTGATCGTAAGCCGCGGCTGCGGCCAGGAGGCGCCCTCCGGGGGCTCCGCCGTGTCACAATTATAGATTCAATGCGATCTTTTTTCCTTCTGCTGGCAGGCGCTTCGCTGGCCCTTGCCGGAAATGCGGTCGGCCCGGCCAAGGGGACGGTTCTGGCCGCGGGCGGCGGTAAGCTCGGCCCGGAAGTGCTCGGACGCTTCATATCGCTGGCGGGCGGGCCGGATGCGCCCATCGTTTTCATTCCTACCGCCAACGGCCTCGACCCGCAACCTGCGAACCTGGCGGAAGTTAACGTGCTCCGCGCGGCCGGCGCCAATAACGTCACTGTTCTCCACACAACCGAGCGCAGAGTAGCCGACTCCAAATCCTTCGTCGCGCCCCTCCGCCGCGCTCGAGGCGTGTGGTTCGGCGGCGGGCGCCAGTGGCATCTGGTCGATTCCTACCTCAATACCCGCACGCTGCGCGAACTGCGCGCCGTGCTCGAGCGCGGCGGCGTCATCGGCGGCAGCTCCGCCGGAGCCACCATCCTCGGCTCGTACCTCGTGCGCGGCGCCCGCGAAGGGAACCAGATCATGATGGCGCCCGGATATGAGCAGGGCTTCGCCTTTCTGCGCGGTGTCGCCATCGACCAGCATCTGCTCAAGCGGAAACGCGAGAACGACATGATCGCGGTGGTAAAGGCTCATCCGGCGCTGCTCGGCATTGGCATCGACGAAGGGACAGCCGTCATCGTTCAAGGCGACCACTTCGACGTTGTCGGCCCCAGCAAGGTCGCCATCTACGAGCGGGACAAGCCATACTACTTTCTCTCCGCCGGAGACCGCTTCGATCTCAGGAAACGAGCCCGGGCGAATTAGCCGAATGCCTCCTCTCATCGAATTCCAGAACCTCACCGTGTGCCGCGGCGAAAAGGTCGCGCTCGACCGGATCACACTCTCCATCGACGCCGGCGAGCACGTCGCCATCCTCGGGCCGAACGGCTCGGGTAAATCGTCGCTGATCAAGACAATCACGCGCGAATGCTACCCCCGCTACAGCGGCAACGGGACGGGTCTCCGGATTTTCGGCCGGGAACGCTGGAACGTGTTCGATCTGCGCGCGCTGCTCGGCATCGTGAGCAACGACCTCATGAACGCCTGCGCCCGGGATATCTCCGGCCGCGAAGCCGTACTCTCCGGCTTCTTCAGCAGCGTCGGCATCTGGCCCAATCATCACGTGACCGCCCCGATGGAACGGAAGGCGGATGAGGTTCTCGATCTGCTCGAAGTCACCCATCTGGCCGCCCGCGACGTGAACGAGATGTCTTCGGGCGAAGCCAGGCGCATCCTCATCGGCCGCGCGCTGGTGCACGACCCGAAGGCGCTCGTGCTCGACGAGCCGACAGCCAGCCTGGACCTGCGCGCCATGCACGAGCTGCGCGCGATCCTGCGAAAGCTGGCGCGCGGCGGGACCAGTATCATCGTCGTGACGCACCACCTGCCGGACATTCTGCCGGAAATGGAGCGCGTCATCATGATCAGAGCAGGACGCATCCTGCGGGACGGACCCAAGCGCCAGGTCCTCACTTCCGAGTCGCTCAGCGACCTGTTCGGCGCGCCGGTCGAGCTGGTGGAACGCGCCGGGCTGTATCAAATCTGGTGAGCGCTCCGGCTATTGCACCGCGATCGGGTACGCCGGGCCCGGAATCCAGGCGGCCGTGATTCGCAGCATCGCCGTCGCCGAGGCATCCACCTTCGGCACGCGAAAATCCAGCCGGTAGAGATTCTCCTGCCCTGGCCAGCCGATCTGATTGAGAACCTCGACGGGCTGTCCGCCGGCCGTCATCTCGATGGGCGAGTTTACGGTTTGGACGGGACTCGCCGGAAACGGCGCCCCCGGCTCGACACCGGGAACGGTCGGACCCAATCCGCGGACGGAAGCGATCAGAATTTCCCCCGCACGGCCGGGCCTGGCGGCGGTGACCGGGGTGAAATCGGCATGAAATACGCTGACAATCTCCGGCACAAACATCGGGATGAGGTTGCAAGGGGTCACAAACTCATCGCCGCCACGCTCCCGCCGCCGCAGAGGATCCTCGGCCGCCGAGGCCCCTCCCCTGGTGGGGGTTCCAGGTCGCTGAAATCCCGTGCAATAGCCCCGTGCTCCCAGGAATGCGCCTGTTCCCCCGGTGATTGAATAGAAACCGCCGGTGTCCCCTCCCCAGCCGTTCGGAGTACCCGGAGGTACGGGGCCGTTCGTAAATCCCTGCAGCACCAGACTGCCGACTGGCGTCCCGTCTGCCTGGAGAATCTCGAAGATCTGTGTGCCCTGCGTGAAGTGGCCGTTCACATCGGCGATGGCTCGCCCGTTGGGAGGATTGGTCGAATTGGTGCTAAGACGCAGTATATTCTCCCAGCTCGTGTTGACTCCCTTGGCCGGCCTGCCATTGACGGAGACGACGTCCGAGAGGGAGGTGTAGTATCCAAAGGCCCGATAGGCGCTCGGCGACGTACGTTGCTGCACGGTCGCGTAGTTCGCGTATGGAGTTCCGTCCGCGACGTACCAGGAGAGATCCCGTGTCACGATCTCCAGCTTGACGCTGTTTGGCGCTTGCGCTTCTATCGCGCCGCTCCAGCCCAGTAAGAAAAGAGCGGCAACCGCGTTTGTCATGCAAACTCTCATGTCCGTTTTCATTCCCTTTCACCGCGTGTTTTGAGTGTAAAGGTAGAATGTGCCGCCTTGCCTGAAAACGCAATAAAAGCAGGGTGAATTTGGAGTGAGCGCAGGGGTTAACGGCAGGTTAACACTCGCATCGACTTGTGTGTTAGTCTTGTTAACCGCAGCCGGGAAGGGTGGCGATGGCACTGGGAAGAAGTCCCAAAAACACTCCAGATATCTCTGTCTTAAGCTTCCCCTCGGACGTCTCCGCCGCTGAAATCCGGACCGAACTGGAGAAGGTTCTGTCCAGCCGATTGTTTTCGACAGCGGCGGGCCAGAGCCGCTTTCTCCGGTTCGTAGTCGAGGAGACCCTCCAGGGCCGCGCCGGTCTGCTCAAGGAGTATTCGATTGGTGTCGAAGCGTTCGGAAGAGGAGAATCCTTCGACCCTCGCCAGGACTCCATCGTCCGGGTTGAGGCGAGGAAGCTGCGGTCGAACCTGGCCGAGTACTATCAGGCCGAAGGCAGGTACGATCCCGCCCGGATAGAGTTGCGCAAAGGCGCTTACATCCCGACGTTCACAAGATGGGCTTCTGCCGACTCCCCAGGGGCTGAGCTCAAGCCGGTCCTGGTCGATCCAGGGCGCAGAGAGACAGGCCGCCGGCGCCGGATGGCCATGGGGGTTGGCATCCTGCTGGCGGCGCTGTCGACAGGCGCGCTTTTCTGGACGCTGCCCCGGCCCGATCGAGCAGCGGGTTCGGCCCGCACGCTGCTGATCCTGCCGTTCCGGTCCCTCGACGGGGGGGATCTCGGTGAGGGCGTTAGCGAGCAGGTCACGGCCCGGCTGATGATGCTGCCAGGGCTCCGGCTGATCTCGTCCGCAGCCGCCCAGCGCGTGGAATCGTCCGGGGCGAACCCGCAGGAGGCAGGGAAGCGGCTCAACGTAGACGCGGTCCTGACCGGCTCGGTCAGGAGGGCCGATCGAAAAGTGCGCGTCAACGCCCAACTGATCCGGACCGAGGATGGCCAGGTCCTGTGGGCCGAAGGGGGATTGGAGGTCGAATCGCGGGATTTGCTGGAGGCCGAGCGCCTGCTCTCGACTGCGATCGCGACGCGGCTGCACGTCCCTCTTTCCCGGCGGGAGCGCAACGCGATGGCCCGGACCTCTACCTCCAGCGTGGAGGCCTACGAGTTGTTCGTACGGGGAAAGCTCGCCATGAGAGGCGGCGGGGAAAACTTCAGTGTTGCCGAGCAGCTGTTCCAAAAAGCTACCACGCTCGATCCTGCTTTCGCGGAGGCCCTTGCATGGCTGGGCCTCGCCCAATACAGCAAATTCCACAACGGATCCGCCGGTGACGAGGCTCGCAGAGCAGGCCTCGAAAATGCGCGAAAGGCGCTTGCCATCGACCCCACCGTGACAGCCGGCCGCCGTGCGCTGATCGCCATTTTTCACAGCACGGGCCAAGCCGAAGAGGGACTGAAGGAAGCATCGATCCTGCGGAAATCGGGCGCCCGCGATTTCGACTCGTTGTCAGCGATGGCGCAAGCCTATTTCCGGGCCGGAATGCCCGACCGCTCGGCGCCGCTCTGCCGACAGGCCCTCGAGCTGGATCCCGACGCCGCTTCAGGATGCCTGGCGGAGGCCGCCTATCACTCCGGACAGTACGAGCTTGGATTGCGGGTCGAGGAGGCCGACCCGAGGCCCTCGCTATATAAAATGGAGAACGCGCTCGCACTGGGTCGGCGCGCTCT
Source organism: Bryobacteraceae bacterium (assembly GCA_035495815.1). Lineage (GTDB taxonomy): Bacteria > Acidobacteriota > Terriglobia > Bryobacterales > Bryobacteraceae > DATJFH01. The sequence continues at coordinate 15,074 of DATJFH010000241.1, forward strand.
GGCGCGATCCGTGGCTCTCGATATCCTCCAGAACGGGACGCAGCGGGGAGGATTACTTGTTGTTGTACTCGCCGGTTATGTCCTGCAGGAACTTGGTGAAGCGCCGCTGGCGGAACAAATCTGGCGGGAACGTGTGCCGGTCCTTGAGCGTAGGCTGGCCGGCATCCGGAATGAGCGCCAACGTATCGGGCTCGGCTTGATTTACGCAGGCCTCGGAGACAAGCCTCGGGCGCTCGAACAGGTTAGGCTCGCATTGGAGACGAACCCGGGTGATCCGTGGAGCCTGTTCTACGCCTCCGAGATCCATGCCCAGTTGGACGACCAGCGGAAGGCGCTCGAAACCCTGCGGCAGGCAGTCGACCGCGGTTTTCTGGCGCTACATTACCTGGATGAGCATTTTAAGCACTGGCCGAAAGGGCTGCATCGTTTTCGGAATCACCCGGAGTTCCTCGCTGTGCGTGAGCAACTGGCCTCGAAAGTAGCCCTTTTGAGGCAGCAGTACTGAATCCGCAACCCGTGTGATAATCTCTCCTGAACAGGAGGGCCAATGCGGGTCATCGTTGTTCTCGGGGTAACTTGCGCCGCTATGGTATTCGCCCAGACGGACGCGGAAATCGGTGGAACCGTGCGCGACGCGACCGGGGCCGTGGTCCCGGGTGTTGCGGTCACCGTCACCAACCTCGAAACCGGCCGCGCGCGGAATACGGTTTCGAGCGAGGTGGGCTTCTTCGTGGTACCGCTGCTGCAGCCGGGCTCTTACCAGATCCGCCTCAGCAAGACCGGGTTCAAGCAGGTGACGCAGACCGGCATTACACTGCAGGTCAACGAGCAGGCCCGCATGAACTTCTCCATGGAAGTGGGCGCGCTGGCCGAGGAAGTGCGCATCACCGCCCAGGCTCCGCTGCTGGAAACGGCGTCGGCGGCGCGAGGGCAGGTTATCGACAATCAGAAGATCGTCGAGCTGCCGCTGAACGGCCGCGACTACCTGCAGCTTGCCCTGATCTCCGCGGGCGTGGGACGCCTGCCGCCCGGAGGCCGCTTCGACACCTTCAGCGCCAGCGGCATGCGCGCGCAGGAGAATACCTACCTGCTCGACGGCGTCGACAACAATTCCATGCAGCGCGCCGCCCAGGCCCGACGCGCCGAAGTGATCAAGCCTTCCGTGGACGCCATCCAGGAATTCAAAGTGCTCACCAACGCCTATTCAGCCGAGTATGGGCGCGCCGCCGGCGGCGTGGTCACGGTGAGCATCAAGTCCGGCTCGAACGACGTTCATGGCAGCCTCTTCGAGTTCCTGCGCAACGCCAGGCTGGACGCCAGGAACTTCTTCGATCCGCCGGGGCCGGTCCCCCCGTTCAAGCGCAACCAGTACGGTTTCGCGGCCGGCGGCCCGATCAAGAAGGACAGGACGTTCATCTTCGGGGATTACGAATGGACCAGCATCCGGCAGTCGCGGACGGCGCTCAACACGATCCCGACGCAGGCGCTGCGCAGCGGTAATTTCAGCTCGCTGCTGCCCGGAGTGACCATCTACGATCCGAACACGTTCGACCGCGCGGCGAACCGCCGGGATCCCTTCCCCGGCAATATCGTGCCGGCCGCGCGCTTCGATCCCATCGGC
>DATJFH010000242.1:0-9523 GCA_035495815.1 Bryobacteraceae bacterium
CCATCGAGGAACGCGCGGTAGAGTCCTGCGATCGTGTGCGGGAAGATGTTGTAGCCCCCCCCGACACAGCCGTCACACCCGAGTTGCAGTCCGGCCAGCGCCAGGTGCTCGCTCCCGGTGAGCACCGAGATTCTGCGCTCCTGCTTCAGACTGTGCAGGAGCGTCTGCAAATTAACCATGTCCTGATTGCTGATCTTGACGCCCGCTACGTTCGGGACCGTGCGCACAAGCTCGCAGATGGTGGCGGGATGAATGGGATTTTTGGTCAGCGCGGGATTGTCGTACAGGAAAACCGGAATCTGCACCGACGCCGCGACATCTCCGAACCATTCGATCAGCTGGCGCTGCTGGGCGATGAAGTAATACGGCGGCAGGATCGAGATGGCGTCCACGCCCTCGCGCTCGAGTGATCTGGCCTTGGCGATTGCGCGGCGGGTCCCGGTCTCGCCGACGCCGCCGATGACCGGAACCCGTCCGCTGACAAAGCCCACCGTCGCCGCGACGGCGCTCACCTGCTGCTCATCGGTGAGGAAGGCGAATCCGCCCATGGATCCGTTCGCCAGCAGTCCCTGCACGCCGGCGCTCAGAATGTATTCGATCAGCCTTCGCAAGCCGTCGAGATCAAGCGTCTCGTCCGCGGTCAGCGGAGTGCCTAAAGCCGGAACGATGCCGTTCAGGAACATGAATCTGAAGTTAGCGGATTGACGGCGGCGCTTGCAACCGAGACGGCCCGGCCGCTAAGCTAGCCCACTTGGGACCTGACATTCTGAGCCTCGAAAACCGCGTTGCCTTGGTCACCGGGGGTGGAACGGGCATCGGCCTGGGAATAGCGCGCGTCCTCGATTCTCGCGGCGCCCGCCTGGCGCTCGCCCAAAACCAGCCCTTCGAAGAAGCTGCCCTGGGCGGGTGGACTTCCGGCGAGCCGCTTCGGGTGCAAATAGACATCTCGGATCCGGCGGCCGTCGAGAAGCTGATGGACGAAGTGGACCGGCGCTACCAGCGCATCGACATCGTCGTGAACAATGCCGCGCTCACCGGCCTCCCCGCCGTGGCGCCGTTTCTCGGATGCAGTCCCGAACAACTGGACCGTATCGTCGACGTCAACCTCAAGGGCACCTACTACGTATCGCAGCACGCCGCACGGCTGATGGTGCGACGTAAAATCGCGGGCTCGATCATTCACATTGCCTCCGTCGGGGCGTTTGCCGCACAGCAATACGCGTCCGCCTACTGCGCGACCAAGGCGGCCCTCGTGTCGCTGGCGCAGGGCATGGCTCTCGAACTGGCGGAGCACGGCATTCGCGTCAATGCGGTGGCGCCCGGCGATATCCTGACTCCGGCCAGCGCGAACATCGTCGCGGACCTGAACCGGGCAGGCGCCAGTCCGCAATACGTTCGCGCCACTCCGCTGGGGAGGCGGGGCCGGTCGGAGGATATCGGACGGGCGGTCGCTTTCCTCGCTTCCGGGGAATCCTCGTTCGTCACCGGCGCTACGCTCCTTGTCGACGGCGGTTTCCTCGCCTACTAGCGCGAGCCGGTGGACCGCGGCTCGCGTGGTATTCTCATTCGGAAAGACCACTCGAAAAATGACGCCAGCCCGCTGTCTCCTTCTGACCGCCGCGGCCCTTTCCGCCGCCGCACAACCGCTCGAAACCTTCACCGTCGTCAAATCCGACGGCGCGGCTTTCCACCGCAACACGATTCCACAAATCGCGCGCGCGGGCGACGGCCGCCTGTTCGCCGTTTGGGGCGCCTTCGCCAAGGACAACCCGAACGGCCGGATCTTCGGCTCGTTCTCCGAATCCGGCGGACGAACCTGGTCGGCGCCGAAACTGCTTATCGACGACCCCAAGCTCCTCGACGGCGACCCCAACATCCTGGTCGACGGCCCGTCCATTTGGGTCTACTGCACCCGCGCGACTATTCCGAATACCATCAAGAAATCCTGGACCTACATGGTCAAGAGTCCCGACAGCGGCGCCACCTGGTCGCAGCCGGTGGAGGTCTTTATCCCCCGCCAATACACTCCCGGCAAGCAGCACAACGCCATCAGACTGCGCGACGGCACGTACGCGATGGGCATCTCCTGGGACCTCTGGGCGGAGCGCGGCATGAACGCACGCACCGAGGGAGAGATGGACCTGGCGAGCGGCATCCTGCTTTCCACCGACGGCGAAAACTGGACATTGCACGGCAATATCCACGCCCTTGTTCCCGACAAGGTACGGCCCGGATTTACCAACGGGCTGTGCGAGCCCTCCATCGTGGAACTCGAATCGGGCGAAATCCTGATGTTCCTCCGCAGCGGCGGTCCCCGGCACTACGAGACCCGCAGCAGCGACGGCGGCCTGACGTGGTCGAAGCCGGCGCCGTCGCCTTTGACGGGAAGCAACACGCCCACCGCGCTGCTGCGCAACAGTAAGAACCCGTCCCAGATCGTCGCGGTGTGGAACAGCAATCCGCTGCAGCGGTGGCCGCTGGTCACCGCGATTTCCAACGACGGCGGGCACAAGTGGAGCACGCCGCGGATTCTTGCGAACTCCGGTCAAAGAGTCTCCTACCCGGGCCTGGCGCAGACCAGCGACGGGACGTTCGTCGCCATCTGGCAGGAGGACGTCGCCGGCGGCGGGCGCGACATCCGTTGCGCCCGGTTCACCCCCGAGTGGCTGGGCGGCGGAAATTGAAGCCGGCCGACTTCCATCCAAGCCAATTCGCGGCGGGCGCGAAGCACACCTGCACGCTGGACGTCGAAACCAGCGCCGGAACCATCTCCCTTCCCGTCCTTCTGGCGCGGGGAGCGGCGCCGGGAAAAACACTGGCGGCGACCGCCGGGATACACGGCGACGAGTACGAAGGCCCGCGCGCGATCTACGAGACCTTCGCCGAACTCGATCCGGCGGAAATGAGCGGATCTTTTCTAGCGGTCCCGGTGGCCAATCCGCCGGCCTTCTGGAGCGTGAGCCGCTGCAATCCCATCGACGGGGAGAATCTGGCCCGCGCCTTCTCCGGCCGGCCGGGCGGCAATCCGACCGCCGCCTTCGCGTATGCCCTGGACCAACACCTCATCGCCCATGCCGCCTTCTTCATCGATCTGCACAGCGCCGGTGTCCGCTATCTGATGCCCACCATGGCCGGGTACCATTCGCAAGACGAGCGATCGCGGCAGGCGGCCATGATTTTCGGCGCCCCGGTGGTCTGGGGACACGACGTCATCGCCCCCGGCCGCACACTCTCCGCGTGTCTCGATCGCGGGATCCCGTTCCTGTATACGGAGGCGCGGGGCGCCGGGCGGATTCACCCCGGCGATCTGCGTGTCTTTCGCCGCGGCCTTCAGAATCTGCTGAAACACCTCGCGATTCTTCCAGGATCCCCGGAACCGGCCCCCCAACCCGTTCAGCTGACCGGTGACGGAAATACCGATGAAGGCGACCAGGCTGCTTCGGACGGATTCTTTGTCGCGCACGTCGATTTGCTCGAAGCCGTGCAAAGCGGGCAGGAGATCGGCCGCATCCTGGACCTGCAGGGCCGCCATCAGGGAAGCGTGCGCGCTTCCCGGTCCGGTGTTGTCGGCATGCTGCGCATGACTCCCGCCGTGAAGGCCGGAGACATTCTGGTGGTCATGGCCCAGATGCAGGCCGTCCGATAACCCGTATTCGCCGCGATAGCACTGCCTTCCGCGGGCGGCCCTCGGCATCCGGCTTCTGAAACCAGGAGTAGACGATCAGGAACGTGTCGCGGTCGAGCGCCACCAGCCCGGTGTATCCGCAGGAATCCGCGTCGAGCTTGTCCGAGGTGGACGGCAGCACGTCGACCGGCTCCGACCAGTCGTCCCCCAGCCCGCTTTTACTGATGCGCAACTGCACGCCGGGACGGCCCGAACTGAGCACGAGCATCCCGTTTCCCAGCCGCAGCAGGCGCGGCATCACGCCGTTCGGCGCCATCACGGCGGGCTTGCTCCAGACGCCGCCGCCATCCCTCGAGCGGGTCTGATACATCGGGCCCGCGCCTGCGCCGTCCGTCGTGCGCAGCACGCAATACAGCGACCCGTCGCGCAGCAGGGTGAAGGCCGGTTCGGTGAATCCGTCGCGATCGGCGGCCTTCGGGTCGGCCTGTTCATCGGGCGAATACGGGATGCGGCCACGCAGAGCCCAGGTGCGGCCTCCATCCTTGGATCGCCAGCACGCGGCTGAGAAGCGGAAGCGCGGGCCCTGGTCCAGGATATTCGGATAGGTCACCGCGGCCAGCGAACCGTCGGGCATCGCCTCCATGTCTCCCCACCAGATGCGCGGAAACCGGCCGCCGGCCGCATAACGCATGCCGCGCGGATCGTCCACCACCGAGCTCTCCTCGAACCAGGCTCCCTTCGTGAATCTTCGGAAGAAAATGCGGCGCAAGTCGGGCGGTAATTCGTTCCACCGGTAGAGCGAGAACGGCGTTCCATAGCTTCGGAAAGCGCCGGCGGATGCGGGCAGCTGGAGCTCTTCGACCGGGATCGACGGCGGCGTATCGACGACGAGCCGGTCCCCGCCCGTCAGCTGGAGTCCGAACGCCAGCTTGGCCGCCGCGCTGTCTTCGCGCCAGACCAGCCCGTCGTCGGACGATACCAGCGTCCGCCTCGGCATCCCGTAGGATTCGACGGAATCCGCTTCCACGTGGACGAAGGAGATGAGCCTGCCGTCAGCCATGCGGTGGACCGTCGGGAACTGGTAGCGTCCCCAGCGCCGCTCCTCCGGGGGGCCTTCGATTACCAGGGCCGGCTGCGCCATATCGACCCGGTAGGGCAGGTCCTGTCTGCGCAGTTGCTCGAACCTCCGCATCGACGCCGCGGCGCGAACCGCATCTCCGAGCCGGCGGTACAGCAGGCCGAGTTGATAGTGCGCGGCGCCCCGTCCGGGATCGATGGCCGCCGAGGCTTCCAGGCTCCGGCGGGCGAATTCGTCCTGCCGCTCTGCCGCCGCGCTACGGCCCAGTTCGAAATGCGCCTCGGAACTGAGCGGGTCCAGGCGGACGGCTTCACGGAACCTTTCCTGCGCGGCGGCCTCCTGGTCGAGCCGCAATAAATTGCGTCCGGCCTTGACGCGATACTCGGGATTGCGCGCATCCAGCCGGATGGCTTCCCGGTACGCGGCGCCGGCCTCGTGGAAGCGGTCGGTCGTGAAATAGACGTCGCCCAGCTGGGCGCGGATGTCGGCCGCGGCCGGCTCGCGCGCTGCCGCCGCGGCGAAGCTCTTCTCGGCCTCCTCGTTCCTTCCGGCGGAATACGCGGCCAGCCCCAGGCCGACCAGGCAGCGCACCTCATCCGGGTATCGCCGGAATATCTTCTCGGCTTCCTGCCGCTTCTCGCGGTCGAGCAGCACGATTCCGAAATCGGCGGCAAGCTGCGGCCCGGGGGTCAGCGCGAAGGCCGCGCGCAGATCGCGCTCCGCCGACGCGAGATCGCCCAGCGCCCGATGATTGAGCCCCGCCAGCGCCAGCGCGTCCGCCCCGGCCGGCTTGCCCAGCGCCGCCAGACTCTCCCGGTTCCGGCCCAGACGGTTGAGCGTGAGCGCCAGATCATAGCGCACCGCGCGGTTGGCCGGATCGATCTTCAGCATCTGCTCATAGGCGGCCACCGCCTCCTGGTAGCGGCCCGCCTGCGCCGCCGCCAGAGCCCTTTGTCCCAGCTCTTCAAATTGCGGCTGCCCCCAGGAGCCCGCCGCGGCCAGGATCGCCATTAGAGCCACGGACGGTTTCATGAGCCTCCGCCTTGTTTCACCCTGACGATGCGATTGGCCGGGCCTCCCGCAAACGGCTCCCGGCTGCCGCCCGGCCACTGCACCTCGATGCGATCGTATGAGGCCGCCTGATCGAGGCCGAAATGCAGGCGCGAGTCGTTCTGCGAAAGGTAGCTGGAGCCGGTTTGAACTTCGCCCGACAGCCGCCGGCCGCCGGCGTAGACGAAAACGCGCGCGCCCACGGCGTCGCGGTTGCACTTCACTCCGGCGCACTCGACCAGCAGCCAGTTCTTGCGCGGGCCGTAATTCCTGAGCAGACTGGGCCGGGCGCCCATATTGTTGATCACGATCTCCAGCGAGCCGTCGTTATCCAGGTCCCCCTGGGCGGATCCCCGCGACGACCACTCCGCCGTGATACCGGCGCCGGAAGTGGCCGAAATGTCCTTGAACTTTCCCTCGCCGACGTTCCAGTAGAGCAGGCGCGGCTGGCTGTACCGGACCGCCAGCTTGCTCCGGTCCACCTCCGGGTAGACGTGGCCGTTGATCAGCAGAAGCTCCCTGCGTCCGTCATGGTCGACGTCGAGAAAGTGAATCCCCCATCCGAGGTACTGGCTGCGCGCGCCCAGACCGGCGGCGTAGACGCGATCGGAAAACGTGCCGTCCCCGTTGTTGCGATAGAGATTCGGGGTGTCGTCGCTGAAGTTGGTCTTGGCAATGTCGAACCAGCCGTCTTCGTCGTAGTCGGCTGCGGCCGCGCCCATGCCGGCCTGCTCCTGGCCGTCGTCGTTCAAAGCCGCTCCGGAGATCAGGCCGATCTCTTCGAACGAGCCGTTCCGGAGATTGTGATAGAGCAGGCTGGCGGTGGAGTCGCAGGCTATGTAGATATCCGAGTAGCCGTCGTTGTCGAAGTCCGAGGCGATGGCGGTGAAGCCATAGCAGGGGGTCCGCTTGCCGACGCCGCTGGCGGAAGAGACATCGCTGAAGCCCTTGCCGTTATTGTGGAAGAGAAAGTTGCGGCCGTTCGGCAGGCCGCGCGGACCGCACATGACGGGCATCCCCTTCCATGTGCAGTTTTCACCGGCGCCGGGGAGCGGCGTCTTGGCGGGATCGAAATCGACGTAGCCGCTGACCACCAGATCGAGCCTGCCGTCGACATCGTAATCCAGGAACGAGCAGCCGGTGTCCCAGCGTGTCTTCTCCGATGCGAGTCCGGCGGCGGCGGTCACGTCACGGAACGAGCCGCCTTCGTTGTGGTAAAGAATGCTGTGGCCGTAGTAGGTGACAAAAAGGTCGCGGCGGCCGTCATTATCGTAATCGGCGGCGCATGCGCCTTGTCCCCAGCCGGGGCGGGCCAGACCGGCTTTCTGAGTCACGTCTTCGAAATGGAGATTGCCGAGATTACGGTACAGATGGCTGGTCGCGCTTGCGCCCGGGCTCTTGCGGTCGAGCGTGGACCCGTTCACCAGGAATACGTCCATCAATCCGTCGTTGTCGTAGTCGAAAATCACGACGCCGTTTCCTGTGGCTTCGATCAGGTACTTCTTGCCGGTGACCGCTCCCGAGACGTTGACGGCGCTCAGACCGGCGGCTTCGGCGATGTCGCGGAAGTCCACCTGGATGGGAGGGAGGCTGGTCTTTACTTCCGCGGGGCGGCCTTTGCGCGCCGGCGAACTCATTCCCTGGAAGGCCTGGACGTGGGTGTTCAGCAATGCCAGGCTGATACCTGCCAATAGGGCCAGGGATCTGCTCCGGCCTGTCGAGCCGGCTGGCGCAGGCGGAATCGACTGCCCCGCCTTCCCCGTCTCACCTTCACGGATCCCCTTCACGGCCTCGTCTCTCAAGGCTTCCAGATCGTCTGTCCCATGAAGAACCGGCCGAACAGGTTGAAGTAGTACACGCTCATGATGCTCCCGTCGGAGAGCTGCATCGACTCCGGGTAGCCGATGTCCATGTTTAGGAAGTCCTGCCGGATCCTGACTTCTTTTTCGATCTGCCAGGTCTCTCCGTTGTCCGCGCTGAAAGTAGCGCGAATGCCGCCCGGATTGCTGTGGCGGTCCGTCCTCTGGCCGTAGGTGCAGAGCAGACGGCCGTCGGCCAGCTGAAGGAGATCGGCCGGGTGGCCGATCATCGGCGACTTCTTCACCGGCTGCCACGTCTTGCCGTCGTTGTCGGACCATGTCGTCCAAATGGCATTGTCTTCGCCCTGGTTGCGGATGGCAGCCACGATGCGGCCGGTTTTCGTCCGCACGATGCCTGGCTCCTGAAAATGCCCGAGCTTGCCGCCCGGATCTTCCGCCATGGTGGAGAGGTAGGTCCAGGTCTTCCCGCTGTCGACCGATTTGAGCATCACCGCCGCTTCGTTGTGCACGTCGCCGCGGACGTTGTAGCCCATCACGGGCATCAAAATCGACCCGTCCGCGAGCTGAATGGGAGCATCCGCGGGACCCTCGATATCCGTAAACGGCATCCCCTTCGTGCTGACGTAATTCGGCTTCGACCAGGTCCGTCCATTGTCGGCCGAGGTGATGATGTAGGTTCCGAGGTGCTGCTTGCCCTGTCCGAATCGAAGCGTGCTCGACCAGTCCCAGTGATAATCGCCGTTATCGGCATACAGGCCGTTATAATAAACAGCCACCAGAATCGTGCCGTCTTTCAGCTGGATCCCGCATCCCTCGCGCTCATCGACGTTCTTGAGGCCGCCGATCACCTGCTTTTCGCCCCAGGTCTTGCCCTGGTCCTTCGAGCGCAGCATGATGACGTCGCCATCGCGCGCGATGTGCTCGGTTGCCTCGCGGGCGGTGACCAGCAGGTCGCCATTGCGGAGGCGGATCAGGTCGGCGGGATGGAGGTGCCGCCACCCGTTCGTATAGATGACGCTGTGGCGCATTTCGCGCGTGTCGAGAAGGGCGTTGTACTGGTTGGTGGCGAGCACCTGGGTGAGCTCGCCGAGCCTGGTGACGTCGCGCTGCAACTGGCGCACCTGTTCGGCCAGGGACTTCTCGCTCTCGACCAGGGTATCGGTACGCTGCTTGACCATGAACCAGCCGTTCGGCCACGCCGGGAAGGGGAGCAGCTCGAGCTCCATCATGGCTGCCTGACCGGCGCTGATTTTTGCTGCCGGCGCCTGCAGCCGGTAGACGCCGCTGTCACCGTTCAGGCTGAACTGGCGATGCGCCGCCGACCAGGGCCATTCCGCGCGTCTCGATTCGTAGCGAAGCTGGAAATCTCCCTGCTCCCAAACCCGGTCGCGCGGCTGGCCGATATCGAACTCGACCGCCAGCTCTCCGTTGCAATACAGCCTGGCGCGGGGACCGCGTGTCAGCTCCGCCGGAATTACCGAGCTGGCGGCGGTGAAGGCGAACACCGTGGCGCGCTTTTCGGGAACCACCGCGGTTTTCCATTTCAGGCGCGTGTTCTCGCCGGTGGTCCACCAAGGCTTCGTCATGTATCCCGCGGCCGGACCGCGATAATCCATCGGCTTCGTGCCCGGACGGCTGCTGGCGGCCGGGTCTTGGACGATCGACGCGAACCCTTCTACCTGCTGGGGCGTTTGCGCCTGCAACGCGGCGGCGGCGATGATGATGACGATCAGGAGTCTTGGCGGCATTTGTTCTCATTCCTTCGGACCGGCTGGTGGCAGGCTACTTCGCTCCGCCAACCGCAGCCCGGCCGTCCAGGATCTCACGAATCCGATGGGTGAGCTTCACGGATGTAAACGGTTTTGAGATGTAGGGCAGCTTCCGGGCGAGAATCGGGCGAAGCTCGTCGCGTTCCGAATATGCCGAGAAGAACAGTACGGGCGCCTTAGG
>DATJFH010000243.1:0-13526 GCA_035495815.1 Bryobacteraceae bacterium
TTCGATCCGGACCGTGCAGAGAGCCTACTACGGCGTATTTACCCAGATAATAGATATCGCAGGGAAACGATCCGAGCGGCATGCGCAGCGTCGAGAGGTACTGGCCGTAGCGGGTGAAGCGGTCGATTTCCGAGTTCGGCCGGTCGGCAACATCGATACGGCGCGTACCGGGCGGAACGGTGATTCCATGGCCGGTGCCGAACTGGCCCGGACCCGTGCCACGGCCTCCGAAAGCCAGATCGTGCCAGACGGCCCGCACCGGATTCGTGCTCTGAATGCGGGCCGTCAATACGAAGTCCAGGTTCGAATATCCGGTAGTGATGTACAACAGCCCGTCAAGCTGTTCGACGTCGGTGGGGACGAAATTCCCGCGGCCCTTGAAATAGTCCGTGGCAACGGGATTGCCGAGGTCGGTTCCCGCTTCCGGCGTGTTCAGGGCGAAGTCGAGCTTTCCGTCGAGAGTGGTGACGTAAACGTGGCCGGATTCGTTGGCGGGAAACAGCAGGCGCGGGGTCCCGTCCGGCGCGTTCCAGATGGTGGTGTTGTGGAGGTTCGTCCCTTTCATTTCAGCCGGCGTGGACAGCACGCGGGTGGAATTCATGTCGGCGCTGATCTGAATGATGCCGGCGCCCTTGAGTGAGAAGTAGGTCTCGCCTTTCCCCGGCCGCAGATCGACGGCAAAGCCTCCGTGCGCGCCGGTCAGCGCCTTTTGAGCCTCGGGGGGCAAGTGCTCGGACGTGTAGAGGACCTTGAACCTCATCTTTCCGTTTCCGCTCACGCCGGCCGCAGTACCGGAACCTTGCGCGGCGCGGGTGGGGGTATTGGTGGCTGAAATCCAACCGAGAGTGAGAAGACCGGCGAATCCGGCGCTGAGGACGAATCGTTTCATGTTCATATCGCTCCTGCTGAACTGTCATTTTAGTCGATTCTTTCGACGGCCGGCTTTCTTTCCAGCCGGTTTCTGACCGGCCGGCCCACCTCGATTCCCGGTCTCCCCGGGAAGTCCTAAGGCGTTCCTCTAATATGCACACGCGGGGTACCTATGTGAAAATCATGTAAAGGCTGTATGCAGGGAGCAGTTAGAGGAAATTCGCCGCTTGTTAGTTCTTGATCTTTCCCAATTGCGCAACGTCACGTTGGATGACGAAGCACTGATGCGCGAGGTCGTTTGCGCACTTATCGAAAACATCTCTAAAATGATCATCGAGCTGAATCGGGCGGTGGATGCCAACGATCTGAAAGTGTGCATCCGATTGGCGCACAACGCTCAGGGGGCGTGCGGGAACGTAGGCGCGGTTTCCATGGCTGCGCTGTTCCAACGGCTGGAGCGGCAGGCCACAGGGGGGGAAGCCGGCTCATGCCAGTCGTCCTTGCGGGAGCTGAGCGTGGAATTGGAGAAACTCCGGGAGGAGGCCAAGTCGCTTTGACTTTGGCCCCCAGGATCGGGGTTGGCTGCTCCCTCCGGGGGGCGAACTCGATATAGTACTAGAAATGGTGCAGCTGAAATCCCAGGGAGCATGGGGAGCGGGCAAAACCGCCCATGCCAGCCATTCCAGGCGCCGGCCCCCGACGGTTATTCTACCTGCCAGACTACACTAGACGGGCCCGCGCATGGCCATCGGTTTCCATACTGTCCTGATCCGCGAGTGCAGGAGCATGGCGATCCGGCTCGGCGGTTCCAGGCGGCAGGCGTTTCTCAATCTTCTGGCGGTGGCCGTGATCGCAGCCGGCTTGCCATGGATCATGGGGGCCGAGTTCCTGAGAACCCTGGTTCTGATCCCGCTGGCATGCCTGAGCGTTTTTCTGGTGGCCGATATGGTGGCGGATTCCTTTTCCGGTCCGGCCGGCTCGACGGATGTGAGCGCGTGTCTCTGCCGGGCAGCCGCCTGCACGATAGCCGGCTGGACGACAGGCCTGACGACCGTCGCCGGCGGGCTGGTAGCCGTAAATGTGCTGCATTGGGAAGGCGACTGGCAATTACCGCCGCGGATGATACTGGTTGACGCTGCCTTGTTGAGCCTGGCTGCGTCGGTTTTCGTGGCCGGAGCCGCGGTCTGTGTGTCGCGCCGGTTCGGGTCCGCGCATGCGGCGCGTCTCCTGTTCAAGATCGTGATGCTGATGGCGACGGTGGCCCTGATGTACGGCTGCAGGCGGTCGCTCGTCACGGGCCGCATCCTGCTAACCAACGATCTGGTCACGAGAGTTACGTGGACGGCGTCCGCGTTCCTGCTGGCCAACGGCGGGGCGCTGGCGCTGTATGGCGCGGGAATGGCGGCGAAGCGGGAGTGAATCCGATCCTGTTACTCGTTCCGCAGCGCTTGCATGGGTTCGACCCGGGTGGCACGGCGAGCGGGCAGGAAGCCGGCCAGCGTGGTTAAGGCCAGCAGCAACAGCCCCGCCGCGACGAGGGTCCTGGGATCGATGGCCTTCACCCCGAAGAGAATCGACTCGGCGTAGCGGGTCACGGCCAGCACGGCGCCGATGCCCGCGACGGCGCCGATGAGCACCATCTTCAGCGCATCGCCGAGAATCATCCACAGCACTTTACGCTGCTGCGCGCCGAGCGCCATGCGGATGCCGATCTCCCTGGTGCGGGTGGTCACCGCCTGCGACATGACGCCATAGAGTCCGATGGCCGCCAGCAGCAGCGCGACCAGTCCGAAGAACCCGCCGAGCAGGGCCACGAACCGCTCCTGCACAAGATTGCGATTGAGATTGTCCTCCATGGTGCGCGCTTCGGTGATGGAGATGGCGCTTTCGATCTCCCGCGCGCGCCTGCGAATCGCGCCGATCACCGCGTTCGGATCACCGGTGGTGCGCACGCACAGGACGCCGACCGTGCCGCCGCCTCTCTCCCGGTAGGCCGGCTGGTAGATCATCGGCTCCACCTCTTTCCGAAGATCGAAGTAGCGGGCGTCGCGCACCACGCCGACGACCTCGGCGGTTCTGGCGTGATTCCATTTGGAGTCCAGGGACAGACGCCGGCCGAGGGGCGGCTGCCCGGCGAAGAAATGACGCACGAAAGCTTCATTGACGATGACGACACGCGGAGGGCTGGCGGGCGGGTCCGGCAGGCCGGCGCCGGGCGGCGGAGGCGGATCCGGCCTGTCCGGGAGTGAGGCGAGGCTGTCGGACGCGCGGAAATCGCGGCCGAGCACGATGGGAATGCCCATGGCTTCGAAGAACCGGGGCGTAACAGCGTTCATGTCGACGTGCGGGGGCTCTTCCGGCTTCCATAGGTAGCCCTCGATCTGGACGTTTGCATTCCACCGCGAGCCGCCGAGGGGCACGATGGCCGCGGCGGCGGAGGCGCGCACTCCGGGCAGACGCTGCACGTCCTCGCGCAGGCGGTCGTAGAAAAGACGCTCGCGCTGCGGCTGGTAGCCGAGTTGGCTGGCAGTCGTGTCCACCAGCAGGAGATTTTCGCGAACCATGCCGGGATCGAGTCCGCGCAAATTGGCCAGGGTGCGCACGAACAGCGCTGCGCCGGCGAGCAACAGCAGCGAGAGCGCCACCTGGATGGAAACCAGGGTTCGGCGCAGGTCCCAGCGCGGCGACCGGCCGGCCTCGGAAGCGCCTCCATCCGATTTCAGCGCGGGCGCCAGATCGGGCCGGCTGGCGCGCAGAGCCGGGGCCAAGCCGAACAACAGGCCGGTCAGCAGCGACAGGCCGGAGGCGAACGAGAACAGGCGCAGATCGGGCGACAGGTCGAGTTCGACGGGAAACGTCCCGCTGGGCAGGAAGGTCAGCAGGACGCGAACACCGATCCAGGCGACCAACAGTCCGGCGAGTCCGCCGAGCAAGCTCAGAGTCACGCTTTCGGTGAGCATTTGCAGGATCAGCCTGCCGCGGCCGGCGCCCACCGCCAGCCGCACGGCAATCTCACGGCGGCGGGCGACGGCTCTGGCCAGCAGCAGGTTGGCCACGTTGGCGCAGGCGATCAACAGCACTAGTCCCACGGTGATCATGAGGACGATCAGCGGCTTCGACGCCTGGTTCCGCAGATAGGAGTATCCGTGGCTTCCGGGAAGAACCAGGGCGGTGTTGTTTATTTTGTAATTGCGGTCCCAGGTGGCGACGGGGCGGCGGTTGGGATCTTCGTCCAGAATCCGCTGCCACAGGACGGCGAATTCCGCCTCGGCGGCGGCGCGTGTCACGCCCGTCCTGAGGCGTCCCATGACGGTGAGCCACCAGGAATTTCGCGTGTTCCATCGCACTGCCGTGGGGCTGAAGGCGCGATACATGACGATGGGAACGAATACGTCCGGTGACACGCCGACGCTGGCTCCGGTGAAGCCGTCCCGGGAGACGCCGATCACCTGGAAACGGGCGCCGTTCAGGAAGATGTCGCTGCCCACCACGGCGGTATTCCCGCCGAAAGCCCGTTTCCAGAAGCCGTGACTGAGAACCGCAAACGGGTGCGCGCCTTCCGTCTCGTTATCAGCCGGGTTGAAGAGCCGTCCGATGGCAGGGGTGACGCCGAGCACATCGAAATAGTTGCCGCTCACCTGGCCGAGCGCCACCAGGCTCGAATCAGCCGTCCGCCCGGGAATGCCGAAGCTGACCGGACGGCTGCCGCCGGAGAAAGCGATGAGGCCGGTGTACGCCTGGCTGTGGTCCCGCAGGTATCGATAATCGGGATAGTTGAACGCTGTGACGGGGCGGGTCGGATTACGGGCCAGCACCACGAGCTCCTGCGGGTTCCGCACCGGGAGCCAGCGCAGAAAGATCGCGTTCGTCAAGGTGAAGATCGCCGTATTTGCGCCGATGCCCAGGGCCAGCGAGCTGACCGCCACCAGGGTGAACATCGGAGACTGCCGCAGCATCCGCGCTGCGTACCGGATGTCTTGAATCAAGCTCGACGCGTCCACGCTATAGCCTCCGCCAGGGCATGATTGAACATAAGACGCTATGAATTGGATTTTGTTTGGACAGATTCGGCATCGAGGGTGTATGAAGCAGACGTGCGCCGTCGTTCTAATGGCCGCTTTCACCCTGGTCGCGCAGCCGCCCGCCGGTAAGAAGGGCGGGATGACGGCCGAACAGATGGCTCGCAAGAAAGCCGAATACGTGCAGGAGCATCCGCCGCGGGAATCGGTTGGCCTCATCCCGCTCTGCGACCTGGGCCGGGGCTGGTACAAGGGCGAACAGGGCGGACTGTACCCGGACGGAGAGAACAACGTCCCGGCCGGGCATCTTGAGGCGAGGCGAAAGATCGCCGGGACGGTGACGCCGCTCGACGCCGAAGGACGCAGATCGGTCGAAGGCAGGATCGCGCTGGTATCGATCGGGTTCTCCAATCCGAGCATCGAGTTCAGCGCCTTCAAACCGGCCGCGGAGGCCAACCCCAAGCAGAATCCGCGCCTGGTGGTGATCAACGGATGCGTCGGGGCGCGGGCGGCGCAGACCATCGCGGACCCGAATTCGGACTACTGGGGAATCGTCTCGCAACGCATCACGGAGGCGGGCGTGACCCCGAAGCAGGTTCAGGCGATCTGGATGAAACAGGTGATCCCGGGATCGGGCCCGTTTCCGGCGTATCCGAAGAGACTGCAGGGTTACCTCGAGGAAAGCCTGCACATCGCCATGGAGCGGTTTCCCAACCTGAAGCTGGTGTATCTTTCCAGCCGCACCTACGGAGGCTATACGGAGACGGGCGGAAGTCCGGAGTCCGACGCCTACGAGACCGGGTTCGCCGTAAAATGGCTGATCGCCGATCAACTGGCGGGCAAGCCGGAGCTGAATTACGACCCGGCGAAAGGCAAGGTCAGGGCGCCCTGGCTGGCGTGGGGTCCGTACCTGTGGACCGATGGGGTCAAAGGGCGCAAAGACGGATTCGTCTATCTGCGGGCGGATACGAGGGAGGACGCGCTGCATCCCTCGGACGCGGGGACCGGGAAGATCGTGAAGCTGCTGATGGATTTCTTCGAAACCGATCCGACCGCGCGGCCGTGGTTCGCGAGGAAGTAGCGCCTTGTCAGCGCGCCAGCGGCGGGATTGGTTTGCCCCTCGGGTTGTAATCGGAATCTTTCAACTTGGGGGCGATCTGGACGTGGTCGAGACGGATCTCGATCCCTTTGGGGCTCGCATCCGGACGGATCTGCATGGTCATCGGAACGAACGCCGGACCTTTCTTCAGATAGTCGGAGTAGGTCACGATCTCCGACCCCAGCCCGCTGGCCGTTCCGATCCGTACCTGAGCCGGCCGCAGGTCTCGATCGAGGACGATAGTGATCGTCTCGGTGCTCCCCTCGGCCGTGAGGACGGCGTCGGCCCCGCCCGCATCCGGGTCCTGATCGGCCAGCATTTTGAACTTCGGTCCGCTCAAGAGTCCGATCACGGCGGCAAGCTGGCGATCGCGCAGCCGGCCGAAGGCGACCGGCAGCTCCTGGGCGTCGGCGCCCTTCAGCCCCTTGCTGGTCTTGAACTGGCTGCCGAGGAAGGATACCTCGTGCAACACGCCCGCGGCGCCGCGGACCTGCACGAGGGCGCGGTCGGGCCGGACGCGTAGGGAAAGGCTCCAGCGCGCGGCCCTGCCATCTCCCTGCCAGAGCGTGACACTGCCCTCTGCCTGAAACGAACGGGTATGACGAACCGCATCGTCGCCACCAAGGCTGTCCAGAACTTTCTTGAAAAGAACGGCGCCGAAGGACTCCCGGGTCTGGCGGTCGGGCTCGAGCGTAGCCCGAAGGCCGGAAACGGACCCCGCCTCAATCGTCGCCTGTCCGCTGGCGTCGATGTAGCCGGGGCGCCGGAATTCTACTGTGACAGGACCGGGCCGAAGTCCGGAGAGCTGAAGCGAGCCGCCGCTGGTTGTCCCCTTCGCTACCCCGCCGACGCTGATCTCGCATTCGGCCGGAGCGCAGGTCAGGGTGAGCCCGCCGGACGGGGGCGGCGGTGGCGGGGTTCTCACGACGGGTTTCGGCGGCGGCGCTGGTTTGGCGCGATCGCGGATGAGCTGCAGCATCGGGTCGGACGCTCCGGCCGCTTTGAGGCGGGCGAGTTCCTCGGGTCCGGGTGAAAAGCCAAGCCCGCGATTCACGATGGCGTCGCGCTGCCTTCTCGGCGGAATGACGTTTTCACGAATGAAAAGGAGCACCTGCTCGAAAGTGAAGGGCGGGCCGTTGAGAAAGGCATCGGACGATTTCGTGGCGGGTTGCTTCTTCTGGAAAGGGGGCGCGCCGGGCGCCGCCAG
The DNA here is from genome assembly GCA_035495815.1 of Bryobacteraceae bacterium. Classification (GTDB taxonomy): domain Bacteria; phylum Acidobacteriota; class Terriglobia; order Bryobacterales; family Bryobacteraceae; genus DATJFH01. Next base: position 7,196 of record DATJFH010000243.1, read on the forward strand.
CGCCAGGCCCACAAGAAGCAGGGATCCGCGAAAGATCCGGACGGCGGCGATCATTGTGCGCGGGCTTCGGCTTCCTGCGAAGCGCGGATCTTCCTCTTCCAGCGCTGCGCCTCCTGATGATTGGGAGAGTCCGCCAGGATTTGATCGACAAGCTGCATCGCCTGCCGGTAGTTTCCATCTTCCCAAAGCGCGTTCACGCGCGTGCGGAGGATTCGGTCGGCAGGGGAAGGAGCGCTGGCCGGGGGCTCGCCGGAGCGAGGATTTTGCGCGGCGGGAGGCGCTTGGGAATCCGACAGCTGCGCCCGGAGCAGGGCCGCCTCGCTTGCCAGCCCGGGGACGGTGACCCCGGCGAGCTCCTTCCGGGCAGCGTCGAGATGCGGCTGCCAATCGGAGGCGGGGCGTCCGGCCTTTCGGGCCGCGTGGGCAAGGGCGAGTTCGAGGCGCGCCGTCTCGAGGTGCGCGGCGGAAATGCGCGGCGAGGCGGGGAATCGCGCGACATAGTCTTTCCAGCGCTGAATCTGGGCGCTCCACTCCGGCTCCCCGGCCGATTCAGGCGGCGCGAACAACTCGACGATCGAAAAGCCGCTCTCCGGAGTTGCGCCCGACCAGTTCGTCAGATCGGCGGTCCGGACAAAGCCGACCGGCCCCGGACGGCCGCCTGCAACGGGCTGTACCTTCGAGAAGGCCCGGTCCGCCGTGGACGGAATCACGATCACATTGACAGCCTGTCCCGGCTTGAGAACCGAGAGCTGTTTCGACGACGGATCGGCCGCGCTCAGAAGCGCGCTCCCCGCGGGGCCGATGGTGGCGGTGGCCGCGGACGGCTCGAATTTCCCGGCCCCGGACGGCGTGTCCACGCGATTCCGGAGCCAATACGAAATCAGCAGCAGGACCAGGACACCCGCTACCATGGCCGCCAGCGTCACCGGGTTGGTCTTCCTGGATGCAGCCGGAGGAGGCGCCGGCGGCGACTGCCTTACCGGTGGGGACAGGTTGGGCAGGGGAGGCGTCCGGCTGACGTAAGGCGCGGGCGCGCTGACGGCCGGAGCAATCGCGGCGGCAGGCTCCGGTGCGGGTACCGCCGCCGCGACTGCGCGGACCGCGGAGCTGAGGGTGATGCCGTTCAGGCGGGCGTCGCAATCGGAGACCGCGAGCGTGAACCGGCCGTCGGCGGCGGCGAGGGCCCGCATCAGGTCCAGCGCGGAGCGGGCGGCAGCGTAATCACGCCGGTCCAGAGCCTCGTCGAAAGCGCTCACGATGCGCAGGAACTCCGCCAGCCGCTGTTCTCCATCGCCGTTGGCGGAAACCGGCGGACCGGATTGCGCCGCCGGCGTTTCGCGGGCGCGCGTGGGAGCCGCGGGAATCATTGCCGGGGCAGGCGCCGGAGCGGGTGTACTGTCGGGAAGCGTTTCCAGTATGGCGCGCAATCCGGCGGCCAGCTCTCCTCCGCTCTGCACGCGCCGGGCAGGATCCTTGTCGAGTACCCGGAACAGCAGCGCCTCGAGCGCCTCGGGGACCTGCGGGTCCCGCTTCCTCAGACTGTCCGGAGGGGACGCCACGATGCGGCGCGGGATGAACTCGTCCTGAAAGGGATGCGCGTGAACCAGAAACTCGCAAAAGACGATGGCCGCCGAGAACAGGTCCGACCGGCTGTCGCACTTGCCTCCGCGGATCTGCTCCGGCGCCATGTAGTTGGGACTGCCGAGCACCTTCCCGGCCATCGTCAGGTTGGAAGTCGGCATCCGCGCGATTCCGAAGTCGAGCACCTTGACCCGGTGATCGTCGCAGACAAATATATTGCTGGGCTTGATGTCGCGATGGACGAGCTGTTGCCGGTGCGCGTGATCGAGGGCTTCGCAGACCTGCGCCATGAGCTCGATCTTCGCGTCCAGGCTCATGGGGCGGTTCTCCCGCATCATCCGGCGCAGGTCGCAGCCGGTGAGCAGCTCCATGGCGATGTAAACGCTGCCGCCGGCTTCTCCCAGGTCGTAAACGGTAATGATGTTGGGGTGGGTCAGGCGGGCGCAGGCCCGTGCTTCCCGGTAGAATCTTTCCTTGAGCTCGGAGTCCAGATCGGCCTCGGTCCGGAGCACCTTGAGGGCGACTTCCCGGTCCAGAACCTGATCCTTTGCCCGGTAGATCGTACCCATACCACCGGCTCCAATCTCGGCGATCAACTCGTATTTTCCGATGGGCTTCATGGAGCTATGTCGTTCAATGCCCTATAGATTGTAACTCAGCAACACGACCGAGACATTGTCGGGCGCGCCATTCGCCTTGGCGGCTTCGACCAGCCGCTCCGCGCAGCGCTGCAGGTCCAGCCCCTGGCGCAGGATCGACAGAATGCCCTCGTTTCCGATCACGCCATGCAGTCCGTCGCTGCTCAGCAGGAAGGTATCCTTCGATTCAAGACGCCTTTCGTGCACGTGGACCTCGACCATGTCCTTCGATCCCGCGGCTTGGGTCAGCACGTTGCGCATGGGGTGATTCTGGGCCTCGGTGGAATTCATCAGCCCCTGGGTGGTCATGGATTCGATCCAGGTGTCGTCGATCGACAGCTGCTGCAGCTCGCCGCCGCGAAACAGGTAAATGCGGCTGTCGCCCACGTTGGCCACCACGGCGTGCGAATCGTTCACCAGGACCGCGGCCACGGTGGTGCCCATTCCAGCGGTATCGGGATTCTGCTGGGCCTGCAGCCGCACGCGCCGGTTGGCCAGCTGGATTCCGGTCGCGATGCGATTGGCGTCGATGGAGAGATCGAAACTGTAACCGAAGGGCCAGGAGACATCGAAGCGATCGCTCGAGGAATCGATATAGAACTGGATGGCGGTGAGCGCTTCCTGTGCGGCGATTTCTCCGTGAACGTGGCCGCCCATGCCGTCGGCGACCACGAACAAGCCCACCGAGTCGTCGATCAGGATGCGATCCTGATTCTGTTTTCTGACCAGACCCACATCGCACAGCCCGTAGGAATCGATCATAGCCCGCGCATCAGCCTCCGGTGATGACATTCGTAGGTCCGTCTCGTGCGGACCCTGTACATGCTGTTCTGTTCTACTTTACTCTACTGGCGCGAAAGCGTCTCCAGTGTACAATGGGTGCCTATGAGTGCCCCGGAGGGAGAGCAGCGCTGCCAGGGCGTATGCAACCCAGGACGGCCCGCGAACGATAAGCGCCTGCGCCCGGATTACTACGACAAGGATTATCTCCCCAAAGGCTCCCGCCCCCTGGTCAATACCGACGCCCGCATCATCGTCGCCGACGGGCGGACGTTCTTCGTCATCAACGAGGATTACAACTCCCACATTCCGGCCTACATCGCCAGGGCGGAAGGACTGGTTGCCACTACCCTGGTAATGGACCCGGCGGAACGCGCGGACTACCGGAACCTGGCGACCGACTGGGAAGTGCAGAACAGTCCCATCTGCGTCGCGTCGCACTCCTACCAGCCCGTGCTCGATGAAGCGAACCAGGTGCTGTGGTATTCCCGGGTCGAATGGAGCTCCGGGGTGGCGTTCCTCAAGCTCTACAGCATCGAGGGAAAAGAAACCTTCGCGCAATCGATCGCGGAAAAGGCGCTCGAGAGCGACATCATCGGCAACGAGCTGGTGGCGGCGGTCGCGACCCTGGGAGGCTCGCTGCTGGTCCGGTCCCTGGCGCGGGTGGCGATTTCGTCCGGATCGCGCTTCCTCGGCACGGCCATCGCGGAGACCTCCATCGACGCCGCGCGCGGCGTGACCACGGCGGCGCTGAAGGTGACCTTTCTGGCGCTGCGCGGGATCCGGGCGCGGGCGCTGGTCGGGATCTTCAACCTGCGCGGATTGAAGGTGGTCGTGAACATCGGCGGCACGGCGGCCAAGCACGAGCTGCTGCAGGGTCCGCAGATCGCCGTGAACAACCTGCTGCAGGGCATCAAGCGTACCATTCCCAACCTCATCAAGTCCGATGGCGAGGCCATCGGCTCGCTGTTCGGCAAGAAAACGGTGGACAAGATCATTTCCAACCGCCTGCCGACCAGCGTCAATACCGACCTGATCGCCAAGGGCGCGGCCGACGTGCTGAAAGACGGAGGACAACTGGAAATGAATTTCTTCACGACTGAAGCTGAGTTTATGGAAAAGTTCGCCGAGCAGTTGACGAAAAACGGTTTCAAAAACGTGAAGATCGGCTCGGGTCCTCCGTTTCCCGGGGCGCGGCCCATCCCCAACGGCAGCATCACGGCGATCCGGTAGAAACGGCGGCGTTCATGGCGGACCTTCATACTGACGACAACCGGCTGCTGTCTATCAAGACCGTCCTGCCGGCCAATACCCTGCTAGTCAATCGCTTTTCGGCCAATGAGCGACTTTCGCGGCTGTTCAGCTTCGACATCGAACTGATGGCGCCTCTGGAAAAGGCGGCGGACGTCAAGCCGGCCGAGCTGATCGGCTCCGCCGCGGCTGTGCGTCTGGAGACCCCGGACGGCGACGGGCGATTCTTCCATGGCGTCTTCAGCCGCTTTCAGGAAGGCTCCGAAGACACGCAGTTCCGCTTCTACCGCGCCGAGCTGTCGCCCAAACTCTGGCTGCTGACTCTAACCACCGATTGCCGCGTCTTCGAGAACAAGAACGCGCTCGACATCGTCACCGACATCCTCCGCGAGCAGGGCCAGCTCGATTTCCTGGACTTCACCACCCGCTCCTACGCCCGATGGGACTGCTGTATGCAATACCGCGAGACGATGTTCAATTTCATCTCGCGGCTGCTGGAGCACGAGGGCATCTTCTACTTTTTCCAGCACCAGGCGGACAAGCACATCCTCTGCTTCGCCGACCAGCTCGCCGGCTCCTATGACAGCGGCAACTCGCCTGTGATTCAGTTCCTGCCCGGCACCAGCCCCAGCACCGGGCAGCAGGTGATGACGTCCTGGAACCGGTCCACCCTGCTTACTCCGGGAAAGTTCACCACGCGCGACTTCCACTACGGAACACCCAAGAACACGCTGGAGTTCAGCGAGCAGACCGTCAAGCCCCTGGGAGGGAATTCCAAATTCGAAGTCTACGAATTCCCGGGCGAGCACGCTGTGCCTTTCAACGAGAAGGCCCGTTTCGGGGAAGCCACCCCCGAGGGCGAGCGCGTGGCCCGAAACCGCATGGAGGAGGAGGAGACGCCCCAGATCACCTTCGCCGGGGAATCGCGCTTCCCGCTCTATAAAGCGGGCTTCAAATTCCTGCTGCTGAACCATCCCACGCTCGACGGGACTTTCGTGCCGATCAGCATTCAGCATTCCGTCGAGCAGTCCGGCTCCCATTTCCACGAGGAGGCGGTGCTGCACGCCTACGTCTGCGCCATCACCTGCGCCAAGTTCGGCAATCCTTATCGCCCGCCCCGCCTGGCTCTGCGGCCGGTGATGCAGGGACCCCAGACGGCAACCGTGGTGGGGCCGGCCGGAAAGGAGATCCACACCGACGAGTTCGGACGGATCAAAGTCCAGTTCCCGTGGGACCGGCGCAAGCAGGGGCTCGGGTGTTTCGTGCGCGTCGCCCAGACGTGGGCGGGTCCGCGCTGGGGCGCGCAGTTCATCCCCCGCATCGGTCACGAAGTGCTGGTCGATTTCATCGAAGGCGACCCGGACCAGCCCATCGTGATCGGCTCGGTGTACAACGGCGTCAACCAGTTCCCGTACGATTTGCCCGCCCACCAGACGCAGAGCGGCATCAAGAGCCGCAGCACGCCGGACGGAACTCCTGCGCAATTCAATGAAATTCGCTTCGAAGACCAGAAGGGACAAGAGCTGCTGGTGATTCACGCCCAGCAGACCAAGAGCGAGAGCGTGGAGGGCAACAGCTTCGAATCGGTGGGCGGCGACCGCGAATCGGAAGTCGGCTGTAACCGCATCGACGTGGTGGACAAGCTCAAGATCAGCTACGTCAAGGAAAGCCGCCTCGACGCTGTGGAAGAGCACTTCTTCATGAAGGTGGTCGGGGACAGGATGGAGAAGACGACGGGCGACCATGTGTACGAGGTCACCGGCCAGCTTCATATCACCGGGACGCTGGGCATCGTGATCGAATCCCCGCTGCAGATTTCGTTGAAAGTGGGCGCGAATTTCGTGGACATCAGTCCGGCGGGGGTGACCATCGTGGGGACGGCCGTCCTGATCAACAGCGGCGGCAAGGCGGGCGAGGGCAAACCCTTCAAGCCGCCCAGCGCGTACGGCGGCGACCTGGCGATTTTCGAAACCGAGCCGGAACCCGCCGATCCGGATCCGGCGGCCCCTCCCTTCGAGCCGGCTCCGAACCCCAACCCGCTGCCCCCGCCTCCTCCGCCGCCGCTCGGAGGCACATAGCGC
>DATJFH010000244.1:0-3619 GCA_035495815.1 Bryobacteraceae bacterium
CCGTGCTTCGCCAGTCCGGCCGTGCTCGTGAAATCGGCGATTTCCAGTTGTCCGATTACGGTGCCCTGCTGAGTGACCGTGCCGTCCGGCGAAATTTCCAGGGAGCGGGCAGCATCGATATTCAGGGGCGCTCCTCCCGTACCGCGGACCGGATATCCTTCCGCGGTCACGAGCGCCCCGCCGGATGACGTCTGGAAGCTGCCATTGCGAGTGTAGAGCGGCCCCGAGGGCCCGTTCACCGTGAAGAAGCCCTTGCCAGCCAGGGCCACATCCAGAGAATTTCCGGTGGCGCGCAGCGCGCCCTGAGAAAAATCCGTCCACGGCCGGTCGATCAGTGGCATGGTCGCCGGTGTATTCGGGTCGGCTGCCTCCGGCGCTACATACAGGCTATAAAACTCCCGGTCGGACTTGTAGCCGCCGGTGCTGGCATTCGCGATATTGTTCGCCAACATTTCGAGCGACTCCATCCGCGACCGAAGGCCGCTGGCGGCGAGAGCGGTTAATGGATCCATGGCACAGGATTGAGTGCAAGAACCGTACCAAAAAAGTAAACGAGAACCAAATCTCTCATATTGCTCAGAAGTCCGCCGAAAAGCCCAGCAGCGGGGGCTGCGACGAGCCGCCAAGTATTTGCCGCAACCCGGCGGAATGGCATTTTCCTGGCGCGAGCGCCGCACTAAAGAACTGAAAAATCGGTCGTCTCCGACTGGTCTTCCATCTGCAAAGAAACCCGGCGTGAACGCGATCGCCATCGTCCCCTCCGTTTCCGCTGACGCTTCTACGATTCCCGGCGACGTCCTCGAAAAAGTTCGCGCAGGCGCGCCCGGTTTGATAGCGTCCTGGTTTCCCGATCTCCTCGGAGGCCTGCTGCACCCGCAGATCGGGCAAAAAGAAAACGGAGAAACCGAGAAAAAGCAGGAAAGCCAAAACCCGCTGCTCGGCCTCGCCGCTCCGTCCGGTATTCCCGCTCCGCCTCCTGTCCCTCGCGACTTGGGCTTGTCTCTGATCTCGTTAGAGACAGCCGCCGAGTCTCAAGCCGCCGGTCAGACTACGCCCATCGAGCAACAGACGGTCACGCTGGAGTCCTGTTTCGCTGCCGGCCTGGCGCAAAAAGGTTTGCCTTCGGCGCTGCCCACGGCTGAATCTGACAGGACAATGGCCGTGTTTCCGGAGTTGATCTCCGTCACCGTGCCGGCCGACGCGCTGCCCGCAACTAGTCCGGCGGCGGGATGTCCGGAAACGGAAAATCCTCAAATTCTCATCGCCACTTCCACAGTGCCTCCGGCGCAAACCGTTCAGGTGATACCGCGCATCACTGACGTCTATATCGCACGGGAGACGCTGCGGCCGGAGGCGGCTGATGCGCAGCCGGCGCATGCCGGACAGCGGGTTCGTCCCGCCGGGAGAACCGGCGAAGCTCCATCAGCCCCCCCAGCGGTTCCGAATCGAAGCGCGGATCCACCGATGGTGGATCTTCCCTTTACCCCGATAGCCCAGGAAGATCCCGTTCAAGACCGGCCGCCGGCCGCCGCGCCGGAATTGAAGCAGGCGCGGCGGCTTGCCGATTCGGTTGTGCCGGAGCCGGCCGAACCCGCGACCCTGCCCGGGCGTGCGGCCCGCCGGGTCGAGCTCGCGTTTTCCGCGCGGCTGTCTCCATTAGAAAGAGGAGCCGTGCCTCATGCTCCTTTGAGTCCGCAAGGAAGACCGGCTTTCCCACAAGTGGAGGCCGTGCCGGCAGCCGAACCGGCAGCCGAACCGGCTGAGGAACCAGCTGCGGAACCAGAGAAAGCGGCTGGGGCTTCACCCGCGACGTCTGCAGCGATCCTCTCCGCGCGTACAGGCGTGCATTTGCCCGCCGATTTTGAACCAGCCCGGATGGAGATTGCTGTGCCGATTCACAACCCGTCTCCACAAGGAGTGGAACTGACGGGCGCGGCGCGCAGTGCCGAAGCTTCGCCGGCGCGCCCCGACCACGCCACACCCCTGATCGAGCCGCAACACCCCGCTGCCGCCGTCCAGCCTGAACCGGCGCCTTCGTCATCTCTACGTGCGCGCGACATTCGCGTGCAGGTCAACGGCGGGGCGCAGCGTGTCGACGTGCGGCTGACCGAACATCGCGGAGAAGTGCAGGTGGCGGTGCGCACAGCCGACTCCCGTTTGACCGAGGCTTTACGCAGTGATCTGCCCGTGCTCTCGGCTCGTCTTGAGCAGAATGGATTCCGCGCCGAAACGTGGCATCCCGCCGCGCTGCGAACAGAACACTATGAAATCGCCCGGGAGCCGTCTTCGTCCCAGTCCACTCCGCAAGGCCAGGGAGGCGAACGCCAAGGCGCCGCTCACGACCACGAGCCGCCCCCGCGCCGGGCGCCTGCTTCTAAGGGAGAAGAACACGCTGATTCATCGCCACAGGAGTTCTCATGGCTGTTTTCATCAGTTCGTTAAGGAGATCGCAATGACACCCACCGTCTCTTCGTCCACCTCTCCGGCGCCGCAGGCGAACAGTCCGGAGCCGGCAGCTTCCCCTGCCAATCCGGCTGTCAGCAAGAACATGTTCCTGCAGCTTCTGGTCGCCCAAATCAAGAACCAGGATCCGCTCAATCCGGCCGACGGCGTCCAGTTTCTGACGCAACTGGCCCAGTTTACGCAACTCGAACAGACTCTCAGCATGAGCACGGACCTCGCCGCGATGCGCGAGGATCTCCATCAGCTCGTGCCGCAACCGCAGACCGAAAAACAACCTTAATAGGAGATCGATATGCCCGGCTCATTTTCATCCGCACTTTCGGCGCTCAGCGCCATGGCCACGGCGGTGGACGTGGTAGGGAACAATCTGGCAAACCTCAACACCACCGGCTTTAAGACCAGCACCGTCAGCTTCCGAGATTTGGTGACCCAGTCCATGGGATCAGGCCTCGGTGAAACTCAGGTCGGATTTGGAACGGCGCAGCCGCTAACGTTCCGCCAGTTCACCCAAGGCTCGGTGCAGACCAGCGCCGGGCTGCTCGACGCCGCGATCCAGGGCGATGGATTCTTTGTACTCAAGGACAACGGCGGCAAAACGGTCTATACCCGCGCAGGCAATTTCCTCACCGACAAGAACGGAAACCTCCTGACGAACACCGGCCTGCATGTGCAGGGGTGGAGCACGCTCAACCCGTTGACCGGCGCGGTGGATACGGCGGGAGCGATCGGAAACATCGTGGTGCCGGTCGGCACGCTCAAAACACCGGCTGTAACCAGCAATTTCAGCATTGACATGAACCTGGACTCCACCGCAGTGGCGGACGCCACCTCGCTCGCTTCCGCGCCGATGACGGTCTATGACAGCCTCGGCACCCCGCACTCACTGAAGCTGAATTTCCAGAAGACAGCTGCGAACCAGTGGAGTTATAACATCACTATCCCCGGCGAAGAGGTGACCGGTGGAACCGCCGGAACGCCGTTCGACATCACCGGCGCGAGCGGCACGCTCACCTTCGGCAGCGACGGGAAGCTGACCGATCCGGCGGCCGGCACTCCGGTCGTGTTCGACGTAACGGGTTTCACGGACGGCGCCGCCGATCTGCACCTGACGTGGGATCCATATACCGCCGCCGGCATCGCTCGCATCACCCAGTTC
>DATJFH010000245.1:0-61815 GCA_035495815.1 Bryobacteraceae bacterium
CCGCTGAACGGGCCCGCCTTCGCCGCGAAGCCGGCTTGGCCCAACCTCGTCACTTCCAGCGCCCACGGGAAAGATCCTTTACCGCTGACGAACGGGACCGGGTCACGATCCTCTTCGGTGGCTTGACCTGGAAACACGAAGAGCTGATCAGGGCGGTTTTTCTGGGCAACGGTTATAAGTGCGAGATGGTTCCCGTGCCCAATGTGGCCGCCTTCCAGATCGGCAAGGAGTTCGGCAACAACGGCCAGTGTAACCCGACTTACTTCACGGTCGGCAACCTCGTCCAGTATCTCCAGGGCCTCGAGAAGCAAGGCATCCCGCGCCAGGAGATTTTGGACAACTACGTCTTCTTCACGGCCGGCTCCTGCGGGCCGTGCCGCTTCGGCATGTACGAAGCCGAGTATCGCTTCGCGCTGCAGAATGCCGGTTTCGACGGCTTCCGCGTCCTGCTCTTCCAGCAGAACGACGGCATCAAGGCCGCTTCCGGCGAACCCGGCCTCAAATTCACGGTCGACTTCGGCATCGGCATGCTCAACGCGCTCAACCTCGGCGACGTGATGAGCGACCTGATCTACCAGATCCGTCCGTTCGAAGTCAAAAAGGGCGAAACCGACAAAGTCTTCCCCGAAGCCATGGAAGGACTCTGCCACATGCTGCGCAACCGGCACGTCGGCGATCTGATGGAACGGCTCCCCGGCTGGGCCGGGAACCTGCTGATGAAGAATCGCGGCGTCAAGAACTGGACCTGCGCGCTGGCGAAAGTCAAAGAGCACCTCTACGGGAAGGAGTACCTGGACGGCATCGCCGCCTGCCGTGAAAAACTGAATTCGATCGAAGTGGACCGCCTCCGGGTCAAGCCCGTGGTGAAGATCACCGGCGAGTTCTGGGCCTCGATCACCGAGGGCGACGGCAACTTCCACATGTTCGAGTTCCTGGAGCGCGAGGGCGCGCAGGTGCTGACCGAACCGATCGCCACCTGGGTTGCCTACATGCTCCATCAGGTCAAGGCGAACGGAGCGAACCGCCGGGCCATCGACGCGCCGTTCCGCAACCCCAAGTGGTACGAGCTCGACAAGCGCCTGAAGAATACGTTGAAGTACCGCTCCAAGTGGGCCGGCCTCGTAGCCGGTGAAGCCATGTGGACTTATTTCTATCACCGCGTCGCCGACCGGATGGGAGGCATCACGCACCACCTGGTTCCCCAGCAGGAGCTGGCGCGGCTGGCGCATCCCTTCTATCATCAGCTCGCGCGTGGCGGCGAGGGCCATCTCGAAGTCGGCAAGAACGTTTACTATACGGTCAATCACCTCTGCCACATGGTCCTGGCGCTCAAGCCGTTCGGCTGCATGCCCTCCTCACAGTCGGACGGTGTCCAGTCGGCCGTGATCAACAAGTTTAAGGACATGGTATTCCTGCCCATCGAAACCTCCGGCGAAGGCGAAGTCAATGCCCACAGCCGCGTGCAGATGGCCCTCGGCGAAGCCAAGGCGAAAGCCAAGGCCGAGTTCGAAGCCACCCTGAAATCGACCGGCAAGCGCCTCGAAGACATCAAGGCGTTTGTGGCCGATCATCCCGAAATGCGCAAGCCGTTCTACCACGTGCCCCATCGTCCGGGTGTGGCCGGGACCGCGGCGCAATTCGTGCTCCACGTCAGCGAGCGTATGGACAAGGAAGGCCGCCGCAAGGCCGCCGCCTGATCGCAAATCCTCGAGCGAGGTCGACCCGATGCAAGATGAACTGATGGTAGGTCTGGACGTAGGGTCCACGACGGTCAAGGCTGTTGTCGTCCGCCGTGAAGACGACCACATGGTCTGGCAGGATTATCAGCGGCACGAGACCAAACAGCCCGAGAAATCGCTGGAGTTTCTGCGCCGCATGGAGGCCGAAGCCGGCATCAGCGTACGCAACTGCCGCGTCTTCGTCACCGGCTCGGGCGGCGGCGGTATCGCCTCGATGGTCGGCGGGAAATTCGTCCAGGAAGTCACCGCGGTTTCTCTCGCCGTGGAAAAACTGCACCCGGAAGTCTATTCCGTGGTGGAACTGGGCGGGCAGGACGCCAAGATCATCGTCTTCAAGGACGATGATGACAGCGGCCGCAAGAAGAAGATCCCGTCCATGAACGACAAGTGCGCCGGCGGCACCGGCGCGGTCATCGACAAAATCAACGCCAAGCTCAAAATCCCGGCGGTCGATCTGGGCAACCAGGGCTACCACGGGATCAAGCTCCACAAGGTGGCTGGAAAGTGCGGCGTGTTCGCCGAGACCGACATCAACGGCCTTCAGAAGGAAGGCACGCCTCCCGACGAGCTGATGGCTTCGCTGTTCGAAGCCATCGTCCTCCAAAACCTCTCCGTGCTCACCCGCGGCCACACGCTGCGCCCGCACGTGCTGCTGCTGGGCGGCCCCAACTCCTTCATCCGCGGCATGCGTGAAGCCTGGCAGGCCAATATTCCACGCATGTGGAAAGAGCGTAAAGTCGAAATCCCCGAAGGCGCCAGGCCCGAGGACCTCATCAAGGTTCCCGGCAATGCGCAATACTTCGCCGCCCTCGGCGCCGTCGAATTCGGGAAGGATGAAGACGACGAGGTCGGCCGCTATCAGGGCGTCACCGACCTGGTCCACTACATCGACTTCGGCCGGCAGGCCGAGAAGGACAACGCCGGCGGCTCCGGCCTGGTCGAATCGCCCGAAGAGCTGGAGTCCTTCAAAACCGCCTACCGCCGCCAGAAGTTTACTCCCGCCGTCCTCCAGCGCGGCAGCACCGTGGGCGGCTTCATCGGCATCGACGGCGGTTCCACCTCCACCAAGGCCGTTCTCATCTCCGAAGAGGGCGATATCATCTGCAAGTCCTACCAGCTCTCGAACGGCAATCCGATTCAGGACACCATCGAGCAGTTCGAAGCCATCCGCAAGCAGGTGGAAGATCAGGGCGCCAGCCTCGAAGTGCTGGGCGTCGGAACCACCGGCTACGCCAAGGACGTGCTCCGCGATGTCCTCAAGGCGGACGTGGGCCTGGTCGAAACGGTGGCCCACACCGAATCGGCGCTCAAATTCTACGACGATCCGCACGTGATCGTCGACGTGGGCGGGCAGGATATCAAGCTCATCGTCCTCAAGAACGGCCGCGTCAAGGATTTCAAGCTCAACACGCAGTGCTCGGCCGGCAACGGCTACTTCCTCCAGTCCACCGCCGAAGGCTTTGGCCTCAAAGTGGAGCAGTTCGCCGACCTCGCCTTCTCGGCCCGGTCGATGCCCGTATTCGGCTACGGTTGCGCCGTGTTCATGCAGTCCGACATCGTGAACTTCCAGCGCCAGGGCTGGCGCGCCGAGGAGATCCTGGCCGGACTCGCCGCCGTGCTGCCGAAGAACGTGTTCCTCTACGTGGCCGCCATTCCCAACCTGGCCGCGCTGGGCTCGCGCTTCGTGCTCCAGGGCGGGACGCAGAACAATATCGCCGTCGTCAAGGCGGAAGTGGACTTCATCCGCAACAGCTTCCGCGCCGCCGGCCAGAAGCCCGAAATTATCGTCCATCAGCATTGCGGTGAATCCGGCGCCATCGGCGCGGGCGTCGAGGCCCTGCGCCTGTGGAAGAACGGCAAGCGCACCAGCTTCATCGGGCTGGACGCGGTCCGCAACATCCAATACCGCACCTCCCGCAACGAGGATACGCGCTGCCACTTCTGTAAGAACGAGTGCCTGCGCACCTTCATCGACGTCAGCACCGGCGGAGGGCAGTTCCTGCCCCTCGGCCAACTCCAGCCGCAGCAGAAGAAGACCAAAGTCCCGTTGATGGTGGGCGAGCAGCGCCTGATCATCGCCACCTGCGAGAAGGGAACCGTCGAGGACGTCGACGAGATGAAGGAGATCAAGGCCGGCCTGGATTCGGTCAAGGGCTCCAACCCGAATTTCGTGGATATCGCCGCGCGTGAAGTTTTCAAGATGCGTACGGTGAAGAACGTCGCCGACCCCGTTCCGGCCAAGAGCTGGTTCAAGAAGAACGACCAGCGCATCGCCCTGATGCAGAACCGCAAGCATATCAAGATCGGAATTCCGCGGGTCCTGAATATTTACACCTACGCCCCTTTGTTCAACGCTTACCTGCAGAGCCTCGGAGTCCTGTCGGAGAACATCGTCTACTCCGATTTCACCAGCGGTGAGCTGTACCGTATGGGCTCGACCCGCGGCGCCATCGATCCCTGCTTCCCGGCCAAGATCGGCATCGCCCACGTCCACAACCTGATCGCCATCAAGGGCGCCCGCAAGCAGTTCAACGTGATCTTCTTCCCGATGTTCGACGTGCTCAGCACCCCGCTGGTGAAGCTGACCGGTTCGAACGCCTGCCCCACGGTCACGGCCACCCCCGAAACCGTCAAGGCGGCCTACACCAAGGAGAACAACGTCTTCGCCGAGCACGGCATCACCTACATCGACCCCATGGTCAACACGCGCGACAGGAAGCTGTTCGCGCAGCAGATGTTCCAGGCCTGGAATCCGTTCCTCGGCCTGTCGGAAGAAGAGAACCAGCGCGCCGTCGATGTCGGCTTCCAGGCGCTCGAGGAGTTCGAGGCCGGCATTCGCCGCCGCGCCCGCGAGGTCATGGACCAGCTCGAGCGCGAGGACCGCATCGGCATCGTCATGCTGGGCCGCCCCTACCACCACGATCCGGGGCTCAACCACGAAATCATGGAGGAGTTCCAGAAGCTCGGCTACCCCATCTTCTCCCAGAACACGCTCCCCATGGACGAGGACCTGCTCGACCGACTGTTCGGCGAGGAAGTCCGCGCCGGGACCATCAGCCACCCGCTCGAGATCAACGACGTCTGGAAGCAGTCCTATTCCACCAGCACCAACCATAAGGTGTGGGCGGCGAAGTTTACCGCGCGGCATCCGAACCTGGTCGCCCTCGAAGTCTCGAGCTTCAAGTGCGGCCACGACGCCCCCATCTACGGCGTTATCGAGGGCATCATCGAGAAGTCCGGCACCCCGTACTTCTGCTTCAAGGATCTGGACGAGAACAAGCCCTCGGGCTCCATCCGGATCCGCGTCGAGACCATCGACTACTTCCTCAAACGCTACCGCGAGGACATCATCAAGCGGCGTGTTACCGAGGAGATGATCGAAGAACAGCTGGCCGAGTACGAGCGCCAGTTGCGCGCGGTACAGGGACCCCGTCCCTCGCAGCAGGACCTGGTGCTCATCAATACTTAGCGGCTCTTGCTCGCGAATGACGCGCCGGGGCGGCCTCCGTCCCGGCGCCTGCCATGAGGGCCCTTGTATTTACGCCCTGACCGTGTATACTAATCGCATCTGTAGGAGTAAGTTGATGCGATCTCTCTCTCTTTTCACCGTTTTTTATGTGGCCGCCGGACTCTCTGCGGCAGAGCCCAACGTCAGTGACAAGTTCTACAATGCCATCCGCACCGGCGATCAAGCCGCCGTGGACAAACTGCTCGCCGGCGGAGCCGACGTCAATACCCGCGATTCGAGGGGCAACACGCCTCTCATGTACGCCGCCGCTGTCGGCTCCCCAAGCATGCTCCGGAACCTGCTCGACAAAGGCGCCGACCCAAAGGCCAAAAATACTTTCGATTCCACGGCGCTGATGTGGTGCTCGAACGACCTTGCCAAAGTCCGGCTGTTGCTCGATAAGGGCGCCGACGTAAACGCCAGGACGAAGCAGGGCGGTTCCGTGCTCTTCATCGCCGCGGCGCACGACGGCAATGCCGCCGTGATACGGCTGTTGCTCGAGCGCGGGGCGGACACGAAAGCGCCTGGACCCGCCGGAGCTACCGCCGCCCTCATGATGTCGGCCAGGGCAAACGATACCGAAAGCGCCAAGCTGTTGCTCGAGCAGGGAGCTGTAGTTAAAGCCAAGGGCTTTGCGGGATTCACGGCCCTGATCAGCGCCGCCGGCTACGGCAACGCCGGTCTCGTGAAACTGCTGCTGGCGCGCGGCGCGGATGTCAACGCCCAGACCGACCCGGCGTTCGAGAAGGTCAAGAACGGGGATATCGGCATCGGCAGCCTCACTCCGCTCCTGCTCGCCGTCAATGCCCCGAGCCCGGAGACCGTGCGCCTCCTGCTGGACGCCGGAGCCGACGTCAATGTCCGTGACGTCCGCGGCATGACGCCCCTGATGCTGGCCGTCGCCAGCGATCACGCCGACCCGGAGATCGTTCGCCTCCTGCTGGCCAAATCCCCGGCCATGGACGCCAGGTCCAAAAACGGGGAGACGGCGCTCGATTGGGCCCTGAAGTTCCGGAATCCCGCCATCCTGCCCCTGATTCGCAAGGCATCCACCGGTATCGAGCCCGCCTCGCACCCGCCGGTGTCCATCTCCTACGCCAAAGTCGACGCCCGGTCCGCCGTGGAAAAAAGCGTGGCCATGATGCAGAAAACCTACACCTCGTTTTTCCGGGAAGGGGGCTGCGTCGGCTGCCATGCCGGGAATATTACGAGCATGACCGTCGCCGCCGCCCGCGCCAGGGGCGTTCGCGTCGACGAGCCCGCCGCGGCCGAGCTGGCCCGATCCACGCGCGTTCAGTACACGTCCCAGGTAGAAGGTATGCTTCAGAGACAGGACCCCCCGGCCGTCGAGATCCTGATGATGTCCCTCATGGGCCTCGCCAGCGAGCGCGTTCCGGCCGACCGCACGATCGACGCCGTTGTCCACAACATCGCCGCGCAGCAGCATGCCGACGGCTCCTGGGGATCTTACGGCATCATGCGCCCTCCCACGGCCGATAGTCTGATCTCCCTTACCGCCTTCGGGATCCGGTCCCTTCGCGACTACACGCTCCCGGCCAGAAAGGCCGAATTCGAGGAGCGCATCGCCCGGGCCGCCCGCTGGCTCCAGTCGGCCGAGCCGGTTACCACCGAAGACGCCGTCATGCAGTTGCTCGGCTTGAAATGGGCCGGGCTCGGCGCCTCCTCCATCGACCGTGCCGCCAGGCGCGTTCTCGCCTTGCAGCGCGCCGACGGCGGCTGGGCCCAGACGCCCCACCTCCAGTCCGATGCGTACGCCACCGGCACGGCTCTCTGGGCGCTGAGGGAAGCCGGCGCCGGCAAGGCGCAGGCGCATAAGAAGGGCGTCTCGTTCCTGCTCTCCACCCAGGCGGCCGACGGGACCTGGCACGTGGTCAGCCGCGCTCCCAAGTTTCAACCCTATTTCGAGAGTGGATTCCCGTACGCTCACGATCAGTGGATATCCCAGTGGGCCACCGGTTACGCTTCGCTCGCGTTGAGTTATTCACTGCCGGAAACACGAGCGTCCAAGTAGCCGGGATGCGGCCACCGGCGTCGGCGCGCCTTAATCGTGGTATCCGCCGGCCGGGTAAGCGAAAATTGAATCAGGTATGGCGAACGACGCGCTGACCGGCGGTTCCGTCGGAGTCTTCACTCTGTTCGGCGTGCCGGTTCGTCTGCACTTCACGTTTCTGCTTCTGTTGGTTTTCCTGCTGTTCATCGGAATCGGCGAGCGGCAGTCGGGAGCAAGCACCGCCGTCTATATCCTGGCCCTGTTCGGATCGGTCCTCCTGCATGAGCTCGGTCATGCTCTGGTGGCGCGCCGCTTCGGCATTCGGACCCTGGAAATCGTCATGTTTCCGATCGGCGGCGTCTCCCGTCCGGAGCGCCCCCCCAAGGCTCGCGAGGAATTCTGGATCGCGCTCGCCGGACCCGCCGTCAACCTGCTGATCGCCGCCGCCATCGCCTTCTGGGCCTGGCGTTGGAACCGGCTTCTCCCGGTCTCCGAGCTCCTGCAGCCGACCGACGCCAACCTCGCCCAGCGAATCGGCGTGGGGAACCTCGCGCTCGCTCTGTTCAATCTCTTACCCGCCTTTCCCATGGATGGAGGCCGCGTCATGCGCTCGCTGCTGGCGCGGAGCCGGCCGGAAGATGAAGCTACGCGAATTACGGCAGCCACTGGACAGATGCTCGCCATCGCCCTGGGCCTGTTCGGTCTCCTGTCCGCCAATTTCATGCTCCTCTTCATCGCCATGTTCGTCTATCTGGGCGCCCAGCAGGAAGGCGCTGCCGCGCGCGGGCGCATCCTCACCGTGGGTTTCCCGGTTAGCGCGGCCATGGTCACCGACTTCCGTACCCTTCAGCATGGCGACACCATTCGCGACGCCGGTAATCTGCTGCTGGCCACCTCCCAGCAGGATTTTCCCGTGATGCACGGCGGGCAGGTGGTGGGCCTGCTGACCCGCAGCGCCCTCATGCGGGCCATGCTTTCGCAGGGACCCGACGCTTACGTCGCCGGCGCCATGGACCGCGCCTTCGTCCGAGTCCCACCCGACATGGATCTCTCCGAGGCTTTCGGCAAGTCCAGCGGCGCCTGCGTTCTGGTCATGAACGGGGACTCGCTGCTCGGCCTGCTCACCGCCGAAAATCTTTCCGAATTTCTGGTGCTGCGCCAGATCGGTCTCATGCAGTCCAAGACCCGGACGTCATGAAGCATCGCGTCGTCATCGTGGGAGGCGGTTTCGGCGGGCTCAGGGTCGCCCAAGGACTGGCCCGCGCTCCGGTCGAGGTGACCCTCGTAGATCGGCGTAACCACCATCTCTTTCAGCCCCTGCTCTATCAGGTTGCCACCGGGGGACTGTCTCCCGGCGAGATCGCCTCGCCTCTCCGCTATATCCTCAACAGGAACAAGAACACGCGCGTGCTCCTGGCCGAAGCCGTCGACATCGATGTCGAGGGCCGCAAATTAATCCTCGATTCCGGCGGCCTGCTGCCCTACGAGACTCTGGTTGTGGCCGCCGGAGCCGTGAATCATTACTTCGGCAAACCATGGGATGCCGTCGCCCCCGGCCTCAAGTCGATCGAGGAGGCCACCGAGATTCGCAGCCGTGTCCTCGGCGCGTTCGAGCAGGCCGAGAAGGAGCCTGATCCCGAGAAGCGCGCCGCATGGCTGACGTTCACCATCATCGGCGGCGGACCCACCGGCGTCGAGCTCGCCGGCGCGCTCGGTGAGATCGCCAACGACACCCTCCGGCACGATTTCCGCGTGATCAACCCGGCCGAGTCGCGGATCATTTTGCTCGAAGGGTCCGACCGCATCCTGGGCTCCTTTCCACCGGACCTCTCCGAGTCCGCCGAACGGCAGTTGATCCGCCTCGGCGTGCGCACCCGCACCAAGGTGCTGGCCACCGAGATCGACCCCGAGGGCGTCACCATCAAAGTGGACGGCAGCGTCCAACGGATTCCCTCGCGCACCGTGCTCTGGGCGGCGGGTGTGAAAGCGTCGCCCCTGGGCGCCCTTCTCGAGAAAAAGGCCGGCGCCACGCTCGACCGCGGCGGCCGCGCCATCGTCGGCCCGGACCTCAGCCTGCCCGGACATCCCGAGATCCTGGTGATCGGCGACATGGCCAGCTTCAGCCACCAGGGCGGTAAGCCCCTGCCCGGCGTTGCCCCGGTAGCCATGCAGCAGGGAACCTATGCCGCGAAGTTGATCGTGCGCCGCCTGCAAGGCCGGCCTGTCAAGCCGTTTCACTATTTCGACAAAGGCAACCTCGCGACCATCGGACGCAGAGCCGCCGTCGCCGACCTCGGACCCTTGCACTTCTCGGGTCTTTTCGCCTGGCTGGCCTGGCTCTTCGTCCATTTGATGTACCTGGTCGGCTTCCAGAACCGCCTTCTGGTGCTGATTGAATGGGTGTACGATTACATCACCCGCAATCGTGGAGCCAGATTGATCACCGGGAAGTGAGGCGCGCATGATACAATGCGCCTTGCTTTCGAAGACCTGCGGTTCATCTCCCGTGAAGACCCTCGCCGCTGCCGCCCTGACGATCTGCGCGCTTGCTTCCGGCGCTTACGGGCAGCGCGGCGGCGACACCCTGTGGGCGCCCAAGTATCCTCCCACCCGCTACCTGCCGCCCCATAAACCGATTACCAAAATCGCCGATCTGCTGGCCAGACACAAGAACGAAAAAGCCTGGCGCGAGCAGGTCGTCCGGGACGATCACATCTGGGCCGACTACATCCAGTCTCCCCCCGGCAGCAAGGTCTCGAAGCGCCTCCATCCCGATACACGCGAATGGTGGATCGTCATGGATGGCCAGATCCGCTTCGAAATCGAGGGCCGTGAGCCGTTCGTCGCCGCAAAGGGCGCAATGGTTCAGGTCCCGATGCAGACCATCTACAGCATGGAGACCGTCGGAGAGAAACCCGCCCTGCGCTTCGAATGCAACATCGCCGGGGCCAAGACCATGCATCCCGAGGACGTCCAGCCCCCCAAGGCGCCGGGCTTCGACTGGATGCGGGTGCGGATGACCCGCACGCCCGGCGTCTATGACAAAGGCAACAAGCCCGTCGTTACCTATGATGAGCTGGCCAGGGACTTCGAAGCCCGCGGACCGTCGCCTTTCTACCGCGTGGTGCTGGACGATCGTGCCGTGGCCAACTTCATTTACGGCCACGAGTCCCAGCTTCCGCCGGTCAATCAAAAGGATAAAGGCCACTACCATCCCGAATGCGCCGAATTCTGGCTCATCCTGTCCGGCAAGATCCGCTATCCGATCGAGGGTCAGGGCGTGATCATCGCCAACCCCGGCGACGTGGTCTACGTGCCTCCGTTCACCTTCCACGCTCCGCGTTGGTTCGGTCCCGGCGCCTCCTGCCGCCTCGCCATGAACGGTTACGCCAACATCGCGCACCTGTACGAGTCGTCGAAGCCGCACTGACCGTGGGGCGCCGGTCGGCCCTACCCGCCTGGATTGGCCTGCGCCTGCTGCCAGTTCTTCACGAACTCCAGCGCGTTTTCGCACTTGTGCAGCCGCGCGAACCGGGCCACCTGCCTCCCCACCTGCTTCAGACGCTCCTCCAGTTGAGGATCGGTGATGGACCCGTCATCGGCGAAAACCTTCCACGCCTCCGGTACCGACGCCTGTTCCGGAATCACCCAGGCATGCAGCGCCCGGCCGATGTTCCTCAGGCTGTTCATCGCGTCGAACGCGCCCATACGGCCGCCCGATACCCCTACCAGTCCGATCATCTTGCCCTCGAACTCTTCAAACCCCATCAGGTCGAGGGCGTTCTTGATCACCCCGCTGAAGCTGCCGTGATATTCCGGAGTGCCGACGATCACGCCGTCCGCCTGCCCGACATCCTTGCGCAGCCGGAAAACGTCTTCCGGATACCCGGTTTCGTCCTTGCCGTTCCGGAAGATCAGCTGATAATTCCGCAGGTCGATCAGGTTCGTGTCGGCCCCTGCTTCGGCGGCGCCCGCCAGGGCGCATTCCACCGCGCGCCGCGTGTAGCTTCCCGCCCGCAGGCTCCCGCAAATGCCGGCAATGTGAGTGACGGGTTCTTTTTCGCTCATCGACAGCGACTCTAGCCTCTGCGCAGACGATTTGCCAGGTCCGTGCTTCCCTCCACGTCCGTCAGACGAAAATCGCGGCCCTGAAATGGAAACGTCAACTTCGTGTGATCGAGACCCATCAGCGCCAGCATGCTGGCGTGCAGATCGTGCACGTGCACCGGATACTCGGCCGCCCGCAGGCCGATCTCGTCGGTCGAGCCGATCACCTGGCCGCCCTTCACGCCGCCGCCAGCCATCCAGATCGTGAAGCCGTATGGATTGTGATCCCGGCCCTTGTTGTCGCCGGCCCCGTTGGCGTTGCCGTCCGATGTCGGCGTGCGCCCGAACTCGCCGCCCCATACCACCAGAGTGCTCTCCAGCAGACCGCGCGATTTCAGATCCGCCAGCAGGCCGGCGATCGGATGGTCCACCTTGCCCGCGATCGTCACGTGGTTGCGATCGCACTGCGCATGCCCGTCCCAGTCGCCCCCGCCCGTCGTGCTCCCCGACCACAACTGCACGAACCGCACCCCGCGCTCCACCATCCGCCGCGCCAGCAGGCATTTGCCGCCGAATTCCGCCGTGCGCGGCTCGTCGATCCCGTACAAAGCCCTGGTCGCGGCCGTTTCTTTGGAAAGATCCGTCAGCTCCGGAGCCGCCATCTGCAGGCGAAACGCCAGCTCGTAAGAGGCGATCCGGGCGGAAAGATCCGAATCGTCCTCCCGCGTCGAGAGATGCTTCTCGTTGTACCACTTGAGTAACTCCAGCATCTCGCGCTGCTCGCCGTCCTTCATCCCGGCCGGCGGACGCGCGTTCAGAATCGGCGCCGAGCCGTTGCGAAACACAGTGCCCTGGTACATGGCGGGCAGAAAGCCCGCGCTGTAAACCGGCGGGCCGGATTTGATGCCGCCTTCGAGCATCACCACGAACGCGGGCAGGCTGTCGCTCTCGCTGCCCAGCCCGTAGACGACCCACGAGCCGAAGCTCGGCCGTCCCAGGCGCGGCCAGCCGTTATTCAGCCAGTTCAGCGCCGCCGTGTGCGTGAATCCATCGTGATTGCAGGACCGGATCACGGCCAGCTCGTCCGCATGCCGCGCCAGGTTCGGGAACAGGTCCGAAATCTCGACCCCCGCCCGCCCGTACTTCTTGAAGGTCCGCCGCGAGGCCAGCAGCGGCACTTCCTTGAATTTCGAAAACTGCAGCTGTACCGTGCCGAAGCTCTCCGGCACGGGCCGCCCCTCGAGTTTCTCCAGCAGCGGTTTCGGATCGAACGTGTCCAGATGGCTGGGACCGCCATGCATGAACAGGAAGATCACGCTCTTCGCCGTAGCCGGCAGCGGCGGCGCTTTCGCCGCCAGCGGATTCGATACCGTGGCCGGCTGCGCGCTCCGGCCTCCCAGAAGATACGACAGCGCCAGCCCGCCGAAGCCCAGGCCGGAGCGCTCCAGAAATCGACGCCGGTCAATCGACATAGACAAACTCGCTCATGTTGAACCACAGCAGGCACAGGCGCTCCAGCGGATTTCCATCCAGGAACCCCAGCGCCTTCGCCCGTTCTTCAGCCGACGGCGCCCGCCCGAACGCCGCCCTCCACCCACCCTCGACCCAGGCCTCACGCGACTCGCCCGACTTCGACCGCAGACGCGCCGCAAACTTCCCCGCCTGTTCCGTCATGAACTGGCTGTTCATCAGCGCCAGCGCCTGCGGGGCGACCGTCGACGACTCCCGGCGCGCGCAGCTTGCCGACGAGTCCGGCGCGTCGAATGTCTCCAGCATCGGCAGCCGGAAGGAGCGCTTCACGTACAGATACACGCTCCGCCGCGTAAATTCAGCCGGATCGCTCGCCACCGGCCATTGCGTCAGATCGCGCATCCCCTCCTGCTCCTCGCGCGTGAGCGGCGTCGCGATGGGCGGTCCGCCGGCCTTCAGGTTCAGCGTCCCCGCGGTGGACAGCACCGCGTCGCGCAACGCTTCCGCCTCCAGACGCCGCCGGTTCATGCGCCACAGGTAGCGGTTGCCCGCGTCGACCGCGGCGTTCGCCTTGTCCGGCGCGCTCGAGAGCCGGTATGCGCTCGACTGCATGATCAGCCGGTGCATCGCCTTCACGCTCCACCCGCTGTCGATGAACTTCGCCGCCAGCCAGTCGAGCAGCTCCGGATGCGTCGGACGGTCGCCCTGCCGTCCGAAATCGTTCGGTGTCCCCACCAGGCCCTGCCCGAAATGGCCCTGCCAGATGCGATTCACCATCACCCTCGCCAGCAGCGCCTTGCCCTCGGAAGTCATCCACAGCGCCAGCGCTTTGCGCCGCTGCGGCACGAACGGCCGCTCGGCGGGTTCGGAAATCGTCCCGCCCCCCAGCGCCGACAAAAAGCCCGGCTCCACCTTGGGGCCTTTCTGTTTGAAATCGCCACGAACCAGGATATGCGTATCTGGGACCTGCTCGCTGTGCACCAGCACGTTGGCCGTCGCATAGCGCTGAGGCGCCTTGACGTACGCGTCGCCGATCTGCCGCAGCAGGGTTTCGCGCTCGTCCCGTTCGGCTGGCGTATAGGCGTCCTCGAGCTTCGCTCTCTTGGCCGCCCCGCTCCGCTTGCGGACGGCGGCGTCCATCCGGCTCAGCTTCTCCTTGAGCTGATCGGCGATCACCAGCCGGGTCACGTAGCGCGTGTATTCATAGATTCCCATCTGGCTGACGATCGGGATCTCGCGATCCTCGCTGCCCGCGAAAATCGCCGCCGTCCGGTAGTAATCCGCCTGGCTGATGGCGTCGAATTTGTGATCGTGGCAGCGCGCGCAGCCGAGCGTCAGGCCCAGAAACGCGGACCCGGTCGTATCCACCGCGTCCGCCTGCCACTCCGCGCGGAACTGGTCGCCGAAGAACGTGTACTCGGCCGCCAGCGCCCCGATCGTGTAGAGCCCCGTGCCGATGCGCTTCGACAGATTGATCTGCTTCTGTTTCGGCAGATCGTAGCTCCCGTCGAGGTCCAGATTGTCCGGCCATAGCTCGTCGGCGGCGATCTGCTCCTGAACGAACTGGTCGTAGGGCTTGTCCGCGTTGAACGCCTCGATGACGTAGTCCCGGTAGCGCCACGCATTCATGAAGTAGACGTCCGTCTCGAAGCCGCCCGTATCGGCGTACCGCACCACGTCCAGCCAGTGCCGTCCCCATCGCTCTCCGTAGCGCGGAGAAGCGAGCAGCCGGTCGATCAGCTTCTCGTAAGCGTCGGGCGCGGAATCGTTGACGAACTGCTCCACCTCTTCGGGGGACGGCGGCAGCCCGTGCAGGTCGAAAAACGCCCGGCGTATCAGCGCCTGCCGCGGCGCGGCGGCCACCGGCCGCAACTGTTTCTCTTCGAGCTTCGCCAGGACGAAGGCGTCGATCGGATTGCGCGCCCATTCCGTGTTCCTGACCGCGGGTGGCGCCGTGCCGCGCAGCCCGCGAAACGCCCACCAGGACGCTTCCGGCGTCCCTGCGCGAGCGGACTCCCACGGGGCTCCCGCCTCGATCCAGGAACGCAGCCGCGCTACCTCCTCCGGCGCCAGGCTCTGCTTCCCGGGAGGCATCTTCAGCTCGCCCTGCCGCGCGACCGCACGGTAGACCAGGCTCTCCTCGGGCTTGCCGGGGACTACCGCCGGTCCGCGTTTGCCGCCCTTGAGGAGCGTATCGCGCTGGCGCAAATCGAGCCCGGACATCTGCCCCGCGCCGTGGCAGGACACGCAGTGCTTCTCGAATATCGCTTGCGCCGGAGCGCCGCTCTGGCCGAAAGCCGCCAGCGTGCAGCCGCACAGGAGCGCAACGTAGCGCATGTGAATAGGATACTGCACTTTACCCGCCTCGGCCCCGCAGTCGGCGCGCTCGATCGTCCTCACCTCCAAAGTGTTTTTCTTTTACCGGTTTGCAGCGGACTCGAAACAGCCCGGTGATGTAAAATAAGAGGGCAAGGAGGCCGCGTTGCGCCTGAAGGCACTTGGGCTTGGGATCCCCGTCGTATCGTTGTTGATTGCGTCCGGCGCGGTCGCCCCGCTCGGCAAATACACTCCGGTGGAACGCCGCCACTGGGCTTTCGTCCCGCGCGCCCGCCCTGAGGTCCCGAAATTCTCCGACCCCGCCGGCCGCGCCTGGGTGCGGAATCCGGTCGATGCCTTTATCCTCGCCCGCCTCCGGAAGGAAAATCTCGCGCCCTCCCCCGAAGCGGATCGCGCGACCCTCATCCGGCGGCTCTCTTTCGATCTGACCGGTCTGCCCCCCACCCCCGCTGAGGTGGCCGCTTTCACCGCCGCCAAATCGCCGGACGCCTACTCCAAGCTCGTGGAAAAGCTTCTCGACAGCCCCCACTATGGCGAGCGCTGGGGCCAGCACTGGCTGGACGTGGTCCGGTTCGCCGAAACCGACGGGTTCGAGTACGATACGCACCGCCGGGACGCCTGGCGCTACCGCGACTACGTCATTCGCGCCTTTCAGAACGACAAGCCCTACGACCGTTTCCTCACCGAGCAGCTTGCCGGCGATGAAATCGGCCCCAAGGAAGACGAGACCCTCATCGCCGCCGGCTTCAACCGCCTGGGTCCGCTACGGAAAAACGCCGGCAATCAGGAAGTGGCCAGCAGCCGTAACGAAGTCCTGACGGAGATGACCAATGTGATCGGGTCGGCCCTCCTCGGCGTGACCCTCGGCTGCGCCCGCTGCCACGATCATAAATTCGATCCCATCCGCCAGAGCGATTATTACCGCATCCAGGCCTATTTCGCCGCCGCCCAACAGAACGACGTCTCCCGCGCCACCCCCGAAGAGGTGGCTGCCTGGAAAGCGAAGACCGAGCCCATCGAGGCGGAGTTGAAGAAACTCAAAGCCTCCATGCGCGGCAAAACGCCCGACGAAAAGGAAGCCATCAGCAAGCGCATGGAAGAGCTCCAGGAGAAGATGCCGGAGCCCCTGCCCGCCGTCTATTCGATGTCCGACGACATGGCGAACAAGTCGCCCATCCACCTGCTCGCCCGCGGCGATTACCAGAATAAGGGCGACTCGGTCGGCATGCGCCCCCTCGGGGTCTTGCTTCCGGACGGCGCTCCCGAGCTTCCCCCGGACGTCAAACAGCCCCGCGCCGAGCTGGCCGGATGGATCACCGATCCTGACAATCCGCTCACTGCCCGGGTCATGGTCAATCGCATCTGGCACTATCATTTCGGACGCGGCATCGTGGCCACGCCCAACGATTTCGGCCGCATGGGCGTGCGCCCCTCCCATCCCGAGCTGCTCGACTACCTGGCCAACGAGTTCGTAGCCGGAGGTTTCAGCGTCAAGAAGATCCACAGGCTGATCGTGAACAGCAGCGCCTACCGTCAGTCTTCGAGCTCCGCGAATACCGCCGCCGCCGAAAAGGACCCGGAGAACCGCCTGCTTTGGAAGTTCACCCGCAGGCGCCTCGAAGCCGAAGAAATTCGCGACGCCATGCTGGCTGTATCGGGACGGCTCAATCCCAAGGAAGGGGGGCCGAGCGTCATCGTTCCGATCGACAAGAGCCTGGTCGGAGCGCTCTACAAGCCCTCGCAGTGGGCCGTGACGCCGGATCCCAAGGAACATGACCGCCGGAGCGTGTATCTCATCGCCAAACGCAATCTGCGACTCCCGTTCATGGAAGTGTTCGACGCCCCGGACACGCTGGTAAGCTGCCCGCGCCGTGAATCCAGTACCCACGCTCCGCAGGCGCTCGAGCTGCTGAACGGCGTCCTCGCGAATCAGCAGGCCGAGGCGCTCGCCGCCAGATTGGCCGCCGAAGCCGGCCCCGATCCGCGCAAGCAGGTGGACCTGGCGTACCGGCTGCTGGCCGGCCGCCCCCCCGGGCCGAAAGAGTTGCAGCAGTCCGTCGCCTTCCTGAAAACCCAGTCGCTGCGGGAGTTTGCCCTGGCGATGCTGAACCTGAATGCGTTTCTTTACGTGAACTGATGATTCGATCGATATTCTCCGGACCGGCCAGGCAAAGCCGGATGGTAAATCGCATGTCTGAACATATCCGCATCACCCGCAACCGTCGCGAATTTCTCTGCGACGCATTCTGCGGCTTCGGAGCGCTGGCCTTCGGCGCCATGCTGCAGCAGCAGGACCTCCGCGCCGCCGCCGCCTTGAATCCCCTCGCCGCCAAGGCGCCGCATATGCCGGATAAGGCAAAAGCGAAATCCGTGGTCTTCCTCTTCATGTCCGGCGGCCCCAGCCACATGGAGACCTTCGACCCCAAGCCGCTGCTCAACAAGCTCAACGGTCAGAAACGCCCGGCCAGCTTCGGAGAAGCGAAATACCAGTTCGTCGGCGCCGAGGCCACTCTGCTCGGGACCAAACGCACCTTCAAGCGCTACGGGAAAAGCGGAATCGAAGTCTCCGACCTGCTCCCGCACACCGCCGAATGCATCGACGACATCGCCGTCATCCGCTCCTGCCATGGCGACATGGTGGTGCACTCGGCCGCGCAATACCAGTTGTTCACCGGCCGCGTCATTCCCGGCTTCCCCAGCATGGGCTCGTGGACCATCTATGGCCTCGGCTCGGAAAGCGAATCCCTGCCCGCCTACGTCGTGCTCCCCGACCCCCATGGCGCCCAGGAAGCCGGCCAGCCTCTGTACGCGAATGGCTTCCTCCCCGCCGTCTACCAGCCCACCATGTTCCGCCCGGGCGATAAGCCCGTACTGAATCTCGATCTGCCCTCCGGCGTCAGCATGGATCAGCGCCGCAAGACCCTCGACCTCATCCGCGGCCTCAACCAGGCCAATATGGCTCCGGACGATACCGAGTTCGCCGCCCGCATCAACGCCTACGACCTCGCGTTCAAGATGCAGGTGGAGGCGCCCGCCATTTTCGACCTCTCCACCGAGCCGCGGGAAACGCTCGACATGTACGGCATCGGTAAGCAGCCGACCGACGATTACGGCCGCCGCTGCCTCCTCACCCGGCGCCTCATCGAGAAGGGCGTCCGCTTCGTTTGTCCGGTCTCCGGCGGCGGCACCGGCAACCTGCAGTGGGACGCGCATGAGAACATCGAGGAGAATCACCTGCGCATGGCCGCGCAAACCGATCAGCCGGTAGCCGCCCTCCTCAAGGACCTCAAGCGCCGCGGACTTCTCGACACCACGCTCGTCCTCTGGGGCGGCGAGTTTGGCCGCTCGCCCGAATCGCAGGGCAGCAAGGGCCGCGACCACCACAACCTCGGCTTCAGCATGTGGATGGCGGGCGGCGGGATCAAGGGCGGCCAGGTGGTCGGCGGCACCGATGAGATCGGACTCCGCGCGGTCGACAAGCCGTACCACTTCCGCGACATCCACACCACCATGCTCCATCAGCTCGGCCTCAACCAGGATGCGTTGAGCTACCTCCATCAGGGACGCAAAGAGCGTCTGACCGAAGTCCACGGCACGGTGATCTCCGAGATCGTGTAGTGGCCAAGGCCCCGCCGGCGGTCCTGGTTTCACTGGCCGCGGTTTTCTTTTCTCTTCCCGTGCTCCTCTACGGATTCCCCGTGCTGGCTCACGATGGGCCGGTTCACCTGCTGTACACCCGCCAGTTCGGGGCCCAATTCTGGTCGGGCGAGTTATACCCGCGCTGGCTGATGGGGACCCACCACGGCTTCGGCAGTCCGGCCTTCTTCGTGTATGCGCCGCTTCCTTACTGGGTGACGTCCCTGCTCGCCCCTCTCGGACACGTGGAGTTGAGCGCGGCCGCCGTGCTTGCGCTGTGGGGTTCGGGCATTGCCGCCTGGCTGTGGCTGCGCCGCGTCGCGAGCGAAGCCGGCGCCGTCGCCGGCGCGGTGGTCTATATGGGCTCGGCCTACCACCTCACCGTCGATCTCTACATGCGCGCCGCCTTCGCCGAGTTCTGGTCGTTCGTCTGGTTCCCGTTCATCCTGCTGTTCACCGGCGGTGTCATCGGCCGGAAGCCGCGCGCCCTCGCCGGGCTCGCCGCCGTCTACGCGCTGCTCGTCATGACGCACCTGCTCAGCGCCCTGATTTTCTCTCCTCTGCCGCTCGCCTATGCCTGGTTCCTCTCGAAACCCGGCGACCGGCTCCGCTCGCTGGCCTCCGTCAGCCTGTCCCTTCTCCTCGGGACCGGATTGGCCGCAATCTATCTTCTGCCCGCGCTCGGCCACCGCGCCTACCTCTCCTCGGCCAGGTACCTGCTCCAGCCCGTGTACAACTGGCGAAACAACTTCCCGCCCCTCGATACCCGGCTCTTTGAAATCCAGGGAACCTGGCCGGAATTCGTCCAGTTCCTCTCGATCCTCATCGTCCTGTTTGCCCTCGCGTTGGCCTGCTTTGCCTCCATTTCGCGGGGTCGGGCGGCCCGTTTCTGGCTGGCCGCGGGCGCTGCCAGCCTCCTCATGACCACCCCGCTCAGCATCCCCGTCTGGCGTCTGCTCCCCATCCTGGCGCAATTGCAGCTCCCTTGGCGATTCCTGATGGTCGCCACGCTGGCCGTTTCTGCTTTATCCGCCTTGTCCTGGGGCGCCCCATCGCGAGCCGCCGCAGCCGGATTGGCTTCCATCGCCCTCTTGTGGCTGTCGTTTTTCGGCTATATGGGATATCGAATCTCGCGCCAGAATCACGCCACCGCCTGGTCTGCGGATTTCTCGATGGACCCCTTCCTCAGCGACTGGACCGCTTCCGCGCAAGCCAATCAGGCGATGGAGCGGGTTCGCATCGAAAGCGGTCAGGGCAGCGTGGACGTGTTGAAGTGGGCGCCGCGCGATATCCGCGTCAGACTACGATGCCCCGCCGGCTGCGCCCTGCTCTTCCATCAGTTCTACTACCCCGGCTGGAGAGTCAGCGGACCGGCCGCCCTCGAACCGTCCGATCAGAACCTGATTCGCGTCAAGGCCCCCGCCGGCGACTACCGGCTCGAGCTCCGGCTCGACGGCGGGCCGTGGGAACGCGCCGGGCAGTGGGTCAGCGCCATCAGCCTGCTTGCGCTAATGCTTCTCCTGGGACTCAGCGGTTCGCCAGCGCGGCCAGCACGTTCGCCGGCGTGAACGGAACCTGCCGCAAGCGGACGCCGGTCGCGTCGAACACCGCGTTGGCGATGGCCGCCGCCGCAATCGTGATCGTCGTCTCTCCGGCTCCCATCTGCGCCTTGTCGGGACGGTTGATCAGCACCGTCTCGATCACCGGAATCGGGTCGCCGAACTGGAACACCGGGAACCGGCGCCAGTCCGTCGACGTGATCGAGAAATCGTTCCAGCGGATCTCTTCGTGCAGCGCCCGGCTCATCCCCTGCATGGCGCCGCCCTCCATCTGGTTTCGCAGTCCGTCGGGATTCGACACCGGGCCGGAATCGCCGCTGGCGACAAAGCGTTTCACCGTGATCACGCCGCTGTCCTGGTTGACCTCCACCTCCGCCACCAGCGCGCAGTATCCGTTGTTGCCCTCGTAGAGCACGGCCGCAATGCCGCGTCCGGTGACGACGCCGGTCCTGCCGTTCCCCGGCTTGGGCGACGGACGCGTGTCCCAGTTGGCCGCCTTCGCCGCGCCCGTAATCACGTCCATCAGCCGCTGATCCGTGAGGTGCCGCAAACGATACTCCACCGGATCGGCCTTCACCGCCGCCGCCACTTCGTCCATGAAGCTCTCGTTGGCGAACGTATTCTGCAGGCGGTTCGGAGAGCGCAGCGGACCGGTAAAGAATGGCGACTCCAGCGTGTGCGTAAGAATCCGCTCGCTCCGGATCGTCCCCGTCCCGCCCGCATTGCTCCCCACCACTCCCGCCCCGTATGAGGAGGCCGAATTGCCGTTGTTGCTGTACGTGGTGGGCCGCGTCCCGGCCGACGGCGTGAACGCCGGCAGCGGGAATCCCAACAGCTCGCCCGTGTAGATGTTCCCCGGAGTGGTCGCGTTGGGGCGGTTCCCCTTGCTCAGCGTCCAGCTCTCGTAATCCCACGCCGTGATCTGCCCTTTGTCGTCGACGCCCGCCCGCAGATCGATCACGAATGCCGGACCGAAGCTCTCTCCACCGGTCATTTCGTCCGGCCGCGTGTACTGCACGCGCACCGGCCGCCCTGTCTCCTGCGACATGACCGCCGCGTCGTAGGCGACTGTATCGGCGCCGTTCAGCCCGTAGCAGCCGGAGCCTTCGAGGTAGATCACCCGCACGCTCTCCTTCGGCAGGTTCAGCACCATGGCCGCGCTGTCGCGCAGGGGATACACTCCCTGCGTCGCGGACCAGATCGTGGCCGTGGCGCTCGACCCGGTCCCCTTTACATCGGCCACCGCGCAGGACGTCCCCAGCGACCCGTGCGCCTGGTAAGGATGCAGATAGGTCGCTTTCACCACCCGGGACGCCGCTTGCAGCATCTGATCGGTGTCGTCGGAGAGCACCGAATACGAGTCCCGCGAGGGCTGCTTGCGCATGAAGTTGTACAGATCCGCCTGGCTCGGCAGCTTGACGCCGTTCGACCACGTCACCAGCAGGATCTGCGACGCCTGTATGGCGGCCCACTGCGTATCGGCCACCACCCCCACGAAATCCTTGCGCCGCACCACCCTCGGATTTCCGGGCAGCCCCTTTAACGAGCTCTCGTCGATGCTGACCACCTTGGCCCCCACCGCCGGCGGACGCACCACGCGCCCGTGCAGCATGCCCGGCACGCGCACGTGCTGGACATACTGGAATTGCCCCGTCACCTTCGCCGGGATGTCGTACCGCGGCACGGAGGTTCCCAGAATCGTGTACTGGCTCGGATCCTTCGGTGTCGCCCTCGCGTTGACCGTCAGGTTGAACCGGTTCCCCCCGATCAGCCGCCCGTAGCTCACCGAGCGGGAAGGATTGTCCTTCATCGAGATCACGCCGTTTTTCACTTCGAGCTGTGTCACCGGCACGCTGAACTGCGTGGACGCCATCTGGAACAGCATCTCGCGCGCCGTGGCCAGCGCCTGCCGCAGCGCCCCCGTGCCGAATTGCGTGGGATGACCCTGGCTGCCCGAACTCACTCCCTGATCGGGTGTCAGCGCCGTGTCGCAGATCACCATCGTGATCCTGTCCAGAGCAACACCCAGTTCCTCCGCGATCAACTGCTGCTGGACCGTGCGAAAACCCTGCCCGAAGTCGCACTTTCCCGCGTAACCGGTCACCGTGTCGTCCTGCCCGATCGCGATCCAGGAATCCACCTGGTTCCCTTCCGTCGGGCGCGGCGCGGGCAAGCTCGTACCGGTTTGCGCCTTCAGTCCGGCGCCGCCTCCGGAGAGATTGAAGCTGGCCAGCAGCGCGCCGGCGCCCTTCAGGAATCCACGCCGCGAGAAACCCGCGCTGTCGAGCGCCGCCAGCGCGTCCGCGGTCATCGATATCGGATCGATGCGGTTCAAATCCGCCCGTCTCATGCCTTCACCCCCTGCTGGTAGCGCACCAGGGCCTTGATCATGCGGACATGCGCGTGACAGCGGCACAGCAGCCCCTCCAGCGCATCGGCGATTTCGTCCCGCGTCGCCTCCGGATGCTGGTCGATGAATGCCTTGCCGTACAGCATCGGCCCGCTGATACAATGCCCGCACTGCAAAGCCTGCTCCGCGATGAAGGCCGATTGGATCGGATGCAGGTTCGCCATTGTGCCCAAACCTTCGATGGTGAGGATTTTGCGACCGGCCACGTCCGACATCGGCGTCTGGCAGGAGCGAACCGGCTCGTCGTCCACCAGCACCGTGCAGGCGCCGCATTGAGAAAGTCCGCAGCCGAACTTGGGTCCGTTCAACTGCAGGTCGTCCATCAGGACGTATAACAGCGGAGTTTCGGGATCAAGGTCGGCCGAAAAAGCGCGCCCGTTGACCGTAATGCTGATCGCAGCCATGAGCTGGTTGCCTCCTTCGCTCTGTGGAAGTTGGACAGGACCTGATAACGCGAGCCGAAGACCGAAGCCATAATACGCCCCGTTCACCCGCCGGTCAAGGATTCAAAGCCCGAATTCGGAGCCCTGACGGAATTCAGGTCCTGAATTTACCCTTGTTAAAGTGCGGGCCGCCAGTCGATCGAGCTAAAAACCGTGGCTACCACTCCACCCGAACCCCCATCCGCAGGCTTCGCGCCGCGGACTGATCGAGGTTCGAGACGCCCCCCGTAGCCGTAATCACGCCCACCTGGCCCAGCGACGTGATGTTCACCTGCGGATTCGCCCAGTTGGGATGATTGAACGCGTTCGTCCCGGTCAACTCCCAGCGCAGCCGGACCCGCTCGGTGATCGCAAAATATTTCGACACTCCCACGTTGAAAATATTCGATCCCGGCCCCTTGATTACACCCTTCGCGGATGTGCCGAACGAACCGCTGCGCGGCGCCCCGAATGCCGTCGGATCGAACCAGCGGCTCACCTTCCGCTCATCGAACGGCAGGTTCGGTTCCCGAAGCTCGTCGGGACGGATCGTCACCTGCGCCGGCGTCCGGCTGCCGGTGAACGTCGTCCCCGTCGGATCCGGCCCCGTCCACAACGGCGTCAGGAACTGGCCGGAATGAATGCTGTACACCCCGCTGATTTCCCATCCCCCAAAAGCCAGATCGGCCAGCCGCCCCCGCGACAGATACTTCTTGCCCTTGCCGAACGGAAGCTGCCATACGAAATTGCTGGTGATGCGATGCGTCGGAATGTCGAGCCACACAGCCTTCTCGCGCCTCCGGTCATACGCGTTCTCGGGAGATTCCCCGCGCTCGAGGTCGCCGATATCGCGCGCGTACACCCAGGAAAACTGGTACGACAGCCCCTTGAAAAAGCGCCGCTCGATCTCCCCCGTCAGCGAGTGATAGTTGTGCCCCGCGCCGTTGTCGTAATAGGTGATGCCCGGATAGTTCGGAAACAACCGGGGCTTGTCCACGTACAGCCGGCTGTCTGCGATCGGCTGGTTGATGTTGCGGCCCCATTCGCCCTGCCTCGTGTTGGTCCCGATGTAGGAGAGACGGAAGCCCGTGTTGAAATGCTCGTGCTCGATCGTGAGATTGTATTGCATGCTGTACGGCGTCCGCAGATCCTGACGGTAGCCCCCGGGCAGGCCGACCGTCGTCACGCCCGCGGCCGAGGTGGGGAACACGCGCGGGAAAATCACCTCCGGAGCCGCCGGGGAATTGTTCCAGGTCGGCTCGTTGATCACGAAGGGCGACCCTCCCGCGGTTACCGATCGGGACACCACGTCGTAGAAAA
This sequence comes from Bryobacteraceae bacterium, assembly GCA_035495815.1. GTDB lineage: Bacteria > Acidobacteriota > Terriglobia > Bryobacterales > Bryobacteraceae > DATJFH01. Next base: position 24,460 of record DATJFH010000245.1, read on the forward strand.
TTCCGAACCCGCTCCGGAATACCGTCCTGTTGCCCCACGGCCGGTAGGCCACCCCGATGCGCGGGGCGAAATTGTTCTTGTCGGTCGACAGCAGCTTCACCGGGTCGTACCCCGCTTTCCCCGCTTCGATGACGTCCACGTACCCGCGCGGCAGCAGCGGGCTCACCTGGTTGAGCGCCCCGTCCGGGACCACGATCTTGCCGGTCGCCGCGTCGAACACCGCCTGCCGCCCCCCCAGTTCCTTCCACCCGGGATGAAACTCGTAGCGCATCCCCAGGCTCAGCGAAAGCTTCGGCGAAATCTTGAAGTCGTCGGTGATGAAGAAATCGCCCGCCCAGCGCAGCCTCTGGATCAGGATCGGTGGAAACGCGCGCGCCGCCGTCGTCGGGATGCCGAGCAGAAAGTCGCCGTACGGGTGGCCCGTATAGCGGTTCGAAAAGGTGACGCTGCCGAAGAGCGCGGTCGGCGCCTGGTCGTCGTTAAAAGCCACCCGCGTGAACAGAGCGCCTGCCTTCAGATTGTGTCTCCCGCGGAAGGAGCTCAGGTGCTCCTGAAACTGCTGCACATAGTTCTCGAATCCGGGATGGCGCCAGTCGTTGTCCACGCCGATGCCCGTCAGGCCGATGCCTGTCCAGCCCACTTTGAAGATCCCGTTGATGTCCGGCAGGTCGCTCACCAGTCCCTGGATCCCCAGAAATTGCGATACCTCCCTGCCGAGAGTCGGAGGATTCCGCGGATTGTTGTTGTACGCGAACCCGTAGCGGAATTCGTTCAGCAAATTCGGACGGATGCTGTGCGTGTAGGAGAGGTTGATGCCGCGCGTCGAGCGCGTTTGCCAGTTCTGGCCGATCGTGGGCAGTCCGCCCGTGTACTGACGGCTGTATTGCCGGTCCCAGGTGAATCGCCCGAAGACGAAGACTTTGTCCGAGAACCGGTGATCGCCGCGTCCTACCACGTTGGTGCTCGGGTCGTAGGGCCGCGCCTTCTGCTCGCGATAATTCTGATTGCTCAGTACCGATAAATTTCCGAAGTTCGGCAGCGGAAAGAAGCGGTCCTGTATCTTCTGCGACACGGAGCTGATCCGCGAAACCGGAATCCGATTGTCCGGGAACGGCGCGTTGCTCGCGAAAAAGTCGCGCACCACCGTCCCGGGCGCGAGCGCGGAGAAGTCCCCCGTTCGCCATGCGGCCAAAGGCATCGTCGGCGTCAGCAGTTGCTGGATCTGGCTGCCGCGGGAGGTCTCGTAGGAAAAAGAGAAAAAGGTCTTGTTCTTGCCGTTATAAATCTTCGGCAGCACGAACGGACCGTTCACCAGCACCCCCAGGCTGTGGCTCACGCCCGCGCCCCGCTGCAGGGCGAACGGATCTCGGGCGCGGAACATCGGCGTGGCATAGTAATCCAGTCCCACCCCGTGGAAATCGTTCCCGCCGCCCTTCGAAACCACCGTCACCTGGCCGATCGCGCCGAACTCCGCCGTGTTGTTGGCCATATCGATGCGGAACTCCTCGAAACTCTCGATATAGCTGTACAGCGGGCCGATCTGCGTGCCGTCGTACCCGTTGGCCACCGTGATCCCGTCGACCGTCATGTCTTCCTGGTTGGCCCGGCTGCCCGCGAAGCGCCGCGTCGAAGATCCCGCGCCGGCCTGCAGCACGCCCGGTGAAAGCGCTAGAAACGAGCTCAACGACCTCGTGTTCAACGGCAGCGACTTCATCATCACCGCGCCCTTGCTGTCGCTGATCCGGGCCGTCTCCGTCTCGATCACCGTCGAGTTGGCGGCCACTTCCACCCTCGTCTCCACCGCCCCGATCTCCAGCCGTACATCCACCCGGCGGACATCCAGCGAGACAAGCTGGATATTCTGAATCACCGCTTCCTTGAAGCCGGGCGTCGTCACCCGCAGGTTGTAAACACCCTCGCGAAGCTGGCCGATAGTGTAGATCCCGGCCTCGTTGGACTTCGTCGTGTAACGGTAGTTGCTGCCCTGGTGAACAGCCTCCACCGTTACGCCGGTAACTACCGCGCCGTTGGCGTCCGTCACCGCGCCGGTGATGGTTGCGAATGTGGTTTGTCCGTATCCGGCGCCAGCCAGCAACAAGGCGACCGCGGCCACACGAAGGCTTCGAGACATTGACACCCTCCCAGTGACCGGATTATTAACCGTAGGGATTGAAAAGTCAATATAAATCGATCAGGAAAGAGCGCCGGGAAATCGGATATGACGATTCGGCCGCTTTGGATTGCCGGAGAGTACGCTGCCGGCTCGTCGCGGCCGGACAGACACCGCGATGGGGATTCTCGACTACCGCGCCATCAGTTCACGTTCGGCGCGCAGCCAATCTTCTTCCGGTGACCCCGGCGCGTACCCGCGCGCTTCATAAAAGGAATAGGCGAGACGTGCGATGGCTTCTGTATCGACCGAAACGGTTTCCGTGGTTCCTGTGATTTGTTCGACGCCGGCGACCGATGCGGCCGAGTGTTTCGCTACGGTTCGACGGGTCTTGCGAATGCCCGCCGCAGCGCTCCCAGACGCCGCCGGATCGGACTTGGTTGTGCGTTTTGATGTCATGCTCAATTTTACTATGAGTCGCGCCGCTGGCCAATGAATATCGCACAAAAAGTTTGAATCGCCTGAATAGAAATAGTTTAACGCTTGCCTTGAATGAGCCGCTGAATTTCGGTTACGGCGTACGCCACCCGCATGTCGAAAATGCGCTTGCCGATCTCCACGCTCGAGAGCCGCGGGTCTCCTATGATCCCGTTGTTAATCAGCGGTTTTGCCGGATCGCGCTTCTCTCCGGGCGCCAATACCGGATCGCCCGCCACCATCTTGTCCCTGCGCACATACTTCTCGCCGCCCAGATACATGAGTACGGATGTATCCGGAATGCCCGCGTGCGAGCTGAGTGGTAGATGGTTCTCTTTACTCCATTTGTCGAAATCCTGCCGCACCTTGTAATACGGCGCCCCGGAGTAGTAAACCCGTACGCCTTTCCCCGAGTGCTTGCGATCCAGCCTCGCCGCCAGCGTCTCCAGTTCCTTCTGCCCGCCTCCGTGATCCCCGATCAGCACGATGTTCTTGAACCCGTTCACCACCATGTCCTCGACGATCGCCTCGTTGACCGAACTGTAAAGACCCGGCGAAATTCCCGCCGTCCCCGGCCACTTCGGATTCAGATGAGAGCCCGCCGGCGAGAAGGGAAGCACCGGCGCGGCCAGCGCGTTCCCCAGCTTTCGCGCGATCGCCGCGCCCGTCACCCGCGCGTTGAAGGTGTGGCCGCCCAGCACCGCATGCGGACCGCGCTGCTCCGTCCCGCCGTTATAGATAATCACCGTCGTCTTGCCCTGCTGATGTATCGCCGAATGGATCTCCGCGTAAGTCATCAACTCGATCTCCACCGGCGGCCCATCCTGGCATAGACACAAACTCGCGTTCAGGATCAGCGCTGCGAAAGCAGTTTTCATGGCGACCAGTTTACCAGCCGCGCCCCCGTCCATTCCGGTCCGGAAAGTTGGACAATCGATACATGGCGGCGCAGCGGATCTGGTTTCTGGCGCTGGCGGCGCTGCTGCCCCACGCGCCGCTTCCCGCGCAATCCACGCGTCCCTCTGACCTCGCCGCCGGCCGCTTTCTGGTCGCCAGCCGCGGCCTGCTCGACCCGAACTTCGCCCATACCGTCGTGCTCCTCGTCCGCTATGAGCCCGACGAGGTCCTCGGTCTGATCGTCAATCGCCGAAGCTCGGTTCCGATTGCTCGAGCCTTTCCCGATACTCCCGACCGCGCCAGGGGCCGGACCGATCCGATCTATAACGGAGGACCCGTCGAGCGCGCCGTTGCGCTGGCGCTGCTTCGCTCCCGCGCCGCGCCCCGGGGATCCCTCCACCTGTTCGCCGATGTCTCGATGCTAACCGCCAAATCGCTTCTCGAGAAGGCGATTGCCGAAGGCGCCGCGCCCGGCACGTTTCACCTGTATTCCGGCTACTCGGGCTGGACCCGGGACCAGCTCCGCCGTGAAGTGGAGCTCGGCGGATGGTTCATCTTCGAGGGCGATGCCGCCCTCGTCTTCGATCCGGACCCCGAATCCCTGTGGCTGCGCCTGATCCGCAAAACCGAGCAGCGCATGGCCCTCGCCGGCGCCACTGAACCCGTGCGGTGCGCACTGCTACTCGTGCCGCAGCGATTGCGCCGGATCCAGTCTCCAGGCGCGGCGCGCCGGCCAAAAAGCGGCCAGTAGAGCGGACATCGCGAGAATAGCCGCGGCTGCCGCGAAGGTCACCGGGTCGGTGGGCGAAGTCTCAAATAACAGAGACTGGATGAGCCTCGCGCCCCCCATGCAAGCGGGAATTCCGGCCAGCATGCCCAGTCCGATCACCACGGCGACTTCGGTCAGCGTGGCTTGCATAATACTCCACTGGCTGGCGCCCAGTGCAATGCGGATTCCGATTTCGCGTACGCGGCTGGCCACATCATGCGCTATCACTCCATACAATCCGATGGCAGCCAAGACCACTCCAAGAAGGCCGAGAACCGCCGAGAGTTGCGCCACCAGCCTGTCGCGCCGCAGCGAGCGCTGAATCATTTCCTCCAGCGTGCCTGTGCTGACTCTGGCATCCTTGGCCACGGCAGCCACCGCAGCCCGAATCTCTGTGAGCGCCGCGGCCCGATCCTCCGGGCGCTTCGGCCGGGCAATGATCGGGCCGGACCACACCGGGTAATAGGCAACATCGCACAGAGATTCTCTGAGGGCGCCATACTTGACGTCGCGCGCAACACCCACGATCTCTACGGCCGGGCCTCGATAGAAGACGTTCACTTTGCTGCCGATCGGACTCCTGTTCTGGAAATAGTGCTTGGCAAACGATTCACTGACGATAATGACGCGAGCGGGCCAGGCTCGATCTTTCTCTTCAAAGTCCCGGCCTTCGAGCATCGCGACACCCAAAGCGCGAAAATACCCAGGTGTAACCTGTGCATGATAGACAAGGTTGTTGTCCAATGGCGAGGGTGTGTAGCCAGGAACCTTGACCGACGACCATCCGCGAGCATTCGAGAGGGGCACGCGGCCCCGGCTCACAGCCGCTAGCAGAGGCGATTGCTTCAGACGCTCCATGACGTCATCGAGAAGGGCTTCCTTGCCGGATTGGAGTTTCACATTTGCATAAACGATCTCCGACCGGGCGAATCCGCCAGTGCGAGTATTGAGCTTCCACAGCGTGCGCGCGAATAAACCCGCGCTTGTCAAAAGCACCAGCGAAGCTGCAACCTGCAACGCCAGCACTCCTCTTGCCAGCCGGCGGCGCCGGCCCAATATGGACGGTTGAGCCTCTTTCAACCTCACCCCTGGACTGGTGTTCGACGCTCGCACAGCCGGCAGTAAGCCGAACAGAAGACCGGTAGCGAGGGTGACAGCCAGCGCGAAGACGAGAATCTTCCAGTCTGTCTGGAAGCGCAGGTACTGGCGAATCTTCTCCTGCACGAACACTAATAACAGGTCCACCACCCAGCCCGCCAGCAGCATTCCGGAAATACCGCCAGCCAGCGCAATGAGCAGGCTCTCGGTCATCCACTGCCGGATCAGTTGCCCGCGGCTTGCGCCGAGCGCCAGCCGTAAACTCATTTCCCCCGACCGCCCGGCGCCACGTACAAACAAGAGCGTGGAAAGATTGGCGCAGGCAATCAGCAGAACCATTCCGACCAACGCCATCAAGACGACCAGTGCGTGCGAAAACTCTTTGCGGACATCGGAATATCCCCGGCTGGCATCTTCAATGGTGGGGCCGGTGTCGAGATCCAGCCGGCCGCGTTCCGCCCTCTTGGCCTTCGCTGCCTCGATTCCCCGATCCCGGAAAATCGATCTCGCCGCAGCCAGCGACACACCGGGCTTCAGACGCACCATCGCATGCAGCCACATCAAGCCTTCGCCCGAAATGGCGTTCTTGTTGAAGGCAAGATATCCGTGAAGAGGAACGATAACGTCGGGCGCATCGCCGATTTCCACTCCGTAGAAGCCCACCGGCGCAACGCCCACGACCTGGAATGGCACTCCTCCCACCTTGATGATTTGTCCTACCACCTCCGCCGAGCCGCCGTAGAATCTCTGCCAGGCGCTGTGGCCGATCATGGCGACGTTGGCTACTCCCGGGTGATCGTCCCGCTCCGTCAACTCCCGGCCGAGGGAGGCATGGACTCCCAGCATGGGAAAATAGGAACCGCTGACGTAGGCGACGAGTGACTCTTCAAGGTGCTCGTTCGCCGTCACTTCGTGGGTCCACAGGCACCACGCCAGAACTTCCTCAAAGAGGTCTTTGTGACTCCGAAGGTTTTCGAAATTCGGATAAGAATGCGAATTTTCGAAGCCGTCCGCCTTGATCCTGCCGACCTGAAACAGGGTCTCAGGATCGCGGACCGGCAGCGTGGTCAGCATCAACCGCTCCACCAAACTGAAAGTTGCGACATTAGCGCCGATCCCGAGAGCCAGCGAAATCACTCCCACGGCCGTGTACCCCGGACTCTTGGCCAGAGAGCGCACCGCGTAGCGCAGATTCCTGGTACATTCGTCGGCCACGCGCGCAAACCAGGACGTCTCGCGGCAGAGTTCCTTGTGCGCCTCCACGCCGCCGAATTCCACCAGCGCCTGCCGCCGCGCCTGCTGTTCGGGCATTCCCGTCTTCATCAGGGACGCGGTCCGCGCGTCGATGTGGAAGCGCAGTTCTTCGTCCATCTCCCGCTCCCAGCGCCCGCGCTGCGCGATGCGCCGCCATAATGATTTCAGTGACGCGAACATGCCCCTACACTCCTTCCGGTTTCGCTTTGATCGCGGCAGCCATTGCAGCCGCCAGCCGGTTCCATCCATCCACTTCCTCGCCCAGGCGTTTTCGGCCCGCAGCCGTCAAGGTGTAATATTTCGCCTTGCGATTATTCTCCGAGACTCCCCATTCGGTGGAGAGAAGCCCCTTGTGCTCCAGGCGGTACAAGGCGGGATAGAGCGCTCCCTGATCGATGGTCAGCGCCTGCTTCGTGATCTGCTCGATCCGCAGCAGTACTCCGTACCCGTGCTGTGGACTGAGGGAGACGGCCTTGAGGATCAGGAGATCCAGCGTTCCGGGAAGCAGATCGGCCTGTTTGCCCATTCGTATTCTCTCCTAATGTAATAGGGAGAGAATACCTCCACTCTCCTAAGTTGTCAAGGAGGAAATGCTTCGGATGCCGGCAAAGTGTCGTGCCCGAAACGCGAAAACGCAGGACCCCGGCTCTCAAGCTCGCCCGATTCGATGACGCCGCACTGCGGTAGTCTGGAAACTCATGACCAGTCGAATCGTCGTTGGTTTCGCATTCGCCGCCGCTGTCGCCTTCGCCGCCTCTCCGGAATGGGGACAGTGGGCCGGCCCAACCCGCGATTTTAAAGTCGCGGCTCGACCCATATCCGCCGTCTGGCCGCCCTCCGGCCCCCGCGTCCTCTGGAAGCGTCCGCTGCCCTTTGGCAGCTCCAGCGTGGTCGCCGACGGCAAGCGCCTCTATACCATGTATCGCGACGGCGACAGCGAAGTGGTCATCGCCCTCGAGTCCGCCACCGGCAACACCGTTTGGGAATACAAATATCCCGCCGCCTTCCTGAAGGGCATGAACATGAATACCGGCCCGGGCCCTCACGCCACCGTGCTCATCGTAGGCGACAGGCTCTATAGCGCCGGCGTCACCGGCCTGTTTCACTGTCTGAACAAGAAGACCGGGAAGGCGCTCTGGACCCGCAGGCTGATCGAGGAGATGGGTGGTACCGTGATGCTCCGCGGCTACTCCAACTCGCCGCTGCGCTACCGCGATACCGTCATCGTGATGGTGGGAGGAAAAGGTCACGCCATCGCCGCCCTCGACTTGAAGACCGGCGCTACGCGATGGCAGGGAGGCGATTTCGCAAACTCCCAGTCCTCTCCCGTGCTCATCAATGTCGACGGCCGGCCGCAGGTGGCCTGCGTCGTCGACAAGGCGGTAGCCGGCTTCGATCCCGCGACCGGCCGCGTTCTGTGGAGCCATCCGCATGAGAATCGCGGCGGGGATATCACCTCCACCTTGATCTGGGGGCCCGATAATCTGCTGTTTTTCAGCGGCGCTTACCAGGGCGGCAGCCGCACTCTGGAACTGACCCGCCGCAATGGCGAAACGGTCGTGAAGGAACTCTGGTTCCACAGCCAGCTACGCGTCCATCACAGTAATGTGATGCGCATCGGTGACTATGTCTACGCTCCCAGCGGCGACTTCGCCGGCATCACCTACGTCTGCGTCAATATCCGGACCGGCAAGATCATGTGGCGTGAGCGGCGCATGCCCCGGGCGAACGCGCTGCTGGTCGGCGACCGCCCCATTCTTCTCGACGAAGAAGGTTCGCTGCACCTGGTGGACCTGTCGCCCGATGGCTTGAAAGTGAACTGCAGTTTTCCGATCCTCGATCACCTGGCCTGGACGCCGCCTTCCATCGCCGGAACCCGCCTCTACGTCCGCGACCGCAAATCGATCGCCGCCGTCGAGCTCAAGAATTCAGAGTGATAGATACCGGGCTTACTCGAACGCCGTACCGATCGCGGCGAGAGAGATAGCCTACCGCAGCACCATGACGAACCCGTCCGACACCCCGCCGGTCGACGAATCCTGGAAGGCGCCCTCGGTGGTGTCGATGCTCCGGATCGCGGCCTGGCCGCCGACGCAGATCGTGCCGTCCGCCGCCACCGCCACCGCATTGCCCACGTTCGTGCCCTCTTTGCCGATGTAGGTCGAATACGTCAGCGCGGGCAGCGCATCCGCGAGGCTCAACTTGCTGAGGAATACGTTGATGCCTCCGCCCGAACCCTGCTGCAGCGCGTCCTGCGTGGTGGGGAAATCGGGCGATAGCGTGTACCCGCTGACGTAGACATTCCCCGCCGTATCCGAGGTCATGTCGTATGCCACGTCCCCGCCGGATCCGCCCAGGTACGTCGAATAGGAGAGTACGGCGTCACCCGGCGCAGCCAGGTCCAGCCGCGTCACAAACACGTTCGCCACCCCGGTCAGGCTGGCCTTGATCGCATTGCCCGTGACCGGAAAGTCGTCCGACAGCGTCGTCCCCACCAGCAGCACTCTCCCCCGCGAATCGAGCCCCAGCTTGCTCACTTCGTCCAGCCCGCTGCCCCCCAGGTAGGTCGTGTAGAGCAGGGAAGCCAGCCCGGATTTGGTCAGATCCATCTGGGACACCACGATGTCCCCGCCGCCCTTGGGTGAAAACCGGAACGGCTGCCCCGCCAGCGGAAAGTTCTCGGAGAACGTGTTGGCCGCGATGTACACCAGCCCCGACGGCGCCACCAGAATCGACCGCCCCACATCGGTTACTTCTCCCCCCAGATAGCTGCTGTAAAGCAGCGGCGACCCCGACGACGTGTTCATCTTCACCACGAACGCGTCCTGGTTCCCCCACCGGACCGACTGGTAGGCCGACGATGTGAGCTGAAAATCCTCGGACCGCGTATAGCCCGTCACATAGACGTTGCCCTGCGCATCCACGTCGATCCCCGTCCCGGCGTCCTCGTCCTTCCCGCCCAGGAACGTCGAGTACTGCACCGCATCGAGGCCCGCGATCGCAGGCTGAAGCTTGAGGATAAAGGCGTCCGACACTCCCGTGATCGAGCCGTCTGACACCGTGTTCAGATTCGCCGACGGAGTGGAGCCCCCCAGTGGAAAGTTGATCGACCTCGTGGAGCCGGTGAGATAGACGTTGCCCAATGCGTCGAGCGCCATCGCGTTGGGAATATCGTTCCCGCTGCCTCCGATGAACGTCAGGTAAAGCAGCGACGCGGGACCCGTAGCCGCCGGATCGATCTTGGCCACAAAAATGTCTGCGCCTCCCGAAGCAGCGGTCTGGAACGCGTTGCCCGGAGCGGTAACGTCGGTGGCGTTGGACATGTAGCCGGTCACGTATACCTTACCGGCCGCGTCGATCTTGACCGCCGTCACCACGTCCGATCCCGATCCTCCGATCAGCGAGGAGTACCGTAGCGCCGGATCGATGGTCAGCGGCAGCCTTCGGTCGTATTCGCCGATCTCGAAGCCCGCCACATCCTTCGCCAGCAGCTTGAACCGGCCCTGGATCTCCTTGCGCGCCGTCCCCTCCCGTTCCTGGTACACGGCCGGAATCCGCTGCACCAGCCTTGCGCCCGCCGTCTCCACTTCCAGATTGCCGTCCCCCGTGATCCGGACCCGGTCCGCCCCGCTGAACTTGAGCCGGATCCGGCCTGGATCGGCGCCCGGACGTACCAGAAAATCGTATTCCAGCTCGCTGCCCGCGCCGTAGTACACCAGGTCCACGCCCGGATAAACCTCTTCGTAACGGACCTTCGCGTAATTGGCCACTCCCGCCCGCCAGTTCGAGCGCTTCGAGCCCAGGAAGTAGTTGGTTCTGACCGGCAGAGCATCCAGGCCGGATATCCGCGGATCCGGGTTGGAATTCAGCAGCGAGATAGAAACCGTCTTGCCGTCCGGCCGGTTCGCTTTCAGCGCTGCCCCCTTTGACGACAGGAAAAGGCGGTAATCCCCCGTCCGGGCGGAGAACTTCACGCCGCTGTCCCACCGGCCCGCGTTCGGTTCGAACGCCATCGGCAGTCCGCGCAGGATTGCGGAAGCGGCTTCCGGATTTGGAGAAACGGAATTCCCGGCGCCGGATACCTGGGTGGCGAGGATCAGGGCGCAAAACGGCAAACCGGCATACTTGGACTGCAAGAACCTGGACGAGACCATAAACTTATCTATAGTCCCGATTCTACCATTGCGTTTCGTTTATTTATCGGCCCAAACCGGCGACGTCCAGGCCATCTCGCTCGGAAAAGGGTTCTGCGGCAGCTTCCCGTAACGCGCCGCCAGCTGCGGCGCCGCCTCCTGCGTGACCCGCAAATAGTAGAACGCGCTCGCGCGGAAATCCGGATCCTTCCACCAGATCTTCGACCGCGCGCCCTCGACCGGAGCGCGGTACACCGTCACGTACCTGCCGGCCTCGAATTTCACCACCTCCACCGAGATCAGCTTGGCCGTGCCCTCCACCGTCCCCTCGATCACCGGACCCTCCGTAACTTTGATCTCCGAGCCCATCAGGCGCCCGTTGACCCGGAAATCGACTTGGATGGGCTCCCCCGTGGTGGCATAGCACCGGCGCTTGCGGATGGCCTCGAACAGCGCCGGGCGCGTCAGCTCCGTCGCCAGCACACCCGTTAGCCCCTGGATGCGGTCGCCGAACAGGTTATGCCCGTCGCTCCCGCCGATCACCCCCAGCCGCCAGCCCATTCGCCACGCATCCTGGACCGAAGAGTTGCGCATCTCCTGGGCGCGTATATGTCCGGGATTCTGGTAATACTCGAAGCGCCCCCAACTCGAGCACATCTCCACCGCCGGCTCCACTTTGATATTCGTGTAGGACCAATCCGTCCCGCCGGCCGACGCGCGGGAAACATGGTGGGCGAAGATCATGCCGTTGGTCTTGCTCATCAGCTCGGAGAATTCCTTGATGGAGTCGCTGAACCCCTCGGTCGGCCGGTAAAGCGGACCGCCCGGCGTCTCGTAGATCACATGCCGGTGCCCCGCGCGCGGGATGACGTAATCGCCCTGCGTCCATTCGAAGCCCGGGATCGGGATAAAGCCGCCCGGCTCTAGACTGGATTCGGTCAGCAGGTCGTTGTGCGCCAGCTCCGAAATGAGCAGCTTGTTCGAATCCCCGTGCGACGTGGTGGCGGCGAAGTCCGACGAGAACCGGTCGCGATGAATCGCGAATAACTGGTCGACCGATCCCTGGTGCCCGTCGTCGACCAGCAGGTGATTGTGAAGATCGCCGAAGTACAGCATCCGGCGCTCGCCCCCCGCCGCGTTCACGGCCAGCCGCTTGGGAGCCCGGCGGACAGCCCGCTCCACCGGACGCCGGCTGGTTTCGTCGAATCGCGTCAGCCGCGGCTCTCCGCTCCCCGCCTCCCCGCTGGCGGCCACCTGCCTCAAAAAAATATCGCGATTGCGGAAAGCCCCGCGCCCGCGCTCGTAGGCCAACACCAGTCGTCCGGCTCCGTCCGGCAGGATCGACGCCCGCTGATCGGCGCGGCGCGGCGGTCCGTCGAGAGCCACCGGCTCGCTCTCCCCGAAAACCTGCGACGCCACCCACCGCCCCCCCTGATAATAGGCGGCGCCCACTTTCCAATCGACGTGGTTCGGCAGCTTCTGCCAGACCACCCACACTCCGCCCTCGCCATCGGCCGTGATGCGCGGCAGATCGCCCGCGGCCACGAATCCCGGCTCGTTCCCCGAAACCGGATCCGCGTGGGACCATGCGCCCGAAGCGTCGCGTACCGCCAGCCGCGACGTCGGCTTCGGCGCGCCCCCGTCCTTCGTCCCCCGCAGGCCGTAAGCAGGCTCTTCCACTTCGTTCCGCGCGTACACCACCCACACCCGCCCTTGCCCGTCCACCGCCAGATCCGGAGCGTAAGCGTCGAGACGCCCGTCTCCGGGGACGTGCTCGGCCGCGCCCCAGCTACCCTTGGCCGGATCGTAGCGGCGTACCATCACCCGGTACTTGCCCCCGCTGTAGCTGTCCCACGCGCACCAGATCGATCCGTCCGGAGCGGCCGCCAGCCGTGGACGATACTCGGGATCCGGCGAATCGGCCGGATCCGCCATGCGCTGCCACCCCGAGCCTTCCAGCCCGTAAAACACCACGTCGGCGCTGCCGTTCCGGAAGGACTGGAACGCCAGCCACAGCTTGCCGTCCTTGGCCGCCGCCAGCGTGGGCAGCGCCTCCAGCTTACCGGCCGGAGATACCCGCAGCTCGCTTCCCAGAGTCAGATCCCCCCCGGCGCGCCGCCACCAGATGCCGTCCTCTCCGTTCCGCCTGCTGCTCCAGACCGCGATGATGTTGCCCGCCGGATCCTGCGCCAGAACGGGCGCGAAGTTTACGCCGAAATTCGTATTCAAAATCACCGCCGGTCCCCACGCGCCTTTCTTACGCGCCCGCAGAGCGATCATGTCGCCCTCTTCGTACGGCGGGCCTTGCGTCTTCACCAGCGGATCGCGCAGCCGTGCCGTCACCCAGGCGCACCACAGGTTCCCCTGCCGGTCCCGTATCAGGCTCGGGTATCCGTTATTCACGGGATTGCCGTTTTCATTGACGCTGACGGTCTCGAGCTCTCCCGGGCTCGACAGCCTCGAAGGCGCCTGCGCCGATCCGCGGCGCAGCCCGGTCGAGTACATCAACCCGCCCAGCAGCGCGATGGTGGCGGCGACGGAGAGAGACCGTTTGTGCATTCGTTAGACCATCATACGTCGCGCCGTCGGACTCGGTCCGCATCCCTGTATAATGGCTTGAAGTTCCTTCGGTCTACTCGCTTGTCAAAGAGGTGAAACCATGTCCGTTTCTTCCGCGGCCCGCGCCGCGCTGCTGATTGCTGCCATCTCTCTCGCCGCCCGCCCTCGACTTTTCGCCCAGGCCGTCACCGGAACCATTTCCGGAAACGTCGCCGATCCCAGCGGCGGCGTGCTCCCCAATGCCTCCGTTCGCGCCATAAACGCCGATACCTCCGAAACCCGCAACACCGTCACCGACGTTCAGGGCTCCTATCTGTTCCCCACCCTCGTGCCCGGACGCTACCGGATTGAGACCGAAGCCAAGGGATTCAAGCGCTCCGTCCGCGACGGCGTCAGCCTTGGCGTGAATCAGAACGCCCGCGTCGATTTCGCGCTCGAAGTCGGTTCGTTGACCCAGGAAGTGCACGTCGAAGCCGACGCTCCCCTCGTCGATACGCGGGAGGCGCAGGTGGGTTCGACCGTCGACCGCGAACGCGTCGAATCCCTGCCGCTCAACGGGCGGAACGTTTACAGCCTCGTGTCGATTCTTCCGGGCGTCGCCCGCGCCACCACGCTCACCGTCGGCGACAACACCGGAAATCTCGTCTCCGCCAACGGCAGCCGCGTCCGCCAAAGCAACTTCATGCTCGATGGCGCCAACAACAACAGCATGTTTCGCAACGGCGGCAACCAGGCGCCCAATCCCGACGCCGTCGGCGAGTTCCGCCTCCTCACGAGCAACTTCGACGCCGAGTTCGGACGCCTGTCCGGCGCCGTCATCAATGTCGTCACCCGCTCCGGAACCAACCAGTTTCATGGCGCCTTGTTCGAATACCTCCGCAATAACAACCTGAACGCGCGAAATTTCTTCCAGCCCTCGGTCACCGCGCTCCATCAGAACCAGTTCGGCGCAACCACGGGCGGACCCATCATCAAAAACAAGACCTTCTTCTTCGCTTCCTATCAGGGCCTTCGTATCAGCACCGCGGCTTTCATCAACACCGGCATCACCCCTACCACCGCCCAACGTCAGGGCGACTTCTCCTCCTTCGCCCCGGCGCAGCGCCCGGTGGACCCCGCGACCGGCGTGGCCTTCCCCAACGGCATCATCCCCCAGTCGCTGCTCGATCCCGTGTCGCAGAACATCCTGAAACTCGTTCCGCTGCCGAATACGCCGGATGGCCGTGTCCAGGCCTCCGGCTCCTCGACCACGCGCGAGGACCAGGGTCTGTTGAAAATGGACCATCTGATCAACGCCGCCCACAAGCTGACCGGGAGCCTGTTCCTGGTCCGAGCCACCGTGGCCGACCCGTTTGCCTCCTCCACGCAGATTCCCAATTACGCGGCCGGCGGCATCAATAATGATCAGCGCAACATCGTGGTCAGCGAAGATTGGATCGTCAATCCCGGCTTGTTGAATCAGGTTCGCTTCGCCTACTCCCTCAACAGCAATGATCAGGCCACCCAGGTTCACACCAGCTGGTCCGATTTCGGCAGCAAAGTCACCCTCGGCGCCCTGCCGCCCCGACCCCCGCAAATCTTCGTCAACGGCTTCTGGCAGATGGGAACGTTCGGCGACGATAAGACCGATCAGTCGCAGTACTCCGTCTCCGATACCCTCACCTGGATGCGCAGCGGCCATAGTATCCGTGTCGGCGGCGGCTGGGCCAAGCATCTCTTCGTCGAGAACGGCAACTGGCTTGGCGCCGGACAGATCCGCTTCAGCGGTTCCTCCACCAGGAATGCGCTGGCCGATTTCCTCCTCGGCCGCGCCAATACGTTCCGGCAGAACAACGGACAGAACCGCGACTTCTACTCCAGCGATTTCTTCGGGTTCTTTCAGGACAACTGGAAGATCTCCCGGAAAGTGACCCTCAACCTCGGACTTCGCTACGAGGTCGACGGCCAGTTGCTCAGCCGCACCGATGAATATCAGCAGTTCCGCTTCGGTGTACGGTCGACCGTTTTCCCCAGCGCGCCGCTCGGCCTCGTCTATCCCGGCGACCCCGGCGTGCCGCGCTCCGTCATTCCCACCCTGAAGAAGAATTTCGCGCCCCGCTTCGGTGTCGCCTTCGACCCGTTTGGAAACGGCAAGACCGCCATTCGCGCCGGCTGGGGACTCTTCTACGCCGCCACCATCGCCAACCTCAGCAGCAATTTGCAAGGTCAGCCCTTCCTGGTCGATACCACCGTTAACGTGACTCCCAACCTGAACACGCCTTACGCGAACGTGCCGGGAGGCAGCCCGTTCCCCTACACCCTGAACCGTCAGAACCCGCTTTTCTCGCTCCCCATCACCGCCGGCTATATCTCCGAAGGCCTCGGAATGCCCTACGTCATGCAGTACAACTTCACCGTCCAGCAGCAGCTGACCTCGCAGTGGAGCCTGCAGGCCGGCTACGTCGCCAACGTTTCGCGCAAGCTCTATCTCCAGCGCGACGCCAATTCGCCGATCCTGCTCCCCGGACGCTCCACCGCCGCCAACGTCAACTCCCGCCGGCCCTACCAGCCCGGAGTCTTCGGCGAGATTGCCCAGACCCAGACGGCCGCCAATGCCCATTACGATTCACTGCAGATGAGCCTGACCCGCCGCTTCTCCCACGGCTTCACGCTGATGGCCAATTTCACCCTGTCGAAGTCCATCGACATCGCTTCCGACGATCAGCTCAATCCGACCGTCGTTTCGTTCATGGATTCGAACAACGTGCGCCTCGATCGCGCCCCCTCGGACTTCGACACTCCCCGCCGTCTGGTGATTTCGTACCTCTGGGAAGTGCCCGCCGTGCGCCGCTGGGGCCTGCTCGGCAAAGAAGTGCTGAGCGGATGGCAGATCAACGGCATCACCGATTTCCGTACCGGAAGCCCCTTCAACGTCACCTCGAACGTCGATAGCAACTTCGACGGCAATACCACCGACCGGCCGGACCTGGTCGGAAATCCCAAGCTCGACTCCGGACGCAGCCGCCCCGATCTGATCAACAGGTTCTTCGATACCTCCGCCTTCAAACCGGCTGCCAACCCGCTGGGTACGGCGGGAAGAAACCTTGTCTATGGTCCCGCGCTCGTCAATTGGGATTTCTCGGCCTTCAAGAACTTCCCGATTACGGAATCGAAGAAGGTGCAATTCCGCGCGGAATTCTTCAACCTCTTCAACCAGGTGAACTTCAACAACCCGAATGCCGTGCTCACCAGCCCCAACTTCGGCCGTATCCTAGGCGCCGGTTCGCCGCGAATCGTGCAGTTCAGCTTGAAGTTTTTATTCTGATTTCGAGTAGAATCCCCTAATAGCGCCGGCCTGTCCGGCGCCCCGGCTCTTGCGGCTGCACAATGAGGCTTTGGAAATCATGAACCAGACACACCGGATCGCCGTCCTCCCCGGCGACGGCATCGGACCGGAAGTCATCGCCGAAGGCTTGAAAATTCTCTCCGCCGTGGAGAGCCGCATCCCCGGCGCCCGCTTCGAGCTGACGGAATTTTCGGTCGGAGCAGGCGAATTTCTGAAGAGCGGCAATCCACTGCCCGAGGACACCTTCCAGCGAATCCAGGGCTATGACGCCATTCTCCTCGGCGCCATGGGCTTGCCCGACGTCCGCTGGCCCAACGGCGTCGAAATGGCCCCCCAGCTCGATCTCCGTGAGCGCCTCGGACTTTACGCCGGCGTGCGTCCGATTTACCTGTTCCACGAAATCCACTCGCCGCTCAAGCAGCTCGCGCCGGGCGAGATCGATTTCATCCTCGTCCGCGAGAGCACCGAAGGCCTGTTCTCCTCGCGCCGCGGAACCTACTCGCCCGACGCCGCCGAAGTCTGCGACACCATGCGCATCACGCGCCATACGTCGGAGCGGCTCTTCCGCGCGGCCTTCCGCCTCGCCCAGCCCCGCCGCCGCCGCGTCACCCTCGTCGATAAAGCCAACGTGCTCCCTTCCATGGCCTTTTTCCGCGGCATCTTCGACCAGGTCAGCCGCGAGTTCCCGGACGTGGCCGCCGAAAAAATCTATGTCGACGCCGCCGCCCTGTACCTGGTGGAGCGCCCCCGGGATTTCGACGTGCTCGTGACCGAGAACATGTTCGGTGACATCCTCTCCGATCTCGGCGCCGCGCTCGTCGGCGGCATGGGGATGGCGCCTTCCGCCGATATCGGCGACCGCCACGCCGTTTTCCAGCCATCCCACGGATCCGCCCCAACCATCGCGGGGCAGGGAATTGCCAACCCTGTCGCCACTATCCTGTCGGTCGCCATGATGCTCGAGTGGCTCGACACTCCGGCCACGCGGCAGGGCGGAGAACGCATCCGCCGCGCTGTCGCTGAAACGCTCGCATCCCCGGAGCGCTGCACCCGGGAACTCGGTGGCCGCCTGAGTACTGTTGTCATGGGCGATCAGATCGCCGCCCGAATATGAAGGACGGCTTCCGCATCTACGACACCCACACCCACCTCGGCCTGGCCCAGCACAGCGGACGCAGTTGCTCCGCCGATCAGATGCTCGCCTGCATGGACCGCTGCGGCGTCGATCGCTCCCTCGCCATTCCGTTTCCGATGGTGGAGGATTACCGCGCCATGCACGATCTGATCGGCGCCGCCGTGCGCGCGCATCCCGACCGGCTCTCCGGAGCAGCCTGCCTCAACCCGTTCATCCCCCAGCCCGCGTTTCGCGGCGAAGTACGCCGCTGCGCGCAGGAGTTCGGCTTCCGCGTGTTGAAGTTTCAGCCCCAGTACCAGCCGCTCAACCCGATCTCCCCCCGCGCCGATTTCTTCTTCGAAACCGCCCTCGAGAACCGGATGTCGCTGGTCTGCCACACCGGCACGGGCATCCCCTTCGCGCTGCCCTCGCTGTTCATGATGCCCGCCCGCCGCTTCCCCCAGCTCAAGTTCGTGCTCGCCCACTGCGGCGGCGGAGGCGTCCTGCTCGCCGAGGCCATCGTGGCCGCCGTCTTCTGCCCCAATATTTATCTCGAGCTGTCGTCGCTTATGCCGCATCATGTGCTGGAGGCGCTGGCGCATGTGCCCGCGTCGCGCATGATGATCGGGTCGGACCTCCCGGAAAGTCTCGAAACCGAGATCGGGAAAATTCTGCGGCTGGAGATTTCCGCGGAAGCCCGCCAGGACATTCTCTGGAATACCGCCTCGTCCGTCTTCGAGCAGGCTTGACGCCGGATCTTACTCGGTCAGTTTTCAAAGCCGGGCACGGCCGGTTTCACATCCACGCGCAGCTCTTTCGCGCGCCGGTTGCGCATGTCCCCCAGGTGCGGATGCGCGTACCGCTTGTTCAAATCGATCGTCGCGATGGCCGCCGCTCCTCTCTGCGGCGCCGATGAAAGAATCTCACCGTCAGGGTCCATCACGTAAGTCGGATAGTCATAACCGGACGCCGCCAGGAACACCCGGTTCTCGATGGCCCGCGCCTTCCCCAGTGTCTGGTCGCCGCCCCAGATCGGCATCAGAATGACTTCCGCCCCCTTCGACGCCAGGTTCCGCGCCGGGTCTGAGAAGAAGACGTCGTAGCAGATCATCAGCCCCACCGTCCCGAAATCGGTCTGAAACACCGGATAATCGAACCCCGGCGTCAGCCCCCGCTCGATCTCCTCGCGCGGCAGATACACCTTGCGGTACTTCCCCACGACCTCGCCCGCCCGGTTCAGCAGCACCGCCGTGTTGTAAACCGCGGGACCTTCCCTTTCATAGATGCCCGCGGCCACATACGACGAATGCTTGCGCGCCACCTCGCCCAGCGTAGCCGTGGTCGGACCGGGAATGCTCTCCGCCACCTCGGCATACGACTTGCCCGTGCCCACCACCGTGATTCCCTCTGGATAAAGGATCACGTCCGTCTTCCCCTGCACCGTGGCTTCGGTCGCCTTCAAAAACTGCGCCACGCTCTCCGCGGCCGACTTCGTGCCGCCTGGTTTGAGATTGATCGACGCTACCTTGATCCGCCGCGGCGCCGGCGCCGGAATCTGCTCGAGCGAGATGTCGTCCCACCACACCGTGCCCTGCGGAGCGTTGGAGAGGTACAGTTGAAGCGTCACCGCCGCCGCGCGCTCCGGCGCCGGCGCGTCCAGGGTAACCCGCGTCCAGGCGCCTTCGCGGCGCGCTTTGTACACGTAGTCCGGCTGCCCGGCCCGCTGTTTCTTCGCGTCCCGCCAGTCCAGCCGCGCCACCACCTGCAGGGAGTCGTGTTCCACCGCTTCGGTCCTGTAATAGGCCGTCATGCGATACCAGGAACCGGCCTCGATCCCCGGAACTGTCCGCTCCCACCCGCCGTGCTCGGCGATGTTGCTCGCGCCGGAAATCGCCAGCGACCCCGGTCCCGTGCGGTAGTGCAGCGTGTCCACGAAGCAGCGGGGAGCGGTCTCCGCCCGCGCGCTCCACACGCTCCATCCCGCCGGTCTGCCGTCCGGACCCGGCTGGAATCCGGTTTCGCGTACCCGAATCGGCGCCGCCAGCGCCGTCCCGACGCTCAGCGCAAGAAGCAGGATTCTCATCGTAACCTCCCCTTGGACTCCCCTCATCTTAGCGCCTCTCCCCGCCCGCGGGCTTACTTCATCAGCGAAATACTGGTCACCGACCACGGAAAGTTCTTCAATTGATGCAGAACCTTTCCCTTCGCGTCGAACTCCACGATGCGCGACCCCATGTAGTCCGAGACGATCAGCCCGCCCTCCGGAGTCTCCGTGAAGCCCGATGTCCAGGCCATGCGCGCCGCGTCGTTCGCGCCTGCGTAGGTGACCACCGTCTTGCCGCTCGCGTCCACGCGCCGCACTTCGCCCGGACCCGCCAGCCCGATCAGCATCCCGCCGTCCGCCAGCGGCAGCGCGTGCGCCGGCATCCGCTGCGGGAATTCGATCTTGCGCATCACCTCGCCCTTCG
The DNA here is from genome assembly GCA_035495815.1 of Bryobacteraceae bacterium. Taxonomy (GTDB): domain Bacteria; phylum Acidobacteriota; class Terriglobia; order Bryobacterales; family Bryobacteraceae; genus DATJFH01. Next base: position 44,664 of record DATJFH010000245.1, read on the forward strand.
CGTTCAGCTCCAGCAGCAGCCCCGCGTCCTGAACCGCCACCACCGTCGTGCCCGACGCCGTCCGCCGCGCCCGCCGCATCGCCTTGCCCTTGTACTCGGGCTTCTCCACGTTCCAGACAACCTCTCCCTGCGGCGAAACCTCGAATACCCGCGGTATCGTGTCGTCCACCAGCAGCGTATTGCCGCTCGCCAGCCGCTGCGCGCTCATCAGGCTTACCTTGCTGGTCTTGTACTGCCACACTACTTTCTGTTCGCCGTCGATCTCCGTCACCAGCCCCTTGGGATCCTCGATGTACAAGACGTGGCCGTTCGGCAGCGCCGAAACTTCCGTCCCGCGATGGTTCGGACGCCGCCACAGCACCCGGCCCGACGGCCAGGCGATCGCCAGAATCTCCGCCCCCGGACCGTGATCGGTCACCAGCAGCCGCCTCGTCTCGAGCAGCTTCGGCTTGAGCTTCCGGTTCAGGAAATCGATGGAGCGCGTAAATGCCCGCTCGTCGTATTCGCCCTTGAACCCGTGCGGCGCTTCGGCGATGGTCTCCAGCTCCGCCTCGATCCCCATGCCCCGCATCCGCTCCACCAGCCACACCGACTGCTCGAATGGAACGTTGCGGTCCCGCGTGCCGTGGATCGCCAGGATGGGCGCCGAATCCGGATTCACCCAGTTGATCGGGCTGCCGCGGTAGTGCTGGTCGATCGCGCTCTCGCGGTCCCCGCCGAACAGCGGAGGCAGCGCCTCGGCCGCATTCCGGCTGCCCTCGTACGCCCGCCGCATGTCGGACCGGCCATAATAACTGATCGCGCAATCGACGCTGCTCGATTCCTCTTTGTGCGCCCCGTTGCCCTCGAACTGCGGCATGTTCCGGGTAACCGCCAGAAACTGCGACCATGTCCCGCCGGCCGAAGCGCCGATCGCCGCCAGGTGCTCCTTGTCCACGCCGTATTTACCCGCATTGGCCCGCAGGAAGCGCACTGCCGCCTTCACGTCATGCAGCGGCAGTGGAAATTGAAACATCGGCGTCAGCCGGTAGCTCACCGCCGCCGCCACGTATCCGTTCTGCGCCAGCTTGATCGCCATCGGCAGATAGCTGTCGCGCTTGCCGCCGCTGAATCCGCCCCCGTGTATCAGGACCACCCCCGGGTACTTCCCCGGCGTCTTCGGACGCACGATGTCCATCGCCAGCTTCCCGTGCGGAATCGCCGTGTAATCCACGCCGCGCTCCACAATTACGTCGGATGGCGTAGGCAGTTCGGCCGCAATGCCCGACCCTGCCAGCAGTAAGAAAAGTGTCCAGCGCATGACTCTTGTGAGCATATCGCGATCGCCCGCCCGTTGCACCTCCGCGAATCCCTCCCGGGCCCATCCTGTCGAGCCCGTCTTCCTAATACCTTTCGGTTAGTGCGAATGGATCGGTCACCCGATAGAATAAAGTGCATGACGCCGGAGACCTCACGCGTTCAGGAGCTGGGTGGACTGGCTGAGGACTTCACCCTTCCGGGTGTGAACGGCGGCCAGGCGAATCTTGCGGCCCTTCTGGCCGGAAAAAAAGGAGCGGTCGTCGTCTTCTGGTCGGGTGTCTGCTCGCACTGCATCCGCTACGACGCCTACCTCGACCGGTTCGCCGCCCAGTACCCGGACCTGTCGCTGGTCGTTATCGCGTCGCGGTCCGGAGAAACGCCCGTGCAGATTCGCAACACCATGGCCGACCGGGGCATCCGTTTTCCGATCTTTCACGATCAGGGCGGCGCCGTCGCCCGCCAGTGGTCGACCGAACAGACCCCGCGGGCATTTCTGGTCGACGCGGGGCGCGTCGTGCTGTACCGGGGCGCCGTCGACAATTTCAAATATCCCGGGGACCCGGAGTACGTCGCCTATCTCGATAACGCGATCTCCGATTTTCTGGCCGGTAAACCCGTCCGGCGCGCCGAGACCGCCAGTTTCGGCTGCGCCATTCGATCCGTATACTACACTCTTCCCAAACACTTCTGACACAAACTTATGAGTACAACGTGGGCTGACCTGCTGAGAGTTCCCGCCCAGATGGTGGAGATCGGCCTCACGGTAATGGACGCCGGAGCAAAGACCGTCCGCCGGCGCCTTGACGGTCTGGCCAGGCCCGCCGCCCTTTTGCCTCCGAACGCCCCGCCCGTCAACGGTCCTCAGGACCTCGACACCGCTCTCGCCGATTTCGCCAATCAACTGATCCGGATCGGCTGGGTTTCCAGCCCCGAGGGCATGCCCCTCCGCAAGGTGGCCGGCGATATCCTGAATTCGGCCCGGCGCGCTTTCGGCTACATGGATCTCAAGAATCCCCGCACCCTCGCCCTGCCGTTCGAGCTGCCGCTTTCCGCCGGCGGCATCGCCACCGAGACACTCCTGCGCATGATGGCCATCCTCTCGGTGGTGGGCCCCAAACGGCTCAAGGTTTTCATGACCAATGCCGCCGAGGTCTATGTCGACACCGCCGTGTTCATCGGACTCGAGTACAAGGAAGTCATCGAGCGTTACAAAGCCCGGTTGAAAGAGCATCCCGACGATCACGGCACGCGCCTCGAGCTCGGGCGGATGTACGTCAAGTGCGGTCTCCACGACGAAGCTGTTCGTGAGCTCGCTCTGGCGGCGCGCGATCCGGCTACCCGGGGCCGCGCCCGCCATGAATCGGCCCTCGCGCACTACCGCGCGGGAAGATTCCAGATGGCGGTGGAAGACGGCGTGGCCGCCATGACCGCCGACCCGGGCAACGAGCGCGCCCGCGCCGCCATGTGGCTGGCCTCCCGCTCCTTGGGCGGCTACCCGGACACCGTGCCGCAAAACTTCCGCATGGAAGTGAAGGCCGGCTACGAGCCCGCCCGGGTGCAGTTCGAGAACATCGCCGCCCGTATCGGCCTCGACAAGATCTGCGCCGGCCGCGGCACCGCCATCTTCGATTACAACAACGACGGCCTGCTCGATATCGCCGTCACCGCGGCCCACGCCGGCTGCTCCCTCTATCGCAACAATGGCGACGGCACCTTCACCGATGTCACTGTCCAATCGGGCCTCGACAAATGCATCAACGGGTTTGTCGTCATCGCCGGCGATTACGACAACGACGGCTTCCAGGATCTGTTCGTCACCCGCCAGGGCTTCTATTACGGCGATTGCGGCCTGTATCACAACAACGGAGACGGCACCTTCACCAACGTCACCGAGCAGGCCGGCGTGCAAAGCTGGGGTCCGGCCTACACCGCTTCGTGGGTCGATTACGATTGCGACGGCCACCTCGACCTGTTCATCGCCTACAATCTGGGCGGCATGTTCGACCGCGCTCTTCAGAATCGCCTCTTCCATAACAATGGCGACGGCACCTTCACCGACGTCACCGAAAAATCGGGACTGCAAAGCGTCTTCACCACCATCGGCTCCTGCTGGGGCGATTACAATAATGACGGCTTCCCCGACCTGTTCCTTTCGAGCGGCCTCGGCCGGCCGCAGTTGTTCCGCAATAACGGCGACGGCACCTTTACCGATGTGAGCCTGGAGGCGGGAATCACCGATCCGGTGGTCGGCACCACCTGCTTTTTCGCCGACTACAACAACGACGGCCTGCTCGATATCGTCCAATACAGCTGGTCGGACCACGAAGACGCCATCCACACCATGCGGACCGGTCACGGGCCGGTGGACGGCTCGCCGCTCGTCGTCTATCACAACAACGGTGACGGGACGTTCACCGCCAAGACCCGCGACGTGGGCCTCGATGGCTGCTGGGGCACCATGAGCGGCAATTACGGCGACGTCAATAACGACGGCTACATCGACCTGTTACTGGGAAACGGCAGCCCCAGAATGGAGCGCCTCGAACCCTTCATCCTGCTCGAGAACGACCGCGGCCGGTTTCGGAATACCACCTTCGCCGCCGGCCTGCCATTCGCCGGCAAGAGCCACGGAACCAACTGCGCCGACCTGTTCGGGGACGGCCGCATGTCGATCCTCATCGCCGCCGGCGGAGGCTATCCGGGCGACCTCCTGATGACCGCCGTGCATTGCCCGAAGCAGCTCCCCGGCAATTACCTGAATGTGCGCCTGACCGGCGTCGCCAGCAACCGCGACGGCAACGGCGCGCGGATCACGCTCCACTGCGGCGCGTCCCGGCAGATGCGCGAGGTGACGCACGGCACCAGCTTCGGATGCCTTCCTCTTGAGCAGCATTTCGGCTTGGGCGAGGCCGCGCGGATTGACGCCCTCGAAGTGCGCTGGCCCAGCGGTCTGGTCCAGAGGGTTGAAAACCCGCCCGTCAATCAGACCATAAGATTGACCGAAGGCCACCCCGGCTGGACTGCGGTCTACGCGCCCCGGGCCGCCGCCGGACCCGATCCCTCGGCAACCTGATCCGCGTCTGCCCGCGGCCCGCCTCAGGAGTTCTTCATCGACGCCGCGAATACTTTGGCGCTTCCTTCCATCAGCGCCTGATGCACGCGGGAATGCTGCGTGGACATCTGCAGGTCCATGAAGTCGTGAAAGCCCTGAGCGTTATAGACGCCCAGGGTCAAAAACTGCATGGCTCCGGCGGTCCCGTATAGCGGGTCGGGAATGAAATCGCCGAAATCGAACACTTTCTTCGGGCGCGCGCCGGCCACGAAGTCCATCTCGCAGAGGACCTCGTTGTTGTCTCTCAGGAAGAACTGGAAGGTCTTGACCGCCCAATCGAACTTGCCCGGACCAAAACCGAAAAAGTTCGGAATCGGCGCCCAGTCGATGAACGGATACCCGATACTCACTTCCAGCTTGTAGCCCGGCCTCGGCTTCTCGACGATGTGGATGAAGTCCGGATGCTGCACCACCGCCACCGCTTCCTTCAGAACTTTCTTGACCGGTCCCAGCATGATCACAAAATCGTGCAGGAAGCAGGTGAACAGCGACCACCGGTACTTGGGGCCGATGTCGTTCCAGTCCTGCACCTGTGTCAGTTGGTCTTCCGGGTATCGCCCCACCTGCCCGTCCGCGGTGCAATACAGCATCTGCTTGAAGGTGAAACCGCCGGGGTCGCCGTCCGGATAGGTCCAATGGGCTGTGTTCAGGAACCGGCGAAGCACGTAGTCTTTCAGCCGCTGCTCCGGATTGGGGCCGGTGATCTTGCCGAACTCCACTTCCTGCCGGGCGCCGAGCGCCGTCAATTGCCTGTCTCCGATCCGGACGTCGCCGAAATAGCCGTAGGCCTTGTTCGGCAAATCGTATTTGCGATTCAGGCTGAGCAGGTGGAATTCGACTTTGCGGTTGGGGTCGCGGGTCCAACGTTCGAGCGCCAGGCCGTCGATCAGGGCGGTCTCCGTTTTCTGCACCAACGACCGTTCGAAATCCGAAAAATCCGCGGGTATTGTTACTTGACGAATAGGTTGTGCGCTTGCCATATTTGGATCTCTTGATCACTGTACGACTCCGGCGCGTTCAAGTCAAACGGTTATGAATCCCGGATTCATCAGCCCGCCAGGCCCACGCGTCCGGCGCCCGATCCGTGCAGCAGCCTGAGCCTGATCGGCCGCCTCTCCAGGGGCCTCGGCTCATGACCGCCAGAAATCGGACGCCGCCTGGAAGCCCGGCTGAAGCCGCGATAAACTGTCCCGCATTTGTATCCAAATGGACAAAACAACGTATCATTTGACGGGAATATTCGGCCGGGGGCATAATATAATCCATGAATAATCACCCTGCCGGCAAATCCGCGCTGGTGCTGTCGGGCGGCGGCGCTTACGGCGCCTATGAAGTGGGCGTGATACAGGCTCTTTTCGCGGGCCATTCTCCCAGCACGTCCGGAACCCGCCTCGATCCCGACGTTTATACCGGCACGTCGGTCGGGAACTACAACGCCGCGTTCCTGGCGATGAACGAAGGAGGCGCCTTCGAATCGAGCCGGAGGCTGCGCTCCATCTGGATGGACCGCATTGCCGATAATGGCCGGGGCGCCGGCAACGGCGTTTTCAAAATTCGCGGGAATCCCCTCGAATATATCGACCCCCGGGCTCCCGGCAGCCCGGTCGGACAGTTGCGGCGCCTGTTATCCGACACCGCCTCGCTCTCCCTGTCCGCCGGACCGCGTATGCTCAATCTCCTGTCCCCTCACGAGCGCCTGCTCGAGCGTGTCAAAGACCTGCTCGATATCAGCGCGTTTCTGAATGTCGAGCCGTTCGAGAAGCTCGTCCGGGACACCATCAAGCCCGCCGCCCTGCGAGGCTCGGCCAAGATCCTCCGCGTGACCGCCACAGGCTGGCGCACGGGTGAAGCCCGCGAGTTCAGCTTTCCCGATATGACCGACGAGCAGACATGGTCGGCCATCCGGGCTTCGGCGGCCATACCCGCCCTGTTCCCTCCCGTGAAACTCTTCGACGAGATTTTCATCGACGGCGGCGTCGTCCAGAACACCCCCATCAAGCCCGCCGTGACAGCCGGCGCGACCGATATTCACGTCGTCAGCCTCAACCCGCAAATGACGCAGCTGCCGGAGAGCCACATCGAGAATTCTTTCGATACCTTCAACCGGGTCTACGCCGCCATGCTCGCCTCGAAAATCGATGAGGACGTCGCCTCGGCGCGCTGGATCAACGAGGGCATCGAAGCGCTGGAGCGCGTCGACGCCGGCCAAGAAGTCGATTCCGATACCATGCGCCGCTTTGTCCGCGTCGCCCGCGTCATCTCCGACCGCCTCCATCGGGAGGACCGCCTTCCGGCCAAGCTCACCATTCACCGCTACTATCCCCGGAACTCCCTCGGCGACATGATCGGCATGTTGAACTTCCACCGCGCGCCGATCGAAAACATGATCCGGGAAGGTTACAGGGATACCTGCGCCCACGACTGCCGGTCGAATAATTGCGTCATCCCCGCCATCGTTCAACACACTCAGCCGGAATCGAAAGCCGCCACGGCGGCGTCCTAGGCTCCGTATTTCTCGCGCGCAAGGCCCGAAACCGCGCCGCCAGCCGCGCCTCCCGGCATGGGCGCCTCGACTCAACGCCCGCCCGTCGGCGTGTCCCAAAGCCTGGCGGCGGTTTGAGGCTCCTGCGACTCCTTGGGAAAGCTCCCATGCGCCCGAAGTCCCGACATCTGCTCCTGGTGCCGCAGTTCGTGCGCCATCATGATCCTGAACATCTGGGGAATGGTATTGTTCCCCATGATCGGATGACTGATCGTCAGCTCGGTGAAGTTCCGCGGCATCGGACTCCGCAGGAAGCTGTCGGTTTCAACCAGCGCGGCCACCAGGCCTCTCCTCAGCTTCTCCAGCGTCAATCCTTCGCGGGGCTCGGAGCTGCGGGGATTCAGCGAGGCGATCAGCGGGTAGCGAACCATCGTCTCCCTGACGACGTGCGGCACGAAAAGATTGAAGATCCGGATCGGAACTTCCAGCAGTGGAATCACCTCGCGCGGAATCGCCGCAAAGCCGACGTCCACTTCCGCCAGGCTGATCTCGATCGTGGTCCCTTTCCCCTCGTTGGCCATCTGGACCAGCCGCCGGAATTGCTCCCGGTACATCTCTTCGGAGCGCAATAAATGGTCCGCGATCTGCGCGATCGACCACGTCCCCTTCTGCGGCGACCAGGCGGCCTGCTCCTCGGTTACCTGTCCCAGGATTTCCAGCGTCTTCTCGCGCACTTCCTGAAAGCGCTCGATCTCGGCCTCGGGATTCCAGACGGTGGAATTGACGCCTTGCACCATGCGCGAAATCGCGCCGTCTATCGCTCGCGCCGCCGAACGGATCACCGGGTTGTTGTCGATCATATTCGCTGCCCGCTGCTTACTTCGCTCATTTCACGCAATTCTTCCGCTGTCCGGTAGCTGTACAGCGCCGGGATCCGGTTCGCGCGGTCCAGCCCCGGAAAGATATTCTCCAGCGCGTCGCGGGTCGGAGCCTCGACCCAGGCTTTCCATAAAACCGCGTTCGGATCCGGGGCCGGCAAAGGCCGGGAATAATGGACCAGGTGGCGCAGATCCCCCGGCGCCATATGACGCCACACCAGCAGCGCCGAGATCAGGCCGTTGCGGAATTCCGCCTGCATCTTCATTTCCCAGCAGATCGGCAGCAGCGACCGAATCACGGCCGGCTGCGGCAGATTCACCAGCGTGACCGCCCAGATCAGTCCCGCCAGCGCCTGCCTCCGGTCCTCCACGCGCCCGCCTTCCGCCGCTGCGCTCCGCAGCATGCGCCCGTGCGCGCCCGGAATGGGTAGAAAATTTGTCGGGACGAAGTAAAGCGACCGCCCCACACCGTGCCAGAACAGCCCGCGCAGGTCGGGGCTCACCCCTTCCATCGCCGCGCTGACCGCGGAGAGAAGGTGCGGGTAGAGGCAGCGCGCCACCAGGCCCAGCGGCTCCATGCAGGCGTCTTCCCAGCCGGGTCGGCAATTGGCGCGGCACAGCCCGACGAACTCCTCCACCGCCCGCCGCACTTCCGGCGCCGCCGGGTTCGGCCCCAGCGCCCCCAACAGTTTCTCTCCGAACGCCGTTCCCATCCCGGCGTGAAGGGGAATCATTGCGCGGTCCGGAAGGTTCGAGCCGCTTCCTTCCGTCAGCATTCCCCGCACGGAAAGGTTTGACGCCGCCGCCCGGATCTGCCCCACGCCTTCCAGGATCCAGATCGCCCGGAAAGTCTCGAGCGTCAGCGCCCGCCGCACCACCTCGTCGAGTGGGAGCCGGTCTACCGGCCCCCCCAGCTCGCGGTCGGCGTACTGGAACAGCCGGAAGGCCTCGAACTTGTTGTCCAGCTCCCGCCAGTCGCAAAACAGGCTGCTGCCCGGCGCCATCCCCATCAGCCGCGCCGATTGCTGCATCATTTCGATGCCGCTCCGGAATCCATCGCGTGCGTTCAAGATCTGATTTTAGCAACAGCACATCGCCTGAAGCGAACCTGGTTCGGCCTTGGCTTCCGTGCGTGGGGGAAATACCCTGCTCCTCTGGGCGCGGCCCCCCGTTTTACTTCGGGCCGTAAATTCTCTCGAACCCGGGCTCCCCTTGCACGATGCGGATGGTCGCGTTCACCGGCGGGTTCTCGACGCGCTGCAGATGGCCGCCCGGCCAGCGGATCTCCAGGCCCTGGACTTCCGTCTGCTCGCCCAGTCCGAAGTGCTGCTCCGCGGGAAGGCAGCCGAAATTGGCGCCCCCGCCTACTTCGCGCATCTGCCGGCCCTTCCCCGACAGCAGCGTGATCCGCGCGCCGATCGCATCCCGGTTGCACGTCGTGCCCCTCAGCCGGATGTTCAGATAATTGCCCGTGCGCTCCCGGGGACAGAAAACCGCGCTGGTCATCAGGTCGCCCGGATAGAGCCCCCCCGCCGCCACGATGATCGAAAGCCGCCCGTCTCCGAACAGGTCCGCGCAATTGGCGCCGTGGCTCTTGCCGGTGAAGGGCAGGCCGGCCGAGAAAGTGACGTTCCGGAACTTCGCCCCGTCGCTCTCGAGCACCACCAGGGGCTCGATCCGGTCCATCGGCGGCGCCCCGTTCCCCAGCACCAGATCGAGGTTCCCGTCGTTGTCCAGATCCCCGAAGCAGCCGCTCATCGTCCCCCAGCATCCGTCGATGCCGAGCTCGCGGTCCTTCATCTTGAACGTCCCGTTGCGATTGTTGTGATAAATCCGCAGCGGCTTTCCATCGCTCGGACCGCGGCCCGTGCGCATCGTGTGGATGATGTCCTCGTAGTCCGACCACACGAACTGGACCACGTCCAGCCATCCGTCGTTGTCGTAATCGCACCACGCGCAGAGCGTTCCGATGCAGGGATCCGTGAATCCCGCCTGGGCGCTGACATCGGTGAACGTCCCGTCGCCGTTGTTCCTCAACAGCTGCGCATGCCCCATCCCGCTGACGAACAGGTCCGGATAGCCGTCGTTGTTGTAATCGCCCCAGGAGGAGCCGATGGCCGGAAGCATTCCCCCCACCCCCGCCTCTTCGGTCACATCGGTGAACGTCCCGTCGCCGTTGTTGTGAAACAGGCGATTGGGAACGTGGCGGTCGAAGATGCCGCCGGCGTTGTTGGGGATGAACAGGTCCAGGTATCCGTCGCAGTCGTAATCCACCCAGGATGCGGAAAAGCACGGCCCCCAGGTGGCCAGCCCCGCCTTCTCCGTCACGTCCGTGAAAGTGCCGTCGCCGTTGTTGTGAAACAGCGTGCCGTCGCCCGCGTACCAGCCCAGGCGGGTCACGTAGAGATCGGTGAAACCGTCGTTGTCGTAGTCCCCCGCGATGATCGAGAAACCGTTGACCGCCTGGTCCACGCCGGACTCGATGGAGACGTCGGTGAACGTGCCGTCGCCGTTGTTGCGGTAAAGATTGGTCCCCCCGTGCGCCGACGTGATGGCCACGTCCAGCAGTCCGTCGTTGTTGTAGTCGAAAACCGCCGTACCCCGGCCCCCGCTGGTCTTGTTCAGTCCGATGCGCGCGGCGATGTTCTCGTAGCGCAGCCGCGTCGGCTCCAGCCCCGCCTGCAGCTCCATCCGAAATCGCTGCGGTACGCTCTCCGGATATCCGCCCGATTTCTGCGCCGCCAGCCACAGCCAGTATCGCGCCCGCTGGTTCTCCGGGTTGGCCGCCATCGCCGCCACCCCGTCCTCGATCGCGCTCGAGAACTTCCCCGAACGGTACCACGCTACGCAGGCGTCGTACATCGCGTCACCGCGCACCGAGGGGTCCTCCGCCGCCGCATGCAGCTCCTCCACCGCATCCGCGTAGCGTCCGCACTTGATGTACACTCGGCCCAATTCCCGCCGCGTGGCCGCGTCCCCCGGCGACGCCTTCAGCCGCTCCAGGTGGCGTTCGATCAAATCCTGGTACTGGAGCCGGACGAACGGCGCGATATCCGAAGTCGACTCCATGAAGTCCAGAGTGGATTTCTGGAAACGCTTGGGGCCCAGTATCGAGAAGAAGACCATGCCGCGCAGCATCGCTTCCGCCATCACGCTCCCCGCCGATAAAGGCAGCGCCAGCGACAAGGCCAGTGCGCGCGGATCGGATGTGTCGATATAGCCGAAGCTGCGCTTCGCGTAGTCCAGCGCCTCGCGCGCCGTCTTGAGCAGGTGCTCGGGGTCGGGACGTGTGGTCCGGCCCAGCCTCACCAGCTGGTTGCCGAACTCCGCCAGCGCCGAGTCCAGGTTCTGCGGGCCGTTGACCGGCGCCTTCGGCTGGGGTGAATACGAGCCCTGGCCGGACAGAACTTCGATCGTCGTCTGGAGGGCCCGCACTCCCCCGTTGAGCGCATGAAGTCCCGTCTCCAGAACCTCCGTGGGCAGTTGGAACAGCTTCTGCAAGTCCGGCAGAGGGAAATTCATATGATTTTTTGGAGTTGATAGTAGACCGACTGAATCGCGCAGCCGAAGCTCGCCGTCTCCGGCTGGGCGACCGGCCGGCCCGCCGCCAGATCCGCGATCGCCGGCTCCAGGTATTCGATATAGTCCGGATCCCCCGGAAATTGAAAGTTGTCGATCGCCCCCCGGTATTGAAGACGCATGTCGGCGGAGACCAGGAACGCCCGCGGCGTCTGCTCGGTGCGCCACTGCTTCGCCAGGCTGCCGCCGGGATCGATCAGAATCGGGAACGCCAGATTCCGTTCGCCGGCGGCGCGGCGCAGCTGCTCGGCCGTCTCCTGTCCCCGCGAAGCCACCGCCAGCAGCGAGACGCCGGCATGGCGGCCGCAAAAGCCGCTCAGGTAGGCGTCGTATCGCAGGCAGTGGGAGCAGATGCAAGACCAGAAAACCACCACCGCGGCCTGCTTGCCCGCCAGCTCGCCGCGAAGGCTCCGCTCCCTGCCGTCCAGGTCCGTCAGGCTGAAATCCGAAACCTCGCAGCCGATTACCTGAACTCTTGCGCCTGTGCTTTCAGCGGCCATACTCGGTCATGACAATCGGAGACGGCGCTTCTCAAGCCTTTCGGGCCGCGGCTGCCGTGTTCTCCGACGCCTCCAGCCGGTCCACCAGCGCATCCAGGTCCTGGAACCGGAACACCTGGTCCATCATCTTGTGCCGGCTGAGGATCGGTTGATAACGATGGACTGCCCGGTATACCGGCTCGTGTACCAGCTTTTCCCACAGCGCCTGTATCTTCGGATCCGTGCTCTTCGGCTTGTATTCCAGATACGTCTTCACCACCGGATGATTCGGCGTGATATCCATTGCCATCGTGGTGGACGCCGCCACTCCGTTCCGGATCGTTCCGTCGCGCTCTTCAGCCGCGCCCCGCCGCTTGATCAAATCCTCGAAAATCTCCGGATGCCGCATGTTCACGATGTTTGTCGGCCAGGTGATGCCCGCTTTGAGAATCTTCAACGCCCGCTCGTTGGGCGCTTCCATCTCGGCCGCGATCCAGGGCGAGGCCAGCGGCTGCATCATGTGGCCTGGTGAAAAGTAAAGCGCTCTCCCCGCCCCGCGCCAGAAAAACTCCCAGGCCGTGGGATCCAGATCCGCCAGCGCCTTCTGCACCAGATTCACCATCGGGTAGTTGAAACAGCGCGTCACCAGCCCCAGCGATTCCAGCGCGCACCCCACGTAGCCCGGCCGCGAATTGTTGTGGCACAGCTTGATGAACGCCTTCAACACGCGCTCCACGTCCTGCGTGCTGCTGTCCAGCGTCAACTGCTTCATCAACGACTCGGCCAGGCACAGTCCCAGCCCCGCGTGCATCATCGTCAGCGACTTCTCCGGAAGCCCCGCCGCCTGGCCGTCCGTCAGGATCCCGCGGGCGTCCTCGCTTACGTTGTGCTTCAGAATCCACGTGCGCTGCGAATACACGTGGCCCAGGCCTTCCACCGACCAGATATTCTCGAAATCGCCGATGCCGTACGCCTTCCCCATGTAATGGGCCAGATCGAATTCTCCGCTCTTCGGGATGCCGATCTCTTCCGGGTTGTTGCGGACCAGCACGAAAATGTAGCGCGTGTTCTTCGCCTGCTGCAGGTAAAGCGAACTCTCCGGTCCCACGGAAGCGGCCGCGAGTCCGGCCTGCGTCGCCACCTGCTTCGGCAGGTCCGTCCAGTACGACCGGAAGCCCCTCGGCGGCGCCACCACGTTCGCTACCGTGTCCACTGCCTTCGACAGGTATTCGTCCATCGCAATAAAAGCGACCGCGGCCGGATCCCCGAATTTTTCCGCGGTCTTCTTGGTCTTCTGATACAACTGTCCGGTGACCGTCGGTGGCGCTTTGGCTTCCGGACCGGGTCCCGGTGGATTCTTGGCATTCACCAGGCTGGCCGGCGCCCCCAGAACCTTCGCCGTCTGTTGAGCTGCGTAGAGAGTGTTCGCCAGGCAGTAACTCATGAACGAGGAAACCAGATCGCGCATCATTAATCCCTCATTAGAAACTTCGAATGGAACTCGCGCCCGAACGGATGAGATGGGCGCGATTGCGCGTGCCGCTCATTGGAACCCACCCGTGCAACTCCCCCGGATTTTTTCGAAAAAGCCGATCTGAACACCAGCCGCGCGGCTCTTCGGGACGGCTGGGAATCTAAGCCCTGCGGCCGGCCGCCTGACTGGCCTCGCTCTTCGGTTCGAGCCGGTCCACCAGCGCGTCCAGATCCTGAAAACGAAACACCTGATCCATCATCTTGTGCTTCTTGAGAATCGGCTGGTACCGGTTCACCGCGTTGAAAACCGGCTCCCGCACCAGCTTGGCCCACAGCCTCCGCACCTCCGGATCGGCGCTCGACGGTTCGTAATCCAGATAGCTCCTCACAACCGGGTGGTTGGGCGTGATGTCCATCGCCATGGCGGTCGAGGCGGCCACGCCGTGATGGATCGTCCCTTCGTTCTCTTCCGCCGGACCGTAACGCCGGATGAAATCCTCGAAGATCTCCGGGTGCCGCATGTTGACGATATTGGTCGGCCACACGATGCCCGCCTTCAGAATCTTGAGCGCGCGCTCGTTGGGCGCTTCCTGCTCGGCCGCGATCCACGGCGAGTACAAGGGCTGCAGCATGTGTCCCGGTGAAAAGTAGAGAGCTCGCCCCGCCCCCCGCCAGAAAAACTCCCAGGCGTTCTCGTCCAGGTTCGCCAGCGCTCTCTGCACCGGATCCACCATCGGATAATTGAAACAGCGCGTCACCAGGCCCAGCGACTCCAGAGCGCAACCCGTGTACCCCGGCCGCGAGTTGTTCCGGCACAGTTTGATGAAGGTCTTCAGAACCCGGTCTGTCTCCTGTGCGCTGCTGTCCGGCGTCAGCTGCTTCATCAGGGACTCCGCCAGGCACAGACCCAGCCCGGCGTGCATCATCGTCAGCGCCTTCTCCGGGATATGGACCGCCTGGCCCTCGAACAGGATGCCTTCCGCGTCTTCCCGCCCGCTCCACGTCCGCTGGCTGTAGGCGTGCCCCAGTCCCTCCACGCACCAGATGTTCTCGAAATCGCCGACGCTGTACGCCTTCTCCAGAAATACCGCCAGGTCGAACGAGCCGTTCTTCGGGATGCCCAGCTTTTCCGGATTGTTCCGCACCAGCGTGAAGATTTCGCGCGTGTTCATCGCCTGCTTGGCGTACAGCGATTGCTGCGGGCCCAGGGCGTTCACCGCCATTCCCCCCTGGCTCGCCAGCCGCCCCACCATCTTCGCCCAATAGCGCGGGTCCAGAGTCGATAGAGACAGCAGGTCGAAGACGAAATTCACCGCTTTCGCCTGATACTCGTCGCCGGCGATAAAAGCCACCGCCGCCGGATCGCCGAATTTTTCCACCGTCTCCTTCGTTTTTTTATAAAGGTAGGACGAAATCGAGTTCGGTTCCTCGCCAGTCGATCCCGGCGCCGGCGGATTTTTCGGAGTGACCAGGTTCCCCGAGACACCTGAAAATTTCGCGACCTGCTGGCCCGTGTACAGAACGTTGGCTAAGGTATAGCTGAGGACGGATGTGGCAAGTTCTCGCATATGGCGTCAATGTTAACAGAGTTTCCTATTGGAGTCTAGGCGATTTCGGAGCCGTTTTGGCCCTGTTTTATAGTGTTTTTCTCATCGAGCCGCGTTACGTATAATTCTTCCCAACCCGGCTCGCCTTCAGTGAATTGGTAGCTCTTGTTGATCTGTAGTCCGCCGAAACGCTGCCTCAGCCCGCTCGGCCAGCGGATCTCCAGCCCCTCGATCTCGACGGCTTTGCCCAGACCGAAATGCTGCTCGAAAGGCATGCATCCGAAATTGCTGCCCCCGCTCACCTCGCGGTATTGTTTCCGCCCCCCGGCCTCCAGCGTCACTTTCGCCCCGATCGCCGAGCGGTTGCTCTGCACGCCCCTGAGCCGTACGTTGACGTAGTTTCCAGGAAGCGATTTCGGATAGAAAACTCCCATCGTCAGCAGATCCGCGGGATACGCTCCCCCCGCGCCCACCAGGATCGAGAGACGGCCGTCCCCGAACAGA
The DNA here is from genome assembly GCA_035495815.1 of Bryobacteraceae bacterium. Taxonomy (GTDB): domain Bacteria; phylum Acidobacteriota; class Terriglobia; order Bryobacterales; family Bryobacteraceae; genus DATJFH01. The sequence goes on from DATJFH010000245.1 coordinate 60,017, forward strand.
TCGCCCACCACCACCCCATGGCTCTTCCCGGTGAACGGCAATCCGGCCGCGAACGTCGTGTTCCGGAACCGCGTTCCGTCAGTCTCCATCACCACCATCGGGTCCATGCGCTCCATCTTCGGGCTGCCGTTGCCGAGCACCACGTCCAGATAGCCGTCGTTGTTGAGGTCGGCTGCGTTTCCGCTCATCGTGCCCCAGCACCCGTTCAACCCGATGTCGCGATTGACCTGCGTAAACGTTCCGTCCCGGTTGTTGTGATAGACCCGCATCGGCTGCCCGTCCGGCGGCCCTTCTCCGTGCTGCAGCGTGTAAATCGCGTCCTCGTGGTCCGACCACGTGAACTGCCCGATGTCCATCCATCCGTCGTTGTCGTAGTCCCACCAGAACGGCACGCTGCCGAAACCCATCGCCGCCACGCCCGCCGCTTCGCTCACGTCGGTGAACGTCCCGTCGCCGTTGTTGTGGTAAAGCTGCGACCGGCCCAGCCCGTTGCTCAGGAACAGGTCGGGACGCCCGTCGTTGTCGTAGTCCCCCCAGGCGCCCCCGATGCTCGGCCACATCGTGTCCAGCCCCGCCTGCGAAGTCACCTCCGTGAACGTGCCGTCGCCGTTGTTGTGAAACAGCCGGTTGGGCGTCTTGCGCTCGAACAGCCCTCCCAGATTGTTCGCGATGAACAGATCCAGAAATCCGTCGCCGTCGTAATCCACCCAGGACGCGGCGAACGCCGGGCCCCACACCTGCAGCCCGGCCTCCGCCGTGACATCGGTAAACGTGCCGTCGCCGTTGTTGTGGAATAACTGGCAGTCTCCCCCGTAAAAACCCAAACGGGTTACCAGCAGGTCCGGATATCCGTCGTTGTCGTAGTCTCCCGCCGTCACTCCGAACGTGTTGACGCACGTCTCGAGCCCCGACCCGATCGAGACATCCGAAAACGTTCCGTCGCCGTTGTTGTGGTAGAGAGTCGTGTTTCCGAACGCCGAAGCCACCACTACATCGAGATAACCGTCGTTGTCGTAGTCGAAGATGGCTACCCCGCGCCCTCCGCTCGTCTTGTCGAGGCCGGCCTTGAGCGCGATGTCCTCGTACTCCACCGTGGGCCTCTCGAAGCCCGCCGTCACTTCCATCTGGAACGCGGCCGGAACATATTCCGGATAGCCCCCCAGCTTCCGGCAGCTCAGCCAGAGCAGCAGCCGCACCCGCTCGTCTTTCGGATTGGCCGTCATCGACGCCACGCAGGCCCTCGCCGCTTTCTCATACCGCCCGGAATAGTACAGCGCCACGCCGGCCTCGTGCATGCCCCGGCCCCGCTGCGGCGCCTCCGGAGGAATCTTGCTCAGCTCCTCTACCGCCTCATCGTACAGTCCGCACTTCAGGTACGTGTGCCCCAGATCGACGCGCGTCGCATGATCGCCCGGAGCCGCCGCCAGCCTCGCCTTGCCGCGGTCGATCACTTCCCGGTACTCCAGGCCCACGAAAACCTGCTGCTCCGTGTACAGCTCGAAGAAATCGTTCACCAGCCGCTGCATCCGGCTGGATCCCACCACATCGTAAGTAGCCAGTCCGCGCAGCGCCGACTGCACGAACAGCGTCCCAAAGGAAAGCGCCATCTGCGCCGGTACCCCCAGGCTCCTCGGATCTTTCAGGTCCACGTAATGAAACGATCGGCGCGCGGCTTCCACAATAGCCCTCGAAGCCTTCGCCAGCTCCGGACCCGAGAGCGGCGTATAGCGCGCGATCCGCGCCACCCGGTTCATGAACTCCGATACCGCCGCATCGATGTCGCCCGGGCCGTCTACGGG
>DATJFH010000246.1:0-17944 GCA_035495815.1 Bryobacteraceae bacterium
GTGTTCCGTAACGAGAGCGTGGACGCCTCGCACGAGCATACCTTCTACCAGCTCGAAGGCATGATGGTGGACCGGGACGTCTCGGTGGCCAACCTGATTTACTTCATGAAGACGCTGCTCACGGCGATCTTCCACCGCGAGGTTACGGTGAGGCTGCGGCCGGGCTTCTTTCCCTTCGTCGAGCCGGGTTTCGAGCTGGATATTCAGTGCCTGATCTGCGGCGGTCCGGGCTGCCCTGTGTGCAAGCAGAGCGGGTGGGTGGAACTGCTGCCCTGCGGCCTGGTCCATCCGAACGTTCTGCGGATGAGCGGAATCGATCCGGAGCAATGGAACGGCTTTGCATTCGGGCTGGGATTGACGCGGCTGGTGATGATGCGGTACGGCATCGACGACATACGGCTCCTTCAGGGCGGCGATTTGAGATTTCTGCGGCAGTTTTAAGGCGGCCGCGCTAGATCGACCGGAAAGAGTCCGCGGCGGCTTCGAGGGTTCTGTCGATATCCTGTTCGCTGTGGGCAGCAGACAGGAAGGCGGCCTCGAATTGCGATGGCGCCAGGTAGACGCCGCGATCGAGCATCATCCGGAAGTAACGGCCGAAGCGCGCTGTGTCGGACCGCTTGGCCGATTCGTAATCCGTCACGGGCTGATCGGTGAAGAAGAACGTGAACATGGAGCCGACACGGTTCACGGTGATTCCCCGCGGAGCGCCGCCGGCGAGCCTGGCGGCGAGCGAATCGAGCCGGCTGTACAGATCCGGATGATTCCGGATGTGGCGCAGCATCGCCAGTCCGGCCGACACCGCCAGCGGGTTGCCGGACAGCGTGCCCGCCTGGTACACAGGGCCCGCGGGAGCGACGCAGTTCATGATGTCGGCGCGCCCGCCGTAGGCTCCGATAGGGAGACCGCCTCCGATCACCTTGCCCAGCGTGGTGAGATCCGGGCGGATGCCGTACAACTGCTGAGCGCCGCCACGGGCCACGCGGAATCCGGTCATGACCTCGTCGAAGATCAGCAGCGCTCCATGCCGGGCGGTGATCTCGCGCATCGCCTTCAAGTAGCCGGGAGCGGGAGGAACGCAGCCCATGTTCCCGACCACCGGCTCCACGATGACCGAGGCGATCCGCGGTCCGTGCGCGGCGAACGCCTGCTCCAACGCATCCACCGAGTTGAACGGCAACGCCAGGGTGGTGTCGCAGAAGGCGCGCGGCACGCCTTGCGTATCGGCGATTCCAAGCGTGGCCATGCCCGAACCGGCCTTCACCAGCAGCGAGTCCACGTGGCCGTGGTAGCAGCCTTCGAACTTCACCGTCAGGTCGCGGCCGGTGAATCCACGGGCCAGGCGGATGGCGGACATGGTCGCTTCGGTTCCGGAGTTGACGAGGCGAACCACGGCGATGGACGGCACGGCATCGCAAATTTCTTCAGCCAGCTCGATTTCCCGCCCGGTGGGAGCGCCGAAACTGGTTCCGATCTCGAGGGCCTCCTCGATGGCGCGCAGAATTTCGGGATGGCGGTGGCCGAGCAGCAGCGGCCCCCAGGAGCCTACGTAGTCGATGTATTCGTTGCCGTCGACGTCGAACAGGCGCGAGCCCTGCCCGCGCGCGATGAAGACGGGATTGCCGCCCACGCTGCGGAAGGCTCGCACGGGAGAGTTCACGCCGCCGGGGATCAGGGCCTGAGCGCGCTTGAACAGGGCTTCGGATCCGGAGCGGTTCACGTCCGGCTCCCGCCCGGCAGGATGCGGCTGAAGCCGAAGCTCATGGCAATTTCATAAAGGCTTCCGTTGAGATTCTCGAGCAGCCGGTTCTTGAGTCCCAGGTAAGATTGCGTGCCGGCGAACAGGTCCTGCATAAGAGACGAGAAGCGCGGGCTGCGGCGGGTGAACTGAATCATGCGCGCGGGAACCGCCCCCAGCAGGAAGCGGCCGAGGAACACCTGCTTCGCCAGGCGCGAGCTGAATTCCAGGTCGAGAGAGAAATCCTTCCGCAGGAGCCGCCGGTAGGCATTCGGCTTTTCCGCCAGGTCGGCCGTTTCGTTGAGCAAAGCCTTGGACGCCAGGTCGGCCGAGCGCATCGCGTAGTAGAGTCCTTCGCCGGTGATCGGATCTACCAGGCCGGCGGCGTCACCGACCGCCATCCATCCCTCCCCGGCGACGCGGTTCTTCTTCCAGGCCCGGGTCTCGAGCGAGGGCAGCAGGTGGCTGTAAAACGCAGCGCCTTTGGTGGAAATCCCTTTCTCCGCCATGTACCGCTCGAGCCGGGTTCGCAGAGACTGCGCCGGCTCGCCTTTGCCGCAGATGCCCACGGAAAGATGTCCGCAGCGGGGGAAGACCCAGATGTAGCCCTGAAGGCGCGGCAGGAACTGAATGTCGATGCGTTCTTTCTGCTCCGGCACGTAGTAGCCGAGCGCGGACATGGCGTCTGCCGCGGTCCATTCCGTGCCGACGTCGCGGAGCGGATTTCTGGCGCCGGTGGCCACGACGCAGAAATCGGCTTCGAGCACGCCCGATTTGGTCTTGAGGCGCCAGCCTGCCGTCCTGCGTTCCATGCCGAGCACGCGGGTCTTTTCAATCTGCGCGCCCGCGCGCTCCGCGCGTTCGAGCAGTAGGCGGTTGAGATCGAGACGCGAATAAATCAGCAGCGGCTCGTTCAGTTTCAGGGAGACTTCGCCCGCGCCGGGAGCGGCCAACACGGTTTCGGTAATCAGCTTCTTCGGCGTGTCGTTGTTGCGAAGAAACGGATACTGGTTATACGCCTTGAAAGTGAGGCCGCCGCCGCAAGGTTTTTCCCACGCCAGCTTTTCGTCCAGCACGATCGTATGGAGACCGGCCGAGGCTAACTCCGCCGCGGCGAACGCTCCGGCCGGACCGCCGCCCAGCACGGCTACCTGTTTCACTTCTTCGCCTCGCCGGGATTCACGGACGGATGTCCGGGCGGCAGAGCGCCGCCGGCATCGCCATGCGGATTGGCGGCGCCGGGCTTGGGCGTCGAGCCGTGCGGCGAGCTGCCCGCTTCGGACTTATCCTTAACCACCCACTTGCCGGATTTCTGCTCCAGGGTGTAGCGCATCTGCAGTCCGGAGCCCGGATCGGCGCCCTTGGCTCGAAAGGCGACCGTGGCGTCCGCTTCGCTGCCCTTGAACGCAATGGAAACCACATCCACGTCCATGGAAGCCACGTTTACTTTGCCCGACACATAATTGATAACGCTCTCCCGGATGGCTTCTTTGCTCTCACTGGCGCGGTTGCAGCCGGACAGAGCACAGCCCAGAAGGGCAATAATGGCTATGAATCTCACTGTCCGATTATACCTTTCGAGAGAATTGCTTCCAGCAAGCCGGTTTCATCGTAGCGGGCGGCTTCGACGGTCACCTCCAGCCCCAATTTCCGGGCTGTGGCGGAGGTCACCGGACCGATGGAAGCGATGCGGACATCCGCCAGAGCGGCGGAGCCGACGGCAGCCACCAGATTCTGCACAGTGGACGAACTGGTGAAAGTGATCCAGTCAGGCTTGCGGGGTCGGTCGAAAAGCTCATGCGCGCGGGAAGCGAGGTCGTCCGGCGGCTCTGTGCGGTAGGCTGCCGCCACATCCACGATTGCGCCTCGGTCCAGCAATCCGGCGGGCAGCGTGTCGCGGGCGACGGCTGCCCGGGCCAGCAGAATCCGCTTGCCTGCCAGGTCTTCGGTGGCGAAGGCCTCGAGCAGGCTCTCGGCTACGAATTCGGCGCCCGTGCGGTCAACTTTGAAATGCAGCGACTCGAGAGCGGCGCGGGTGGCCGGACCGATAGCGGCGATGCGGCCGCGAATGGCGCGGATGTCGAGCGGCGAGCGGTCGAGGCGCTGCAGGAAGTAGCGGACTCCATTGGCGCTGGTGAAGATGAGCCAATCGTACCCGCTCAGATTATCGACGGCGGAATCAAGGGCCGCGTAATCGTCCGCGGGACGGATTTCGATGGCGGGCAGTTCGATGGCCTCCGCGCCCAGCGCGCGCAGCCGCAGCGCCAGGCTTCCGGCCTGCTCCTGCGCCCGGGTGATGACGATCCGGCGGCCGAAGAGCGGCAGCTTGCCGAACCAGTCGAGCTTGTCGCGCAACCGGACGACGTCGCCTACGATTATCGTGGCCGGCGGTTTGAGGGCTTCGCGCTCGATCATTCCCGGCAGCGTCGCCAGCGTACCCACCAGTGTCTGCTGATCGGGCCGCGTTGCCCAGCGGACGGCCATGGCGGGCGTCTCCGGGGAGCGGCCTCGCGCCACGATCTCGCGAGCGATCTCAGCGAAGGTAGTCAGGCCCATGAAGATGACGAGGGTTTCAGCCGCGCCGATCTTGTCCCAATCGATTTCCGATACGGCGTGGCCGGTGACGAAGGTGACGACCGAGGTGTGATCGCGATGCGTGAGCGGAACGCCCGTATAGGCGGCGATACCAAGCGGCGTGGTGACGCCGGGCACCACCTCGAAGGGTACTCCGGCATCGGCCAGGGCTTCGGCCTCTTCCCCGCCCCGCCCGAAGATGAAAGGATCGCCGCCTTTGAGGCGCACGACGCAGAGCCCACGTCGGGCGCGGCCGATGAGCATGGCGCAGATCTCTTCCTGAGAAAAGGCATGGGCGGATTTTTTCTTTCCGACGTAAATCCGCTCGGCGCCGGCGGGGACGAGATCGAGCAGCAGGTGGCTGGCAAGATGATCGTAGAGGACGCAGTCGGCGGACTCGAGAATGCGCCGTCCCTTCAAGGTAATCAGATCCGGATCGCCGGGGCCGGCGCCTACCAGGTAAACCTTTTTCATCTCCGAACAAGAATTGTTGCACAGAAGCAAAGGTGGGCAAGGCATTTTCCGGGGGGCGAGCCATATCTGAAGACGGCGGCGGGACGGCTGGAAGGCCTTGGCATGGTCGGCTCAATGCGGGCGTCGTTCGGGCCTGGGAATTCTAGCGCAATCGCCTTCGTCCGGGCGCCAAATTCAGGGACCGGAGAAAGCGCCGGTCCCACTTGCGGGTAGCCAACTCCGATGATTGATTGGAGTCAACTCTGGCGCCTCAGCGCCGGCCTCGCCACCCGGGTGCTGAAGACACCGCCGCCGTTGCCCTGGCGAGCGAATGCACACAGGTGGACGTAACGCTGGCCCGCCCACAATGCGGCGCCGGCGGCGCGCTCGGCCGAGGTTCGCAGCAGCGCCGATCCGATCGTGATGCCCAACTCCTCGAGCGCCTCTTCAAGGCCGTTGGAATGGCGGGGGAACCCCACTCGACGCAATCGCCGCAGGCATGGGGGCGGACGCCGCTTTCGACCGTGGAGCCGCGGCTGTCCTGGACTGGACAGACTGAGACTGATCGAAATACTGCCGCGGCATCACCATGTGCCGCAGGTCGTCCCAATCCTCGCCGTCGAGACGGACCTCCTTCACCTGAGCGGCGCCGAACAGCGGCTCGGCGGGGGACCCGACCTGCAGCAGCGTCACCGTCAGCACACACGAAGCGGCGAGCAGGAACCAGGCGGCGCGCATTCCGCGGTACCGCTCGAGACGCAGATGAAGTTTTGTGAGGAGGGCGAGGAGCGAACGATGTCGCGCACTCTGCGCCCCAGCGCCCTCATGAGAGCCGAGTAATCCTTCGGATCGGCGATCGCCAGCTCGTGGAGAACCGCCCGGCAGCCCGGCGCGACTCGGTTTACCTCAGCCGCGGTGGCCGAGGCGTTGCCCGCGGTCTTTGGGGTGTGGAACAAGAAAAGCGTATCGAACTCCCGCGCGGCCAGCATGGAGAGAATCGGGCCGGGCAGATCCTCGCCGGCGACCTCACCGGTCATGTACGGATCTTTGGGGTCTACGAATGCGAAGAGAAAGCGATCGCTCATCCGATTGGGTCTGAGGTCATTCTACAGCCGCTCAGGCTCCGATCCCATAAGGGGCGGCTGCTTTGCCGGTCTTCCCCCAGTCCGCACGCGGCGCCATGGACGTCATCAGCGCGGGCAGCGGTTATGAGAACCCCGGACTCCGCTGCGAGCGGTTTAAGGCAATGAAAAAGTAAACAAAGCCGATTTGCTGACAATGGCCACGTACTGCTTTCCGTCCACCAGGTAGGTGATGGGAGACGCTCGAATAGTTCCGCCCGTATTGAAGTGCCAGAGCAGCTTTCCGGATTTGGCGTCGGCGGCCATGAACTGTCCCTCGCGGGTAGAAAAGAAAACGAGCCCGCCGGCGGTGCTCATTGCGCCGGCGAAGGTTTCGTCTCCGCTTCCTGCAAACGGAAACGTCCAGCGGGCTTCGCCGGTCCGAAGGTCAAGCGCTTTCAGTAAGTGCTTCGGCTGGGCGGCATCCGGATCGGGACGCGGACCGGTCTTGTGGTAAATTCCGCAGGCTTCCCGAGCCACCACGTAGAACAGGCCTGTTTGAGGGCTGTACGACGACGCCTGCCAGTTCGTCCCTCCGTGGACGTCCGGGCAGATCTTCACCCCGCGTGAGGTGGGCTCGACTCCCGGCAACAGCTCCGGCCGTCCGTCCGCGCCGACGGCCCTGGCCCACGTCTGGGTCGTGAACGGCTTGCCGAGCAGCAGCTTTCCGTCCGTGCGGTCGAGCACATAGAAGAAGGCATTGCGATTCGCCTGGGCGATGAGCTTGCGCGGCCGGCCCTGCCATTCGGCGTCAATCAGCACGACGGGTTGATTCGAATCCCAATCGGTGAGGTTGTGGGGCGAGAACTGGTAGTGCCAGACCAGCTTGCCGGTCGAGGGCCGCAGAGCGAGGAGTGAGCAGGAGTAGAGATTGTCGCCCTTCCGGTCGCTGCCGTCATAATCCCTGGGTCCCGGATTTCCGGTCGGCCAGTAGAGGAGATCGAGTTCCGGATCATAACTGCCGATGGTCCAGGTGGCTGCGCCGCCGCCTTTCCAGGAGTCATTCGCCGGCCAGGTTTCCGAGCCCGGCTCTCCAGGCGCGGGCACCGTATCGAACTTCCAGACACGCCTGCCGGTCTCGACGTCGAACGCCTGGATGGAGCCCCGCACCTGACCGCTGTCACCGCCGCGCACGCCGAGCAGCGCCAGATTGCGGACGATCAGCGGGGCCGCGGTCGTGCCGTATCGATCCTCCGGATCGCCGAGCTGGACGCGCCAGAGCAGACTTCCGTTGCGCGCGTCGAGGGCCAGCAGGCTGCAGTCGCTGGTGGCCATGAACAGGCGGTCGCCGGAAAGAGCGAAACCCCGGTTCCAGTTGGTGCGGCGCCCATCGGGATTGGGAGGCGCGTAATTGAAGTTCCACAGCGGGCGGCCGGTTCGCGCGTCGAGAGCGTAGGCCTCTTCACCGCCGACGGTAAGATACATGATCCCGTTGCGCACCAGCGGCGTGGTTTCGGTCCGGGTCGGGAGGCGGACGAATTGGAAGGCCCAACTCACCTGCAAGCGCGGCACGCTTTGCGTATCTACTTCGGCCAGCGGGCTATAGCGGCGGGAGGTGTTGTCGCGATCGTACGTGAGCCAGTCGGCCGAATTCGCATAGCGCGGCTCCACCGGCTGGCCGAACGCGGTGTGATCGAGCGAAATCAGCAGCAGGCAGATCTCAATGATTGGCGAAGGTGGCTTCATAGCGGATATAGGGCGCGCGCAGGCGGTCCAGGAAAGCCAGCAGGTCCTGAAGGTCGGAAGCGGATAGCTTGCGGGCGTAATCGGCGGGCATCAGCGAGCGAGGCTCCCGCTTTTCCGTGGCTACCGCCGACCGGTCGAGGAGGGCGTACTCGCCGTCGGGCTGCATGATCTGAAGAGAGAAGTTGTCCTCATTCTTCAGCGCGCCGGTAATCGTGCGGCCGCCGGCGAGGGTGACGGTGATCGTGCGGTAGCGATCGGCCACATACGCCGACGGATCGACGATCGATTCGCGGATCCGCGCCGCCGGCAGCTGCAGCGCGATGCTGCTGAGATCGGGTCCGAGAGCGCCCCCGCGGCCGGACACGATGTGACAGCGGGAGCAGCCGGATTGGTCGAAGACGCGGCTCCCGCGGGCCGGATCGCCCGCCACCGGGGGGCCGGCGCCGGGCCGCGTCTGGCTATGGAGATACGCAACGACCTGCCGCGCCTGCGCTTCGTCCGGCACGAATCCGAGCATCTCGGTTCCGGGGATACCTTTCTGAATCACCGCCAGGAGCCTCGCACCGGAATCTCCGATGACGAGGCGGCTCCGATGAAGGTCCGGGGCCTGGCCGCCGCGTCCCTCCTTACCGTGACAGCCCGCGCACTTCGTATCGAAGATAGCCGCGCCGTCGCTGACGGCGTCAGCGGTTCCGCGGGGGCGATTTTGACGCGGCTGGGCCTGGAGGGCGAACCCGGAACAGTATGCGACAATGACCGGCAGCGGAATGCGCATGTCCTGATCATCGTAGCGTAGTCTGGGATGGGCGCCGCAGCGGCCCGCGCCGGCGGGCGAATTGAAAAGGCGCCTTCCGATTGGGCGCTCACCCGGCTTCGGAAAATGTTTTACCCGGCGCGGCAAGTCAGGCGGAAGCCCTCCCTCAATACATCAAAATTTCAGCGAAGGGAGCCAAAAATAGTTGCGGCTTCGGCGCCGGATGAGTCATAGTGGGAAAGGACACTCATGTAGAGCGCACAGCAGCTCCCGTTTGTATCGAAAGCGTCCCGGCGCTCACGAGGTGCATCCAACTCGGACGTTTTTCGATGCCGGAAACCCTGCTGTTTCTTACCGAATTACTCGGCTCGCCGGTTTACGATCTGAAAGGCCGCCGCATCGGGCGTGTCCGGGACAGCGCAGTGGTGCCGCTCGTCGATCCTTTCCGCGTGGACCGGTTCATGATCGGCGCCGGGGCGACGTGGCTTACCGTCCGTCACGACCAGATCCAATCCATTTCGCTCGACGGCATCCGACTCAGCGACGAAGTCCTGCTCCCTTACCACGACGACGAGTACATGCTGCGGATCTGCCGCGATCTGCTGGATCAGCAGATCATCGACGTCAACGGCCGTAAAGTAGTGCGCGTCAATGACGTCACCTTCGAGGTCCGGCGCGACAATGGGCACGATTCCCTGCGCGTGCTCGAAGTGGACGTGGGCATCCGCAGCATCTTTCGCCGGCTCTTCCAGAACGTGATACCGAAGCGCTGGATCCGGCGGCTGCAGAGCCCGATTCCACCCAACTCGATTCGCTGGGAATTGTGCAATATCGTCGAGCCCGATCCGCAGCGCCGCCTGCGGCTCAATATTTCGCACGCCAGCCTGGAACAGATCCATCCGGCCGACCTGGCCGACATCGTCGAGGAGTTGAGCCCGGACAGCCGTGAGGCGATCTTCGAAACGCTCGACAGCGAGGTGGCGGCGGAAGCGCTCTCGGAGGTCGACCCCAGGATGCAGGCCAGCATTCTGGAATCGCTCGAAACCGAAAAAGCGGCCGACATCGTGGAAGAGATGTGGCCGCACGAAGCAGCCGACGTCCTGGCCGAGATGGAAGAAGCCGCATCCCAGGAGATTCTGGAAGAGATGGAGAGCGAGCCGAAATCCGAAGTTCGTGAGCTGCTCGAGTTCAAGGAAAACACCGCCGGCGGCATGATGAATACCGAGTACATCGCCCTGCCGGTGAGCGGAAGCATAGCCGACGCGCTGGCCGCGCTCCGCGGCAACGAAGACCTGCTCGAGAATCTGAATACCCTGTTCCTGATCGATCCGGACGGCAAGCTGAGCGGCGCCGTCCCGCTGGCCCGCCTCTTCGTAGCCTCCGAGTCCACCCCTTTGCGAGAGATGTCGGCGGACACCCTCATTCAGGCGCCGGTGGATGAAACCCGGGACCGCGTCACCGAGCTTTTCGACAAGTACAATCTGCTGGCCCTCCCCGTCACCGATGAAGAGGGCCGGTTGGCGGGCGTAATCACCGCTGACGAAATCATCTCCGTGTTGAGGAACAAGTGACTGGCGGTGCGCCGTCATGCTGAGCCGGCTGCGGTACCGCATCGCCGTCTTCCTGGGAATTCTCGGCCCGGGGTTCATCACCGCGGTGGTGGACAACGACGCCGGCGGCATCATCACTTATTCCCAGGCCGGCGCCCGCTGGGGTTATCTGCCGCTGTGGACGCTGCTGCCGATCACCATCGTCCTGATCATGACGCAGGAGATGTGCTCCCGCATGGGGGCGGTGACCGGCAAGGGCCTGTCCGACCTGATCCGCGAGGAATTCGGGCTCCGGATCACGTTTTTCGTCATGTCGCTGCTGCTGCTGGTAAACCTCACCAATATCATGGCCAACTTCGCCGGCATTGCAGGGGCCCTGGAGCTGTTTCACCTCACCCGCTACATCTCGGTTCCCATCGGCGCCGCCGCCGTGTGGCTGCTGGTGGTCAAAGGGAATTACCAGAGTGTGGAAAAGGTGTTCCTGTTCGCCTGCATCGTCTATATCGCCTACGTCATTTCCGGCGTGCTGGTGCAGCCGGACTGGAAGGAAGCCGCCATCTACAGCGTCCGTCCGGTGCTGATGCTGGACCGGGGGTACATTTACATGCTCATCGGCATGGTGGGGACCACGATCGCGCCCTGGATGCAGTTCTACCTGCAATCGGCCGTCGTGGAAAAGGGCGTCACCACGAAGGAGTACCGCGAATCGCGGCTGGAGGTGATCGTGGGATGCATCATGACGTCGGTGATCGCGTTCTTCATCATCGTGGCCTGTGCCGGGGCCATCTGGAAATACGGTCCCAAGGACATCACCGACGCCACCGAAGCCGCCCAAGGCCTGAAGCCGTTCGGACAATACACGTTCCTGCTGTTCTCGGCCGGCCTGTTCAACGCCTCGCTGTTCGCCGCCTGCATCCTGCCCCTGTCCACGGCGTACTCCGTGTGCGAGGGGCTGGGCTTCGAGTCCGGCGTCAACAAGCGCTTTCGCGAAGCTCCGATTTTTTATTGGCTCTACACGCTGCTCATCGTGCTGGGCGCGGGTTCGGTGTTGCTTCCGGGCTTTCCGCTGATCCGCATGATCCTGGTCTCGCAGGTGATCAACGGAGTGCTGCTGCCGGTGGTGCTGATTTTCATGGTGCTGCTGGTCAACAAGCGGGACCTGATGAAGAATTGGGTAAATTCCCGATTGTATAACCTGGTGGTCTGGATTACGGTGGTGGTGATGATCGGGATGACACTGGCTTTCGCCGGCGTCAGCCTGCGGGGCTTCTGAAGGAGAATGGCGGAAATGATTGACGAGCAGGAATTCAAGCGACGGGCCGATGAGGCGCTGGCCTCGCTCAACCGCGACCTGATCGCCGCTTCGGACGATTACGGATTCGAAGTGGACTTCAACGCCGGAGCGCTGGGCGTCGAATTCGAGGATCCTCCCGCCAAATTCGTGATCAGCCCCAACACGCCGGTGCGCCAGATCTGGGTATCGGCGAATAACCGGAGCTACAAGCTCGACTGGGACGTCGTGCAGAACTCTTTCGTACACGGCGAATCGCGGGACTCACTGAAAGCGCTACTGGAAAAGGCGATCGGCAAGCACCTGGGTGAAGAAGTCAGCCTCTGATAAGACCCGCTCGCGCGACGCAGCCGACCTGGCGCACTTCGGCTACGCCCAGGAATTGCTCCGCGAGATGGGCGGGTTCTCGAATTTCGCCGTCTCGTTCTCCATCATCTCGATTCTGACGGGCGCGGTGACGCTGTTCGGCTACGGTCTGGAGATGGGCGGTCCGCTGGAGATGACGCTGGGCTGGCCGGTCGCCACCCTGTTCACCCTGATTGTGGCCGCCAGCATGGCGGAGCTGTGTTCGGCCTATCCGACCTCGGGCGCGATGTACCACTGGGCCGCCGATCTGGCCGGTCCCGGATGGGGATGGCTGGTGGCATGGTTCAACATCATCGGATTGATCGCCGCATTGGCTGGAATCGATTACAGCTGCGCGCAGTTCATCCTGCCGCTGCTCGGCGTGTCTTCCTCGCCGGCCAACCTGCTGGCGGCTTTCGGATTCATTCTTCTCACCCAGGGTCTGCTCAATCATTACGGCGTCCGGATGGTGGCGATTCTGAATGACCTGAGCGTGACGGTCCACATCCTGGGCGTGGCCGCAGTGGCGCTGGCGCTGTTCATTTTCGCGCCGAAACAGCCGTTCTCGTTTCTGTTCGAAGCGGTGAACAGCAATCAGCGCTCCCCGTACTGGTGGGCGTTCGCGCTGGGCTTGTTGCAGGCGCAGTGGACCTACACAGGTTTCGACGCCTCGGCCCACATGTCGGAAGAGACGGCGGATCCTCGCCGGCAGGCTCCCTGGGGCGTGGTGCTCTCGGTGGCGGTCTCCGGGGTTGCCGGATATGTGCTGCTGATCGCGCTTACGGCGGCGATCCCCAGCATCCCGGCAGTGCTGCAGGCCAAGGACGCGCAGGGCCAGCCGGTTCCCGCGGTGATCGCCATCATGCAGTCCGGACTCGGAGCTCGAATCGGCGCCGCCATGTCCGGCCTGGCTGCGATGGCCATGTGGTTCTGCGGACTGTCTGCCATTACATCCGCTTCCCGGGCCGTGTACTCGCTTGCCCGGGATCAGGGCACGCCTTTCGCGAGCGTCCTGCGCCGCATCAATGCCAGCCACGGCGCGCCGGCTCCGTCGATCTGGAGCATCGTAGCCGCCGCATTCGCCGCCATGCTCTGGAGCGGCGCCGTGCCCATCGTCACTTCACTCAGTACTGTTGCCTTGTACGTCGCCTACACGATTCCAATCGTGTTCGCCTACCGCGCACGTCTGCGAAAATCAGACTGGCCGCAGGCGGCGGTCTGGTCGCTCGGCCGATGGGGAGGGCCGCTCAACCTGGTAGCCATCCTGTATGCGGGATTCATCTGCGTGATGCTGGTGATGCCGCCGAACGAACTGGCGGGAAAGACGCTCCTCGGACTGCTGGCTGCGCTGGGCCTGTTGTATGCAGTCAGCGCCCGGAAAGGGTACCGCGGACCCGACTGGAGCAAGGCGAGATAAGCGATTCTAACGCGCTCCGCTCGAGCTCAGCGTCACCACGGTCGCGCCCCATCCGCCTGCCTCCCCGGGCGCATCCCCAAAAGCTGCCACCGACTCGCTCTTTGCCAGCACGCTTCTCACGATTTCCCGCTGGACCCCGATGCCCCTGCCATGAATGATTCGGAGCGCCGTGAGACCCAACCTCCCGGCCTCTTCGAGGTACGCCTCCACGGCCGCTTTCACATCCCGCGGGGCGATGGTATGCAGATCCAGCGTGTCGGTGATCGGAATGGAAATCGGCTCGTCTTCCATGGTCTGTCAAAGCAAAAGGGCCCGATCTGTCACACAGACCGGGCCCTCCGATTGATTCCTGTTCAGCGCACCCGATGGTCTAAGCCATCTGGCTCGAACGCGAACGACTCGCGATCGCTTCCATCTGATCTTTGAGTCGAAGTTTCATCTTCTTGAGTCGATGTTCCTCCATCTCTTCATCCGCCGACAAATGCGGAAGAGCTTCCAACTGGTCCAACTTCTTTGCGTAGTTGGAATGCTCAGCGGCTAAACGGCGGTACTCGTCGTCAGTCGCCATCAGATGCGCTCTCAATTCTTCTTGTTGTAGATCCATTTTGGGCAGTTCCTCCTCGAGTGAGGTTGCCGCGCCGAGCCGGTTTGGATTTTGCGTTGTAGGATGCTGAGGGAACCGTTCGGTGGGTAATCTTCACTTCGTTCATTTGAAGTGGCGGCCGCGCCGGCCGTCAACCAAAAGTTAGCATGAAAGAAGCTTCATGACAATAGCCGCCTCGACCGGGTCGGCATAGTACTGAAATCTTTTCGTAACGGCTCGAAATCCCATGACTTCGTAGAACCGCACGGCAGCGGCGTTGGATTCGCGGACTTCCAGAAAAAACACTCCCGGATGACGCGCCAGCATGTCACTCAATAATCGTCTGCCGGCGCTGCGGCGCCGCTTCTCCGGCGCCACTGCAAGATTCAGGATCTCCCACTCTCCTTCCGCGACGCGGCGGGCCACGGCGAATCCCGCGACCTCTCCGTCGTCAGCCACGCGGCAATCGTACAGCAGATAATCACCCGGATTCCACTGGGACGCTTCCGGGGCGGCCGCCTGGATACCGGCGATCGCAGCCAGATCCTGCTCGGAAGCGTCGCGGATCACCACACGTCTTTTGTAACATGCGAGCAGATGAAGGAGCCCGGCAAACTTCCGGCCGCCGAATGGGGCGCAGATCAATGCGATGACCGCCGGGTCGCCCTGGGTCGTGGTACGGCCACCATTCGGCCGCGTGGTCGATGAGGGATTGCGCTATCGGTTGGAAATCCAATTGCACTTGACGCAGTGGGGGAATAAAACATGCGTTTAGCTGTAGCTGCAGTACCACTGTTGTTTTTATCGGCCCTGAAACTGCCTGCCGCGGATTCCGGCCAGGAAAGGCTCAGGGATGCGACACAGGTTTTTAACGAAATCATGTCCACTCCGGACAAAGGAATTCCCCGTGACCTGCTGGACAAGGCCCACTGCGCGATTATAGTACCCGGTTTAAAGAAGGCCGCATTCATTGTCGGAGGCAAGTACGGCTCCGGATTCGCGCTTTGCAGGACCGCCGGGGGATGGGGTGCTCCGGCCGCGGTGAAAATGGAGGGCGGAAGCGTCGGATTACAGATTGGGGCCCAGAGCACCGACGTCGTGATGTTGGTCATGAACGAACGGGGCATGCGCCGGCTGATGGAAGACAAATTTACATTGGGAGCGGAGGCTTCGGTGGCTGCCGGACCGGTTGGTAGAGACTCCTCCGCGCTGACAGATGCGCAAATGTCGGCCGAAATTCTTTCGTGGTCGCGCGCAAAGGGGCTTTTTGCCGGAGTAGCGCTGACCGGCGCCACTCTGCGGGCGGATTCGGATGCGAATCGGGACCTCTACGGGCAAAAGCTACACAACAAGGACATCTTGGGTAAGGCCATGAACCCGCCTCAAGAAGCAAGCGAATTGATCGCCGCGTTGACACGCTATTCACCTCATGAGGAACGGAACAAACCGATCGAGAATCGCGCAAAGGACAAGATACAGGCGGATCGGCCCGAGAAGGACAAGAACAAGAATAAGTAATCAGACGAGAGTGCATGGAGCCCGGCACAGTCCGGGCTCCATCCTGGCTCTGCGCCCTTGCGGAATTCTGGCCAAGTCCGCTGGCCCGCGGTAAGATAGAGATAGATGCATTCGCATGCCCCTGGCGCTCATTGTCACCATGAGGGTACGGGCCGGATTCTCAAGTGGTCTACGCTCGCTACAGTACTGTTTGTTTTAATTGAATTTGTCGCCGGTATTAAAGCAGGCAGTCTGGCGCTGCTCTCCGACGCCGGCCATAATCTGACTGACGCCTTCGCTCTTGTTTTTACGTGGTTTGCTTTCTACCTTCAATCCAAACCCGCCAACGAAGTAAAAACCTACGGATATCATCGTTCAGGCGTGCTCGCGGCTTTCGTGAATGCCCTTACGCTGGTGGCGCTTTCTGTTTGGATTTTCTACGAGAGTTATCACCGCTTCCGGCATCCCGAACCGGTGCAGGAAAACATCATGATCGCCGTCTCGATTCTCGGCCTTTTTCTGAACGGCGGCGTGATGTGGGGTTTGTGGTCCGCCAGGAGCCGCGATATCAACGTGCGAAGCGCGTTCGTGCACATGCTGGGCGACGCGCTTGGGTCGGTGGCGATCGTGGCTGGAGCGATTGTCATCCTTTACACCGGCTGGCTATGGATCGACGCGGCGCTGTCGGTGGCGATTGGCGCTTTGATCGTCTGGACGGCTTGGGACATCGTGAACGAATCGCTCAATATCCTGCTCGAAGGCTTGCCTCGCGGTTTGGAGCTGCAGACCGTGATATCCGCCATTCGTGAGGTGCCGGGGGTGCTCGAAGTTCACGACCTGCATATCTGGAGTCTGGGGTCCAGCACTCACGCCCTGAGCTGCCATGCAGTCATTGAGGACGTCCCTCCATCCGCCAGCGACCGCATACTGCAAAGGCTCAACAATATGCTCTGCGATCGCTTCTCCATCCGGCATACTACGGTTCAGTTCGAACATGTCGGCTGCGCGGTGTCGGAGATCGGGTGCGTTATCCCCACCGGATCTCACGCCCATCATCAGCACTAAACCCGGCCGCCGCGCGTTCCCAATCCGGCCCTGCCATCGCGAGATTTTTTGAAGAATTTCCACCCCATATTTCGTCCCATTTATTAGGGAGGAAAAATGAAGATTTTCGTAGCCGGCGCGACTGGCACGCTGGGCCGTCCTCTGGTCCGGCAATTGATCGCTCGCGGACATGAGCTCGTCGGGTTGACGCGAACGCCTGCCGGCGTACGCGCACTCGAAGCGATGGGCGTCCGGGGCGTCATCGGCGACGCGATGGATGCTGAGCGCATGAGGTCGGCAATCCTGGACGCGCGGCCCGAGCAGGTCATCCATCTTCTGACAGCCTTGCCGGCAGGCGGCGCTCCGCGGCCCAGAGGACTACGTCCAACCAACAGACTGCGCATTGTGGGGACGGCAAACCTGCTCCGCGGTTCGATCGAGGCAGGAGTCCGGAGGATGGTGGCTGAATCCTTCGCGGGCGTTTACGGCGCGGCAACATTCACACACCGCGCAACAGAACGCGAGCCGCTGCCTCCGGCGGGAAACGGCGCCTTCCGGGAAGGCGCTCTGGCATTGCGCTCCATGGAGGATCAACTCCGAACTGCGCGCGACACACGGCAGATGGAAACGGTGGCGCTGCGGATCGGATTTCTCTACGGTCCGGAGGCGCCTGCCACGCGAATGCTGATCCAACAGGCGAGAGCCGGCTGGTTGTTCGCGCCACGCGGCTTGACGGGCCTCAGCCCTTTCGTTCACATCGATGACGCCATATCGGCGATTATTGCGGCCATCGAGAAACCGTCCCCGTCCGTCAGCTACAACGTGGTGGACGATGAACCGGTGAAACTGGAGTCGTTTCTGGATCTGTTGGTCCAGGCCGCCGGAGCGCGTCGGGTCAAGCGGGCGCCCGGCTGGCTCGTCCGGCTAACGGCGCCCCTGCTGGTCGATCTCCTGTCGGCGCGGCTGCTGCTTTCGAATGCAGCCGCCAAACAGGAACTGGGATGGAGGCTCCGCTACCCTACGATACGTGAAGGCCTCCAGACCCTCAGGGGCGCTATTCAGGAGGCGGCATGAAGTGGTCAGCCCGAAGCTAAAGAGCGTCGAGAACGGCGTCAGCGGCTTCGCGCGTGCTTGCCGAGCCGCCCAAGTCGGCTGTTCTGGCGCGTCCGGAGGCAAGCGCTTTGGCGATGGCCTGATCGATATCCTGCGCAGCCTGGGCCAGCCCGAGGTGATCGAGCATCATGGACGCGCTCATGATCGTCGCCATGGGGTTCACGAGGCCTTTACCGGCTATATCCGGAGCAGAACCATGGACAGGTTCGAACATGGACGGGAAACGGCGCAGTGGATCGATATTGGCGCTGGGCGCGAGGCCCATGCTCCCGACGATGATGGCGGAGATGTCGCTGAGGATGTCGCCGAACAGATTCGAGCCGACCACGACGTCAAAGGTCTGTGGACGCCGGATAAAGTTCATAGCGGCGGCGTCAACGAGAAGCGATTCCGTCTCGATTTCCGGAAATTCACCGGCAACGGCTTTGAATGTGCGATCCCAGAGGACCATTCCATAGCCTTGGGCGTTGGATTTCGTGATTGAGGTCACTTTACGTTTTTTGTTGCGTCGAACCGCCAACTCGAAGGCGAACCGGATGATCCGCTCGACGCCCCGGCGGGTGAACACGGAGGTCTGAATCGCCACCTCGTCGGGTTGATGGTGATAGACGAAGCCGCCGACCTGGGCGTACTCCCCTTCCGTATTTTCCCGGACGATCACCATATCGATATCTCCTCCCTGGCGATTGGCAAGAGGAGAAGTAACGCCGTTATATAGGATTGCAGGGCGAACATTCGCGTATTGGTCGAAGGTCCGGCGGATGGGTAAGAGCAGACCGTT